>CAZYKI010000031.1:0-1337 GCA_964648035.1 uncultured Candidatus Puniceispirillum sp. | reverse complement strand
CCTGTGAGCCAGACACCCCAGACGCAAACTGGCGCGCCTCGTCCCTGTCAGGGCCTGCCCATTAACGACTGCCCATTAACTATTGGCCAGTCACCAGTAGCCAGTGACCAGCAGCCAGTGACCGGTGGCGATCATCTGCCATCATTGGTCAAAATCTGGGTCCGCATGATCTGAAGGACCAGAACGATGGTCACAAAAGCGGCGCCGGTGATCATCACAAGGCTAGGTCGCTCGCCAGTGCCAAGCCAGACCCAGAACGGGCCGATCACCATTTCCAGCAGCATCAACAGGCTAACAACCGCGGCGCTGGTATAGCGTGGCGCCAGATTGAGGCAGGTAAAGGATAGCGGCAAAATCACCAGCCCCATCAGGCCGACAGTCCATAAGGGCGTGTCGCCGGTTGCCAAACGGTCAAGCGCTGGCGCACCGGCGATTGTCAGGCCGATTGCGCCGCTGATCATGGCGCCGATCGCGGCCGCCGGCAAGATACCAAGACGTGGATATTTACGCGCCATCGTAAAGGTCAGCGCCAAGCCAAATGCGGTCAACACACCAAAAAAAGCCCCAAGGAGTACCGACCCGTCGGGACTGCCAACAGCATTATCACCATCGCTGACAACTACCCCCACACCGCACATCGCTGCAACAATGGCCAGCCAGCCAAGCCAGCCTTGCCGTTCGCCCAGCACAAAAAACGACAAAGCGGCAGCAAATAGCGGCATCGTCGCCACCGCCGTCAACACCACCGTGGCCGAAGTTTCGACAATGCCAAGGGTGAAGGTGGCCGAATTCATGCCGAATGTCGCGATCACCAGAAGGCCAGGCCAGCTGGCAAGGCTGCGCCATTCACGGCCAGGATCACGCGACAGGATATAACGCCAGATCAGCAGTGACATCACGCCCATCAAAATCCCGCGCCAGCCCATCAACGCCCAGCGTTCAAGGCCAGACAGCCGGATGACCAAGGTGTCGGGTGTGAGCACCAGCACCCCAAGCAGCGCCAGCATTGTTCCAAACCGGCCCGGACTGGTGTCGCGTAATTTGACAAAAAAATCGGGCATGACCGCCCCCCTACCACAACCAGCTTGGCTGGACAGTAAAGCGAACACCGCCCGACTGTGAAACAAGCCGCCCGACAGTGCCGTTATTGCCGGTTGCTGTCAATCAGCCGGCTGTTTCGCGGCGGCGAATACCGAACGAATCAGGACAAGACACTGTTAAATAGAGAAATGGGATCGCGCTGTTTTGAGTAAAATGGCCAGTTTTTTAGCAGTTACAGCACGCAATTTTGATTTTAGAGGTAAAATTTTGCGTGTGCTACTAAATTTTGCTGATTC
>CAZYKI010000030.1:11655-20410 GCA_964648035.1 uncultured Candidatus Puniceispirillum sp. | reverse complement strand
GGGGCCAAAAGTCCGCTTCGTCAGCTTGCCGGCCTGCCTTGCTATCCAGAATCACACCGGCAAACCGCTATTGTGACGAACCTGTCTGTCGAGCGCGACCATGACAATACCGCTTTTCAGCGATTTTTGCCGTCAGGCCCGCTGGCCTTGATGCCGTTTGGACCGCATCGCATGTCCCTTGTCTGGAGTGTGGACAACGCCGAGGCTGACCGCCTTTACGCGCTTGATGACGCCGATTTTGCCGCCGCGGTCTATGCCGCTTTTGGGCCATCGCTTGGCGGGATACAGGCGCCCAACCCGCGCCGTCTATGGCCGCTGATCCCGGCGATCATGCCAAAATTAACCGGTGACCAGCTGGTTCTGGCCGGTGATGCCGGTCATGTGATTCATCCGCTTGCCGGACAAGGCTATAATCTGGCGCTTGGCGATGCGGCGGTTTTGGCTGATGCGATTGCCGCCGCCACGGCGCGGGGCTTAACCGCCGGTCATCTGTCTGTACGGCGCGACTTTGTTGCCGGAAGACAGGCCGAAATTCGGGCGATGAGTGCGGTCACAAGCGGGTTAAACCGGCTGATGTCGGGGCCGCCACGGCTGGCAAAATTAGCCGGGGCCGGCATGGCCTTGGTCAATGCCAGCCCCCTAAAACCGCTGTTGGAACAGGCCGCCCGCGGTGGCCATTTATCGCGCGCCAGCTTGCTGGAAGGGCGCCTTCCGGACGAGACGGGTCGTTAATGCGGGTCGCGGCTGGTACCGGCAGCACGCAATCGTTCCAGATAATCTGCCATCAGCTGATCCTGCCGCTGGCCATAATCATAAAGAAGGGCCCAGCTGAAAATGCCGGTATCATGCCCATCATCAAAGGCAAGCCGGACCGCATAATTGCCAACCGGTTCGATGCCGGTAATCTTGACAAGGCGTTTGCCCGGCGGCGTTATCTTTTGTCCGGCGCCATGGCCCTGCACCTCGGCTGAAGGCGATTCAACACGCAGCAATTCAGCGGACAGGCTGACCGCCACATCATTGTCGAATGTAATATCAAGACAGTCACGCGTCTTGGCCAGCCGGATTTCGGACGGCCATATCGGTGTTTCTTGGGGCGGTGCTTGGGTCATTTTACGGTTGCTGGCCTTGGTCTTATTGGTCGAGGTCGCGCGCTTCATCGACCAGCATAATTGGCACGCCGGCGCGAATCGGATAGGCCTTGCGGGCCTGATGGCTGATCAATTCCTGCTGGGCTTGATCATAGATCAACGGGCCCCGGGTCACCGGGCAAACCAACACTTCAAGAAGCGCCGGGTCAACCGGGGTTGTGATGTCTTTATCAGTGTCTTGCGTCACGCTCACCTGTCTCCTCATGCAACGCCATTTCCATCATGGCGATCAGCAAATCGGCGCGGTGCGACAGGGTATCCGCCTCAAGCAGCGCCTGTTTTTCAGCAACCGCAAACGGACACACCATCGACAAGGTCGCCAACAGCGCTTGGTTATCCGACTTTTCAATCTGCGTCCAGTCTGTCTCAAACCCTTTCATGTCAAAATAACGCTTCATCACTGTGATCAGCGGGCGGCGGTCAAAATGGCTGACATCGATCCGTAAATCATGGTCAAATTCCTGCCAGTCAACCGTGGCCAAACGAAATCCATCCTTGTGCATCGCATCACCGGCAAGCCGAAACCGGTTCACGCCCGACAAGGCAATGATATACCGCCCGTCATCGCTTTCCTGAAAGGCTACGATACGGCCGGCACAGCCGATCTGAAACAGATCGGGTACCGGATTCTTGTTGTCTTGCGGCGGGCTTGTCGGGTCAACCGGTTGCACCATGCCAATCAGCCTTGTTGGCGTGGCAAGCGCATAATTGACCATCGCCAGATAGCGCGGCTCAAAGATATTCAGCGGCAGCTGCCCGCCCGGCAACAACAGCGCATTTGGTAATGGAAAAATCGGAATGTCTGATGGCAACTGCTGAAATTCAGGGTCAAACTGACGTGCTGTCATACTTGTACTCCTTGCTATGAACCCGGTGCGAAAGACGTTCCCCCTTTAAGATCCGTGATCTTGCCGACCTGTTAACAGGGCAGCAGGATATCTCGCTTTACGAAAACAACATAGTCGACAATTGCCGGCGCGCCCGCATCACATGCTGGTTTGCCGGCCCCAAGGTTTTGAAAAACTCCAACAGCTGGGTGCGGGCAGCGGCATCGTTCCAGTCGCGGTCGATGCGGATTGATTCGAGCAGCTGGGCCATCGCATCCGCTTCCTCGCCAATCGCGAACAACGCCATCGCCAGATCCTGACGGGCTTGCAGATCCTGTGGGTTAGCGTCCACCGCCATCCGGGAGGCGTCGATACCCTCGGCCGCACCGGCAGCCTTTTCGGCCAGTTCCACCGCCGCAATCGCCGCGATGATTGCCGGTTTGTCGCGAAACCCATCATCAAGCTGGTCGACAATATCGCGGGCCGCCGCGATATCGCGCATACCAACAAAACAGCGGATCATACCACCAAGCCCTTCAGGTGATTCCGGATCAGCGGCCAGAATTTCGTGATATTTGGCCATCGCCGCCTCAAAATCCTGTGCCTCGACAAGCGCCGTTGCCGCTTCGACCATGGCGGCGATATCGGGGCCATCGCCGGACAGGGCTGCCAGTTTCTGGACAAATTGGGTCACCGCCGATTCCGGCTGGGCACCGGCAAACGCATCAACCGGCTGGCCATTAAAAAACGCATAGACCGTTGGCACTGACTGCACCCGCAACTGGGCGGCAATTTGCTGGTTCTGATCGATATTGACCCGCACCATGCGAACCTTGCCCTTGGCCGCCGCCACCACCTTTTCCAGCACCGGTCCCAATTGTTTGCACGGCCCGCACCATGGCGCCCAGAACTGCACGATCACCGGCTGTTTGGCCGAACCGTCAATGACTTCGGCCATAAAATTGTTCATATCGACATCAACAGGTGCAGTGTCGGCGCCGCCGGAAATGAGTTGTTCCATTTTTTCGTCAACCTTTATCGTGATAGACCCTGACCGCATGTCACACCGGGTGGCGCATGCTGATGCGATGACGTGCCGGTATCATCCCTGTCTGGGGTATTTAGTCCTGCTTACAATGTGGGATATCACCGCGCCCAAAACAAGAGGCATCACGCCCAACCGGCGGATCACAAATCAAGCCATTGCGGCACATGCCCGGTATGCGCCAAAAACTGCACAAGACCAGCGCCGGTTATGCCAAGGGTGATATCATTGACAAGCGGATGGGCATAAATGCGGGCGCTATCCTGCAACATATTGTCCAGCAGCACGCTGACCCGGTGCGTGGGATCATTGATCAACGCCAAGGGGCTGACCGCGCCGGGACGCACACCAAGCATTTCCATCAGCCGCGCGGCGCTGCCGAACGACAGACGGTCACAGCCAATCATCGCTTGCACCGCTTTCAAATCAACGGCCCGGTCCTCTTGGGCCACCAATAAAAAATTGCGCTTTTTGCGATCCCGCAAATAGAGGTTCTTGATATGAAGACCCGGCATATCGCCGCGATAGGCTTTAGAATCTTCAACCGTGCGCAATGGGGGGTGGTGATGCGTGTTATAATCAATGCCAAGCTGGCCAAGGCAATCCATGACCGTTTCTGGCGGCGTTGGCAAACTATCCTTGAATTGTGACGATGCATCCATGTTAGGCAATGACCTCGCTTTGAAATGACCCGGTGCGGATATGTCCTTGGGTGGCGGCGACAAGCGCCAATCGGCGTCTTTTTTTTACCGGCATGCCGCCGCCGCCGCAAGCCCTGCCAAACCCAAGCCAACCAGCAGCGAACACCCGCCATGCCTGTCTAGTGGCAGCCCAGTGAAAGCACCGTCGAAAATGTAACGAAATGCAACAATTGACGCGATTCGCTGCACCCTCTAATACCGGTGACACAGGGCTGTCATATCTTGTCAAAACAGCCAGTTGATCGGGGATTAAAGACCAGCGTCATCATGATCAAGATCGGGCTAATCGGCTGCGGCATGTGGGGCCGCAATCTGGCGCGCAATCTGGCGCAACTGGGCGTTTTAGCCTGTGTTGCCGACCGCAACGATGGACAAGCGGCCGAATTTGCCAGCCAGTTTGGGGCCACCGCCCTTGATGTTGACGCGTTAATCACGACCCAAGAGATTGACGGGGTGGTGATCGCCACCGCCGCCCCAAGTCATGATGATTTGGCGATTGCCGCGCTTGCTAGCGGCAAACATGTCTATATTGAAAAGCCTCTATCATTATCATTGGCCGGCGCCGAGGCGATTGCCGCTGCTGCCACCACCGCCGGTCGGCAGGTGATGGTCGGGCATTTGATCCGCTATCATGCCGCCTTCATCGAGTTACAACGCCAACTGGCGGCTGGCGCGGTGGGACGGGTGCGCCACATTCAGGCCAACCGGCTGGCGATGGGCCGTATCCGCAATACCGAATCGGTCCTTTATGACCTATGCCCGCATGATTTGTCTTTGATCTTGGCGCTTGCCGGCAGTCAGCCGACGGTGATTGCCTGTGCCGGTGCTAGCCATATGACACCGGGCATCGTTGATTTTCTGTCTTGTTCGCTTGGGTTTGCCGACGGCTTGTCCGCTGGCCTGCAAACAAGCTGGCTGTGCCCCTATAAAGAACATCGACTGACCGTGACCGGAACCGCCGGCGCGCTGGTGTTTGACGACACCAAGCCATGGCCCGAAAAGCTGACGCTGTTTCCAGACCAGATGCGGCTCAATGGTGAACATTTTATCATCGACCGGGGTAGCCCGATCAACCTGCCGGTGGATGAAGCCGAACCGCTAAAAGACGAAATGCGCGCCTTTATCGATTGCTGTGAAAGCGGCAGGCCAGCCCCCACCCATATTGGTGAGGCGCTTGGCGTGCAAAAAGTACTTGAGGCGATGCAGGCCCAGCTTGTCGATGTTAACGCCGCCGTCGCTACCACCACCACCTGAACCGAGACCGCCACCATGATGGATATCGCCTTTATTGATCTGAAATCCCAACAATCGCGTATCCGCGAAAAAGTCGAGGCCGGATGGCAACAGGTGCTTGACCATGGGGCCTATATCATGGGGCCAGAGATTGGCGCGTTGGAAACACGGCTGGCCGCATGGGCCGGCAGCCAGCATGTCATTTCCTGTTCTTCCGGCACCGATGCGCTGGTGTTGGCGTTGATGGGTCTGGAAATCAAACCGGGCGAGGGGGTTATTGTGCCGTCCTTCACCTTTGCTGCCAGCGCCGAGGTGATGCCAACGATGGGGGCGATACCGATTTTTGCCGAGGTCGAAGAGGACAGCTTTAACCTTGACCCGACAAAGCTGGATGAGGCGCTGGCCGCTGGCCACGCCGCCGGGATCAAGATTGTTGGTATCATCGGTGTTGGTCTTTTTGGTCAGCCGGCCAATTACACCGCCATTCGGGCCTTCGCTGACACGCATGGATTATGGCTGATCGATGATGCGGCGCAAAGTTTTGGCGCGCGCCTTGACGGGCGGCCGGTTGGCCAGCTTGCCGACATCACCTGCACCAGCTTTTTTCCGGCCAAACCGCTTGGCGCCTATGGCGATGGCGGCGCGGTGTTCACCGATGATGATCGTCTGGCCGCCATTATTCGATCCTGCCGGATACATGGCATGGGCCAGGATAAATATGAAAATGTGCGGATTGGCATGACCGGGCGGTTGGATAGCCTGCAGGCGGTGGTGCTTGATGCCAAGCTTGATATTTTTGCCGACGAGCTGGCAGCCCGGCAGACCGTCGCCGACCGCTATGCCGATTTGCTGGACGATCATGTCACCTGTCCACGGCTGGCCGCCGGCGCAACGTCAAGCTGGGCACAATATGTGATCAAACTGCCGGCTGGCACTGACCGGAATGCGCTGTGCCAAAATTTGGCACAGCATAATGTGCCGACAGCGATTTATTATCCGATTCCGATGCATCGGCAATTACCGTATCAAAACTATCCGGTCAGCCGGTGCGGCCTTGGCGTCACGATGGATTTATGTGCCAGAGTTTTGGCCCTGCCGATGCACCCCTATCTGCAAGCGGCCCAGCAATCCTATATTGCTGACCGGCTGCAAGACGTTTTGGCAGCTGGTAGCAGGCTGGCCGCAGCGCAGCAATAAAAGGTGGGGAAAAGTTGGGTAAATGCCGGGGCAGGGCTGCACTTTGCCTCTTGCGCGGCGGCACGGCTTCGATTATACCACCAGCCAGCGGTTCGCGTTATCGCCATAACGCGGGTGTAGCTCAGTGGTAGAGCACAACCTTGCCAAGGTTGGGGTCGTGGGTTCGAATCCCATCACCCGCTCCAATTTCCCAAGCAAAAAGGTCCTATGACCGTTATCCAAGTGATTGTTTCCAAACGGTGGGCGTTCTGGAACTGATGGTTGCTGTTGTCTGTGATAGACCGGCCTGACGATGGCGGCCAATACCCTATCGCGGCGGGTTACAACAAACCGTCCTCTGCCGCGAATTTCCGCATGACAGATCTGTGGTGATTTGCTTCACTCCGCTGGCAATCACAAAAACAACGCAGCAGGAATGAGTATCATGACCACCACCGTCGAAGATATGGCCATCGCCTTTCGCGATATGGGAACGCCGTTTATTGTGGGCCATCCGGGTGGCGAATCAGTCGAATTGATGGATGCTGCCAAGGCGCTTGGTATGCGGTTCATTTTGATGAAGCAGGAAGTTGCCGGGGCAATGCTGGCCGCGACATGGGGCGAGATCACCGGCCGGCCAGGCGTGTGTTTATCAACCCGCGGACCCGGCGCAACCAACATGGTCAATGGTATTGCCCATGCGTTTTTGGATCGGGCGCCGCTGATTGCGATTACCGACCGTTATTCCAACCCCGAACAGCAGATCGGCCTGCGTCAGCGGCTTGACCAGCAGGCGATTATGCAGCCGCTTGTCAAATGGTCGACGGCCATTGATGCGGCCACGGTCAAACAGCAATTGCGGCGGGCGATCCGTATAGCGACCGCCCCGGCCCCTGGCCCGGTGCATTTTGACCTGCCACAAAGCGAAACCAAAAAAGCCGCGGGAACGCCCGCCAATTTGCCGGCGCTGATGCCAAATTACTATCATCCAGCGCCCGACCCGCGGGCACTTGAGTCAGCGGTAACGATGATCAAGGCGGCCGCGCGGCCCGTGCTGCTGGTCGGGTTAGGCGTGTTTTGGGACAATGCCTGCCCCGCGATGCTGGGACTGGCTGAACATCTTGGTGCGCCGGTGCTGACCACATCAAAATGCAAAGGGGCAATCGCCGAGGATCATCCGCTACGCGCCGGCTGCATCATCGGCGGACTCATCGAACGTGACCTTGTGGCCAAGGCCGACCTGATCATCACCATCGGACTAGATGCGGTAGAGTTACAGCCCAAAGGCTGGCCCTATCCGACCAAGGTCTTATCGCTTGCCTCTACACCATCACTTGACGGGCTGGTGGCCAGTGCCGAAGAAGTGGTTGGCAACCTTGGTCATGTGATGACGGCTTTGACCAGCTTATTGCCGGCCGGCACCGGCTGGGGCCTTGCCGCCGCGGCGACATTTCGGGCGCAAGTACATGACGCCCTCGACACACCAGCCAAGGGCCTGTCACCGCAACGCGCTGTGGAACTGGCGCGCGCCATTCTGCCGCGCGATACCATTGCCACCTGTGATGCGGGCGCCAGTCGTCTGCTTGTCGTACAGAAATGGCAAAGCTACGGCCCGCGCGAATTTTTGACATCCAATGGTCTCGGGTCGATGGGCTATGCGATTCCGGGTGCATTGGCGGCGCGTATCGCCCACCCGACCCGACCGGTTGTTGCCTTTACCGGCGATGGCGGCTTTTTAATGGCAGTGGCAGAACTGCAAACCGCGGTGCGCGAAAAGCTGCCGATCATCATTCTGGTGTTTGACGATGGTGAAATCGGCCTGATCCGCACCAAGCAAAGCATCAAGGGAATCGACCCTTATGGCGTGCATCTTGGCGGCCTTGACTGGCCGCATTTAGCGCGCGGATTTGGGGCCAATGGTGTGACTGTCGATACCGAAAACGGTCTGACCGATGCCTTGCAGGCAGCGATGAAAAGCAATGAAACCACCGTGATTGGCGTCAAGATTGACCCCTCTGGCTATATCGACCAATTCAATGCGTTGCGCGAGCTTTGATACGCCATCGGCAAGGCCGATAGCTGGCCCCTTATTGACAGCGCAACTAGCTGGCCAAATGATTGAAAAAATCCGCGCCAAAGCCGCGCCGCATCACGCATAACATAGATCGGACAGCGAACGGATTCTGTTGCCATTTTGGGAATTTCTGCTAGGGTCGTTCCAAAAGATTGCGTCAAGCAACGGCTACTTAATGGTTATTCCAGTTGGAGGGAACAGATTTATGAAACGTAGAGATTTTATTACCAAGGCAGGTCTGGTAGGCGCCGGTACCGTTGCCGCATCAACATTGGCAGCACCAGCCATTGCCGCTGACCGGATCGAAATTGCGATGGTGTCAACATGGCCGCGTGACTTTCCGGGCCTTGGCACCGGCGCTCAGCGTACCGCCCAGCGTCTAAGCGACGTCAGTGACGGCCGCATTCAGGTGACTTATTATGCCGCCGGCGAACGTGTCGGCGCCTTCGATTCGTTCGATGAAGTTGCCTCTGGCAACGCCCAAGCCTACCACGCTGCCGATTACTATTGGAAAGGCAAGCATCCTGGCTGGGCCTATTACACCGCGG
>CAZYKI010000030.1:0-11555 GCA_964648035.1 uncultured Candidatus Puniceispirillum sp. | reverse complement strand
GCTGCCGATTACTATTGGAAAGGCAAGCATCCTGGCTGGGCCTATTACACCGCGGTACCATTTGGCCTTAGCTATGTCGAAATGACCGCATGGATCCACTGGATGGGCGGCCAACAGCTATGGGATCAGCTGGCTGGCGAATTCGGCCTGAAATGCTTAGCTTGCGGCAACACCGGCGTTCAATGGGGCGGCTGGTTCAACAAGGAAATCAACTCAGCTGATGACCTCAAAGGTCTGAAGATGCGTATTCCTGGGCTTGGCGGTGACGTCATGGCCAAGCTTGGCGCGTCACCAGTATCGCTTCCTGGCGGCCAGATTTACGAAAACCTGGTGTCTGGCGCGATCGACGCCACCGAATGGGTTGGCCCATGGAACGACGAAGCGATGAAGTTCTATGAAGCTGCCAAATACTACTATTTCCCAGGCATGCATGAGCCAGCATCACAGTTGGCGCTTGGCTTTAATGCGTCATTCTGGGGATCGTTGAGCAAGTCTGACCAGGCCCTGATTCAGGCCGTAGCGCAGGCCGAAAACGACAACATCATGGCTGAATATAATGCCAAGAATGGCGCGGCGCTTGAGCGTCTTGTCCAGCAGCAGGGTGTTGTGGTTCGTGAATTCAACGATGACGTCTATGGCGCCTTCAAGCGTGGTTCGGACGAGGTTTATGCTGAAGTGGTTGCCCATTCGGCGCTGGCCAAGAAGATCCATGATTCATGCATGGCCGCCCGTAAGACAGTAGGTGACTATGTTCAGTTGAACGACGTGGCCTACACGCAAAAGCGGAACGCCGCACTGCGCTAGTAACCATACAAGGCCTGCCGTTACCGCGGCAGGCCTTTTTTCATTGATCACTATGCAGACCGGCTATGGTATCGTCATCTCATAATTTCCTGTTTTCCGCGCTTCGCATCGCCGGCTTTGCCAGTGCCTTGCTGGCGCTTTTGTTTGTCATCAATAATTTTTTGATTTTTGGTATCGGGGCGCCGGGTGTGATCCACACCATCGGGTTGGCCGACATGTTCGGCGTTGCCACCCCGAAAGATGGCTATAGTGGCAGCCTGATAACCGTAGGGTTTGTGCAAACAGCCGCGGCCGCTATCGTGGTCGGCTTTGCCATTTACCACACAATATCAACAGCCAACTTGCGCCAAGACGCCGCCTTTATGGACCGGACATCGGCCTATATCGTCCGGCTGGCTTTCTGGGCGGTGTTGATGGTTGGGCTGGTTGATGCAACCCTGTCCTTCCTGCGGGTTGAGGATTTTCACAAAATTTTGTTCGGCGAGGCCGGCGGGGCCGCCATTGCGCTGCCAAGTGACCGCGGTCTTTATGTCCATATCCCGCTGATCCTGTTCGCCGGTTTGATCGCGCTAAAGGAAAAGTCGGTATCGCTTGTCTGGTTGACATTGCTGGTGGTGATTGCCGAATTTCTGATCGTTGTGGCGCGCTTTATCTATGGCTATGAGCAGACCTTTATGGGCGACCTTGTGCGCTTTTGGTATGCGGCGCTGTTCCTGTTTGCATCTGCCTACACGCTGAAAGAGGATGGTCATGTGCGGGTTGACGTGCTTTATGCCGGCCTGACAAGACGCACCAAATCGATCCTGAATGTGATCGGCACCGTGTTTTTTGGGATCCCGCTATGCTGGCTCATTCTGGTGCGGGGCATGTGGGGCAAATCCAGCCTGATCAATAGCCCGATGATGAATTTTGAAACCTCGATGAGTGGCTTTGGCATGTATGTCAAATATCTGATGGCGGCGTTTCTTGTGGTTTTCGCGCTGAGTATGATTTTTCAGTTTACATCGTATCTTTTCCAGTCGCTGGCCGATATCGAGGACAAAATCGTCGATGAAGATGCCAGCGAAGAGGTTGCCCAATAATGGAACTCGTTTTCCTCGCCCTTTTATTTATTTTGATGATGTATGCGCTTGGCTCCGGCTATCCGGTTGCCTTTGCGCTGCCCGGTTCGGCGATTGTCACGATTGTTCTGGCCGGCCTTACCGGGATTTTGCTTGAAGGCGACAGCAGCGCCTATTTTGTTCAAGATGGCCCGATCGAATGGCTGACCGCGGGTGTGACCAATTTCCGCGGCATTTATTGGGAGGTCGAGCGGGACACGCTGATCGCCATTCCGTTGTTCATTTTTATGGGCATTATGCTGCAACGGTCCAAAATTGCCGAGGATTTGCTGGTCACAATGGCCCAGCTGTTCGGACCGATTCCGGGGGGATTGGGTATTTCGGTGGTATTTGTTGGCGGGCTTTTGGCGGCAACGACCGGCATTGTCGGGGCGACCGTTGTGGCAATGGGGCTGATTTCACTGCCTGCCATGTTGCGAAACAATTATTCAAAGCCACTGGCCACCGGCGCGATCTGTGCGTCGGGTACCTTGGGGCAGATCATTCCCCCGTCTATCGTGCTGATCATTTTGGCCGACCAGCTGGCCAGTGCGGCCGATCAGGCCGCCACCATGCGCAAGGACCTCTATAAACAGGCCACCGGCCAATTCAGCATGCCATCCGAATTCAATATTATTTCAACAAGCGCTGGTGATATGTTCCTTGGCGCGTTCCTGCCAGGCATTATTCTGGTGGGGCTTTATATGGCTTATATCCTTATTGCCGCCCTGATCCGGCCACAGCTGGCACCCGCTGTGCCTTATGATGGCAAGCTTCTTGAACGCTCATTCCTGTTCAAGGTGGCGTTGGCGCTGGTACCGCCATTGCTGTTGATCTTTCTTGTTCTTGGCTCGATCATCGCCGGCATTGCCACGGTGAATCAGGCCGGGGCAATCGGCGCCATCGGGGCGATGATCATGGCTGGCTATAAGTTGCGGGAAGGCACCAAATCGGCCTTTTATCCGGCAATACTGACAATTGTGTCGCTGTTGCTGATTTGGCTGATCTCGTCCAATTTCAACCTCAGCGTCAAAACCATCACCGCGACATCTGACTGGATCGGCCTTGGCTTTGTGACCGTTGCGGTGATCGGGCTTCTTGCCGGCATTGCGTGGAGTGGGTGGCGCGCCTATGTAACCGAAGACACCCTTCGTGACGTGATGGCCGAAACCGCCAAAACGACGTCACTGGTCTTTATCATTCTGCTTGGTGCCGCGATGCTGACGGCGGCGTTCCGCGGCTTTGGCGGGGAAGAGGTGGTAAAGCATTTCCTATCAAGCTTGCCAGGCGGCTTCTGGGCGCAATTCATTGTCGTGATGCTGGTGATTTTCCTGCTTGGCTTCTTCCTTGATTTTATCGAAATTGCCGTTGTAGTGGTGCCGATTGTTGCCCCAATCCTGCTGGCAGACCCATCAGCCAACGTGACCGCGGTCTGGCTTGGGGTGATGATTGGCTTGAACATCCAGACATCATTCCTGACACCGCCATTCGGCTTTGCGCTGTTTTATTTGCGCGGCGTGGCCAGCAAGGCGGTCAAAACCTTGGATATGTATAAGGGCGTCATTCCGTTCATCGGCCTGCAGCTGCTTGGCCTGACTATTGTCGGCTTTAACCCCAGCTTGGTGAACTACCTGCCGACAAGCACGTTCCTGTCCAGTGAAACCGCGCCGCCGCCGAAAAACCCGCGGTTGCAGCTGTGCCTTGAGGACTATCTTTTCGAATTTTACGATACGCAAAAGGCCGCCTATATGGGCCAGCTTGACCAGCTGAAATCGGCTGACCTGTCCACATTGCCTGACAACAAACAAAAGGCGATGGCGCGCAATATCAACAATGCCGGCCAGATTTTCGACCGCGTTGCCGAGATCAAATCAGCTAAATCAGCGATTGCCGACGCCGCCGGTGCCTATGCGCCAATCCATAGCGAGGTGCGGGCAATTGAACGAATCATCCGGCAGGATGAAGCCGAATTAAAAGCCCTTGGCCGCGCTATCCGCGGCACCGATAATGAGCGCAAAAAAGCCGACATGAAGGCCCGTATGGCCGCACTTGAAGCTGAAATTGCTGAAAAACGCGGCCAGATTCCGGCCGACTGGAACAATATCAACAAGGATTTCAAGAAGCTGACCGCACAGCTGAACCGGGCACGGATGCAGTTCCGCCGCCAGTCTGACCAAGCCTATGCCGACATCCGCATGCTGGTCCGCGCCATTGATGCCGAATCAGACCTTGCAGTGATTGGCAATGAACTAAGACAAATTCGTAGCACAATCAACAATGCGCCAGTGGCCGACAGCCTTGCTAAAATCAAGACAAACTACAGCGCCCTGAACAAAATCCCTGATGCACAGGATGCGGCAAAGGCCCTGTCCAACGCGCGGCGCGCCCTTGACAGCAAAACACCTGATCAAGCCAAGGCGTTGACAATGATCGATGAAACACTGGCCGTGATCGATACTGAATTGGCGTGGCGGGCCGCCGCCAAAGCGGGCCCACGCGCCAAGCTTGCGGCGTTTGAAACCTTCACCCGCAATAATTTGGGACTTCGCGAGCAGGACCGGCTGACCAGCGCGCAGGTGGATATCATCACACCATGTCTTGCACAGCATCAGGATATTTCATTGCAATTCTGATGGTCGCAACATGACCAGCTAGGAGAGGAGCGCACGCCATGACCGATGGGATCAACACACAAGCGGTTTTGGCGATGCGCGGTGCCGGCTATTATTCAGAGCGGACCGCCGGCGCGCGCGATGTGATCAATGATGCCGGTACGATGGTATTGGCGGCTTTGGCTGACGGACCGGACACACCACAGCTACGCATTGCCGATTTTGGTGCCGCCGATGGTGGCACCAGTCGCGAAATGTGGGATAGGGTAATCGGCCAACGGCGCGATGCCGGTGACCACCGCCAAGTTGAAATGCTCTATACCGATTTGGCCAGCAATGACTTTTCGACATTGTTTCGGATGATGCAGGGGATGCAAGGCGATCCGGCCCATGCCTACCAAAGCCGGTATCGCGATGTATTTGTGCATGGCTGCGGGACCGGCTTTCACCAGCAGTTGATGGCCGACAATACACTCAACCTTGGATTCAGTGCGACAGCGATGCATTATGTATCTGTCAAACCGCTGGAAATTCCGAACCATGTGCATGCCGCCTGTGGCGATGCCGCCAGCAAAGCGGCGTTTGCCGCGCAAGCCGCACAGGATTGGGAGAAGATTTTATTGGCGCGCGCCGCCGAACTAATTCCCGGCGGCCGGTTTATCTGCCTCAATTTCGGCATTGATGAAGCCGGGCGCTATCTTGGTCACACCGGCGGCAAACATATGTTTGACCATTTTCATAAATTTTGGCTGGCGCTCTATCAGAACGGTACCCTTACCGCTACCGAATATGAACGCGCGACCTTTGCCCAATATTACCGCTCGGTTGATGAATTTTGCGCGCCCTTCACCGATCCAGACAGCGCGGTTTGCAAGGCCGGGCTGACATTAAAATCCTGCCACAGCAAACTGACAAAATGTCCGTATGAAGCGGCGTTTTTAGCCGCTGATGGTGCGATGTCCAACCAAGACTATGCTGACAGTCTGATCCCAACCATGCGGTCATGGTCGGAAACGGTGTTTCGTACAGCGCTAGATCAAAGACCGGCGGCCGAAGCTGACCGGATCATTGATAGTTTTTATAATGCCTACCGCGATGAGGTTGCCGCCGATCCGGCCGGGCACGCGATGGATTATGTCCATATCGTGCTGGATATTGAAAAGACGGCGTAACCGTTAATAGCCCATCGCACAGCCGTCTTTGCGCGGATCCGATCCGGCAATCAGCAAATCCGTGTCCCAATCGATAAAGATCGCTTGCGACCCCCCGATCGGCTTGTGCGCAGGCTGAATATTATGCCCAAGCGCCCGCAACGCATCACGCATCTCGTCGGTGATTGGCTCTTCTACCTCGACGACATCGCTGAACGGGTCCGGGAAAAACCGCGGCATATCCTGCGCCTCTTGAACATCCATGCCGTAATCAAACAATCTGGTCAGGAACTGCATATGGCCAAAGGCCTGATATTCACCGCCCATAACCCCGAATGACATGACGGTTTTGCCATCTTTGGTGGCCATGCCCGGAATGATGGTATGCAACGGCCGCTTGCCAGGCTCGATACAGTTTGGATGCCCCGGCTTGACCACAAAGCCTTGGCCACGATTTTGCAGAATCACACCTGATTTCGGCGCCAAAATGCCGGCACCAAAATTATGGAACACAGTATTGATAAAGCTGCAGGCGTTCCGGTCCTTGTCGACCACCGAAATATAGACCGTGCTTTTATGGGGTGGCAGCGTTGTTTCCGGCAAATCATCAAGCGCCCGATCAGGGTTGATCTGGGCACGAATCGCCGCCGCATGGTCAGCGCTCAACATCGCCTCGACCGGCACATCGCTGAATGTCGGGTCAGCCAGATAGAGATTGCGATCACGATAGGCAAGGCGGCCAGCCTCAATTTCGTGATGCATTCGCGCGACACTGATCGGATGGTCGCCAAATGTATCGATGCCCGACATGATATTCAGCAACATCAGCGCGATCACCCCCTGGCCATTTGGGGGACATTCCCAAATATCATAGCCGCGGAAATTGGTTTTGATCGGGGTGACATAATTGGCGACAGCCGCGTCAAAATCAGCCTGCACATGATGCCCGCCAAGCGACTGCAATTTGGCCAAAATATCGGCGGCAACCCAGCCCTTGTAAAAGCCGTCACGCCCCTGTTCGGCAATCGCTTCCATTGTTTTGGCAAGGTTCGGGTTGGTAAAGCGATCCCCAAATTTATAGTCCTCGCCATCCTTTAGATACAACGCGCTGATATCAGGATCGCCGGTCAGCAAATCATGGCTTGCCGCAAAATCGGCCGCAACCCGCTGGCCAATCGGAAACCCGTTACGCGCATAGCCAATCGCCGGTTGCAGCAAATCACCAAGCGGCTTTGATCCATAGTCACGGTTCAATTGAACCCACGCATCAATCGCTGTCGGCACCGTTACCGCATGCGGCGACTGTTGCGGGATTTCGCTGATACCCTGTTCCAAAAGCCAGTCAGCGGTCAGCCCCATTGGCGCCCGCCCGGACCCGTTCATCGCAATAACCTTGTCGCTTCCGGCCTCTGAATACAGGCAAAAACAATCCCCGCCAATACCGGTTGATTCGGGTTCAACAACGCCTTGTACCGCGCATGCCGCAATCGCCGCATCCATGGCGTTGCCACCATTTTGCAAAACCGTCACCGCAGCTTGGGTTGACAACGGGTTGGAAGTGCTGGCCATACCTTCAGGGGCAAGAACCGGTGAACGGCCGGGGCGCTGTAAACTACGCATGATGTTTCCTTTGCCAAACGATATAAATCTCTTGAGGCCATAGTCTTACCGCATCTAGTCTTAACGCTGCAACCGAATATGACACGGGCGTGCCGGTAGCTATCATACGGCAGGCAAAACGAGGGATAGGGGGGACGAAAACATGAATATCGGCTTTATCGGACTTGGCAATATGGGGGCGCCGATGGCGCGTAACCTTGTGGCCGCAGGCCATGCAGTAACCGGCTTTGATCTTGACGCCAAAAGCCGGTCTGCCCTGCAAGATGTGCTGACCGTTTCCAGCACAGTGACAGCCGCCGCGCGCGGCCAGGATGCCGTGATCACAATGCTGCCGCATGGGCAGGCCTTGCGCGCTGTCGCCGCCGAAATTATCCCCGTTATGCAGGACGGCGCCTGTCTTATTGATTGCTCTACCGTTGATATTGCCGCCGCTAAAGATGTGGCGGCGATGATCGCTTCGGCGGGCCTTTATGGTCTTGACGCGCCGGTGTCAGGCGGTGTTGGCGGGGCCGCCGCCGGAACGCTGACATTTATGGTTGGCGGTAGTGCTCAAAGTCTGGCCATCGCTGCGCCTTTACTCGATATCATGGGCCAGCGGGTTATCCATTGCGGTGACGCCGGTGCCGGTCAGGCCGCCAAAATTTGCAACAACATGATTTTGGGGGCAACGATGATTGCGACCTGTGAAGCGTTTGCGCTGGCAGACCATTTAGGCCTTGATCGACAAAGCCTGTTCGATGTTGTTAGCACATCATCTGGCAGCAGCTGGTCGATGAACACCTATTGTCCTGCCCCCGGAATTGGTCCACAAAGTCCGGCCGACAATGCGTATAAGCCCGGCTTTTCGGCGGCGATGATGCAAAAGGATTTGGGGTTGGCACAGGACGCTGCCAGCTTGACCGGCACCGATTGCCGCATTGGCAAACTGGCCTTCGAAATCTATCAAGACTTTACCGCCAACGGTGATGGGGCGCACCGCGATTTTTCGGCCATCCTGACCCGCTTGAGTGACGGCACGGCAAAAAAACCGGCGTAAACCCTAACTTGCTGCCGCCAGCGGCGGGTGGCCAAGCACCATATCGGATCCCTTTTCGGCAATCATCAAGACGCCAGCATTGAGATTGGCCGATAGCATGGTTGGCATGATCGACGCATCGATCACCCGCAAGTTCTCCATGCCATGCACCCTTAGCTGGTCATCAACAACAGCGGTTGGGTCAGTGGCCGGCCCCATCCGGCATGTGCCCATCAAATGATAAACGGTGGTGCTTCGCTGACGCGCCACATCAAGCAGCTCATCATCAGATTGAACATTCTGGCCTGGATAGGCTTCATAGGCGAAAAAGGGCGCAAGGGCCGCTGTGTGCATCAGCTTGCGGCTAAGCTTGATACCTGCCAAAAGCACCCGCTGGTCTTCTTCATGGGCCAGATAATTTGGCTGAATCACCGGCTTGGCAAACGGGTCAGCTGACCGCGCCCGCACATAGCCAAGGCTTTCTGGCCGTTGTTGCCATGATGCCAAGGTAAAGCCAGGTTCATCATCAAGCCAGGCTTGCATGCCTTCTTTATAACTGGCCGGGGTAAAGCTGATCTGCAAATCCGAATTGCGGACGGTCTCATCCGAATGCCAGAAACAATAGACCAAGGTTGGGCCAAGCTCTAGGATCGAGCGCCGGCCAAGAAAATATTTGGCGATTTCCCCGACAAGCCGCGGCCCACGCGCCAATTCGTTGATGGTACGCACATTTTTGGCGCGCGCCGTCAGGCGGGTGCCATAATGGTCACGCAGGTTTTCCCCAACACCGGCAAGGTCATGCCGCACCTCAATGCCAAGATCGCCAAGCAGCTTGGCCGGGCCAATACCCGACAATTGCAACAGCTGTGGTGAATTGATCGTACCGCCTGACACAATCACTTCGCGCCGGGCATGGACCTCTTGCGGCTTGCCTGATGCGCCGCCGCGATGATAGGCAACGCCAACCGCCCGTTTGCCATCGAGCAAGATACGGGTGGCATGGGCGTTGGTAATGATATGAAGATTGCCGCGCTTTTTGGCCGGGTTCAGGAAAGCGCGCGCCGCGCTCATGCGTAATTTGCCGGTCGAGGTGCGCTGCACATAGGAGGTGCCTTCCTGAATGGCGCCATTATAGTCCGGGTTACGCGGAATGCCGATCGATTCGGCGCCTTTGATAAAGGCCTCACACAACGGGTCACGCCAGGCAAGGTCGGTGATCCGCATCTCGCCGGTTTGCCCACGATAGCTGGCATCAGCGCTGTCATCATGCGATTCATACCGCCGAAAATAGGGCAACACATCATCATAGGACCAACCGCGATTGCCCTTTTGCGCCCAGACATCAAAATCCATCCTCTGACCACGGTTAAAAATCAACCCGTTGATCGAACTTGACCCGCCGATGACTTTACCGCGTGGCGTAGGGATCGTCCGGCCATTGGTGCCGGCACTTGCCTCGGCTTCATACATCCAATTAACGTTGGGGTTGACCAGAGTGCGGATAAAACCTGCCGGAATATGGATCATCGGGTTCCAGTCGGGCGGGCCGGCCTCAAGCAAGCAAACGCGGTACTTACCGCACGCCGTCAAACGGTTTGCCAATACACAGCCGGCACTGCCCGCCCCAACAATCACATAATCAAATTCTTCGGCCATTATCTGGTTCCTGTTCATCGCCGGCGATGGTTAAACGCCGCTACCGTGCGGTTTATTCTGATCACTCGACAACAGGCTGACAAGTCACATTATGAGCCAACCTGCCGACGGGGTTGTTCACCCCGCAGATTGTTGACGATAGCGACCAAAATAATCAATGCGCCAACGATAATGGGCCATTCAAACGCCTCGCCATAGGCCAAAAAGCCAATGACGCTGATCAACGGCAGCCGCATAAAATCAAGCGGTATCACAACAATGGCTGGGGCCAGCGCCAAGCCGCGGGTGATACAGAAATGCGCCATCAACCCGCCACATCCCACTGCCAGCACCCAGACAATGTCAATGCCATGCGGCATCACCAGCCCGCCGGTGATCATCGTTGCCACCGCCCCCATACCCAGCTGCATAACCGTCAGCCAGAACAAAATACAGGTGATCGACTGGTCGGCTGTCAGCTTTTTGGTGGCCATGAGCGAACCGGCGAAACATACCGCACAGGCAATCGCCGCGATGATTGCCGGATCAAGCTGGGACAGGTCGGGCCGGGCGACAATCAACACCCCAACAAAGCCGAGGACAACCGTTAGCAGCCGGCGGCGGGTCAACGTCTCGCCAAGAAAGATCGGCGCCAACATCGCAACCCAGATTGGCGTCGAAAATTCCAGCGCGAATAATTGCGAAAAGGGGATATAGGCAACCGCCAGAAACCACAGATTTTGCCCGGAAAAATGCGCCGCGTTGCGAAGCAGATGCAGGCCCAAACGATCGGTTTTTATCTGGGTCAGGGTGCCAGCGGCCCCCGCCACCACCAGCACAATAACAAGCCCGATCAATGACCGGAAAAACATAATCTGAAAAGTATTCAAGTCCGGCGCCAACTCACGGCCGGCGACCGCCATCACACTGAATGACACCATCGCGCCAATCATCCATAGCGCGGCTTTAAGCGGTTGTGATTGCTGTGTCATTTAGATTTGCCATTGCTGATTGGCCTGCCCATGCCACGCAAGCCAAGGCATACCGTAACCAAAACACTTACCGGGCTTTCTTTTAGGCGCATTCGGGCAAATATGCCATGCCAAAATCGGCAGCGTGGGCAGGGTGTCACGATGGACGTTAGCACAAGCGCGCACCGCCGCCATCACCAGCCTGGTCAATAACGCCCTTAAATCTGAACCGTTTCTGTGGTTAACTAACCGCTGTTCCGATAGGGCCAGCACCACAAGCCAAAGACGCAAAAGATGACAGATGCGATAACGCTTTACGATTGTTACAGCAAGGCCAGCGGCCCCGCCTATATGACCGGGACCCAAGCGCTTGTGCGATTGCTTTTGGAACAAGCGCGCCTTGATGCGGAAAATCATATCAACAGCCGGGGTCTTGTCAGCGGCTATCCGGGCTCGCCCCTTGGCGGGCTTGATCTTGAACTGACCCGGCAAAAGGACCGGCTTAGCGCCGCCGGCATTGTGTTTCAGCCAGCCGTGAATGAAGAACTGGCTGCCACCGCCATTTGGGGATCGCAACATATCCACCTTTATGACAAGCCTGACATCGACGGTGTTTTTGGCTTGTGGTATGGCAAAGGGCCGGGATT
>CAZYKI010000029.1:12032-21014 GCA_964648035.1 uncultured Candidatus Puniceispirillum sp. | reverse complement strand
ACCAACAATGGCAAAGATAATCAGCTTGCCGATCATATAGTCCCCTATGGTTGCCAAAACTGCCGATGCAGGCGGTCTTTTGTTCTATAGCATGGCGGGCGACCAAGTCTAGTCATCGGCTTGATGCCCATGACTATATGCCAATGATTATATGCGCTGGCCGGATAATCGGGGGTGCGCGAAAAGATCGCAATTTTACCTCTTCCCTTTGGTCAGTTTAGCGCCTATATGACCAATGCGAGGCCGGTACCAGACCGTATGCCTTGTGTTACACAATCAACAAACTGGTTTTGGGAGCAACACAGCGTGCCTGTGGACGGGGTTGGCCTGTCTGCGGGGGGTGTCTGTGTGTGCTTGCCTTTACCCAATGGAGACGTTTTGATGTCAGTATTATCTGTTTATAAAACCACATGCCGTTATTGTGATGCAATTGAAGCGGCGCTGGTGACAAGTTTCACCGCGATTGCCGATTTTTTTGCTGTGGCGCGCATTGCCAATGAGGCGGCAAATGCCGCGTTGAATGGCGATCATGAAAAAGCCAAGGCCCTGATCCTGAAGATCTAAGGCCCAACACCACGCCTGACGAACGACCGCATAAACCGGTCGTTGCCAGAAAAGAACCGCACCGGCGTCAGGCCGATGCGGTTTTTGTTTTTCCACGGGTATAAGGTGGTTTTCTTTCTAGGGCGACGGGGTATGATGAAGGGGTGAAAGTTGCCGCGAAAGGATTTGATATGGGCTATGATTTTACCGCTGATGACCTTGCCACACTGACCAAATGGGACACGCCAACCATTTGCAATGCGCTTGAGGAAATTATTCCCGAACGCCGGGGTCATGGCTTTACCACCGAACCGCTGGTGCCGCTTGATCCGGCGTTGCCGCCAATTTGCGGTTTTGCGCGCACCGCCACCATTCGGGCGGCGGAACCATCGGCCGATAGCCCTGCCGAAATGGCCGAAAAACGCGCCGCTTACTATGCTTATGTTGCCGAGGCACCAAACCCGACGATCGCTGTGATTCAGGATCTGGACCCGCGCCCCGGCATTGGCGCGTTCTGGGGCGAGGTGCAAACCACCGTCCATAAGGGGCTTGGGGTGCTTGGTGCGGTAACCAACGGCTCGTTTCGCGATCTTGCCGACAGTGCGCGGGGCTTTAATCTGATTGGCGGCAAGGTTGGTCCAAGCCATGCCTATGTTCATCTGGTTGATATCGGGTGTCAGGTCACCATTCATGGGCTGACCGTGGTCAATAATGATATTGTTCACGCCGATTGTCATGGCGCGGTGATGATCCCGCATCATGCGGTCAAGAAAATCCCCGCCGTTATCGATATGCTGACGCGGCGTGAAAAGGTCATTCTTGACGCGGCCAAAGCCCCCGGCTTTAACGCGGCCAAACTGAAGGACGCGATGGGCCAGACCAAAGATATCCATTAAGCCGGGCTATTCTGTGGCCGGTGGCGGTGGCGCATAAAGGGGTCAGCTGACCTCTTGGCGCACCATCGCCGCCCCGGCAACCATCGCCTGCAATTTGCCAAAGGCCACGGCGCGCGGCAGATATTTCATCCCGCAATCAGGGGCTGCCACCAGCCGGTCTGGCCCCACATAGCGGAGCGCGGCGCGCAAGCGGTCGGCGACCATGTCGGCTGTTTCGACGTCATGGGTGCCAAGATTGAGAACGCCATAAAGAAACTTCTTGGATGGCAATTCGGTTAAAATGGCCGGGTCGAGGTTGGGCTGTGCGGCTTCAATCGACACATAGTCGGCCCGGCACTGGTCAAGCTGCGGCAAAAAGGAATAGCCGGCGGGCTTGTCTTTGACCACATAGGCATAGCCAAAACACAGATGCACCACGGTTGGGCCGTCAATGCCGTCAAGCGCCTGATTGATCGCCTCAACACCATACTGGGCTGCCGCTTCGGGGTTGGCTTGCATATAGGGCTCGTCAATCTGGATAACGTCGGCGCCAGCCGCTTTTAGGTCACGAATCTCGGCGTTTAGCACTGACGCATAGGCCCCGACCAAGGCGGCGGGGTCGTGATAGAATTCATCCTTAGCCAATTTGGCCATGGTAAAGGCGCCGGGCAGCGTGATCTTGATTGGCCGGTCTGTATGGGCGCGCAAAAAGGCCACATCATGTGTTTGAACCGGGGCAATGCGGCGGATTTCACCAACAACCCGCGGCACCGGGATTGGCACATTGCGGCGGTTTGGCACCATCGCGGGATTATCAATATCAATCCCCTCAAGCGCATTGGCAAACCGGTTGAAATAGCTTTCGCGGCGAATTTCGCCATCAGACAAAATATCGATTCCGGCGCGTTCCTGATCATGGATCGCGGTCAGGGTGGCATCATCCTGTGCCTCGTCAAGCTGCTCTGGCGGCACGTTCCACACCTCGGTCATGCGAACCCGCGGTGGCCCTTCGGCCAAAAGTTTTTCCTTATCAACCAACCAAGATGGTTGCGGGTAGCTGCCGACCAATGTTGTCGGAATCAATGTGCCAAACATGTCTTATGCCTTTTATCTGTTGCGGGCAGATTATTCCGGTAATCGGCCGCAAACACAAGCGGTCTTGGGCCGGTGACAGCCGGTTTGCCGGGACCTGACGCCTTGCCTTTGGGCGATTTATATAGTTATATCTATATATTATTTCGGTTTTGCAGCGGGGCAAAGTGATGGACAAAATGGGGCGGCATTATTTGGCGGCATTGGTTAGCGGTGCTATGATGATGTGTGGTGTGGTGGCGTCATCAGCACAGGCGGATGATGCATTGGCGGCAAAAATCGCCGCTGCCGATATCGGGTATGGCGAATATCTGGCAGGTGAATGTGTGACCTGTCATCAAAAATCCGGCGTCAGCAGGGGTATTCCATCAATCGCCGGCATTGACGGCCAAGCCTTTGTGTCAATCATGACCGCCTATCGGCAAAAAGAGCTTGATAACAAAGTCATGCAAATGGTGGCCGGCCGGCTCGATGACGAACAACTGGTTTCTTTGGCCGCTTATTTTTCCAAATTGCCACCGCAATAAGGGAATGAATAAAGGTTTGTCTGTAAGGCAGCGCTGACAAAATATGTAAAAAATAAGTTGTTTTTTGCCGACAAGAATGGTTTTCTCTATATATAGAGTTTTAAATTGTCTGACGATGATGTTGTCGTTCGGAAGAGGGAGGATCAAATGACTTCAATTTCAAGACGCGGTTTTGCCGGCTTGCTGGGGGCGTCGGCTGTCGGTTTGGCGATGCCATCGATTGCTTTTGGCGCACGGCCAAAGGTTGTTGTGATCGGTGGTGGTGCCGGTGGGGCGACAGCGGCGCGGTATCTTGCCAAAGATTCAAAAGGGGCGATTGACGTTACCCTTGTTGAGGCATCCAAGCGCTATTACACCTGCTTCTTTTCCAATCTTTATATTGGCGGGTTTCGGAAATATGGCTCAATCGGCCATAATTATTACGGGCTTGCTGTCAATAACGGGATCAATGTTGTCCATGAATGGGCAGCATCGGTTGATGGGGCTGCCAAAACGGTCAATCTGGCATCGGGTGGCAAGCTGACCTATGACAAGCTGGTGCTGTCGCCGGGTATTGCGCTGAAATATGACAGCATCGCTGGCTATTCACCAGCGGCGCAAGGGCGGATGCCGCATGGCTGGACATCGGGCACCCAAGCCCAGCAAATCCGTAATCAGGTGCTGACCATGAAGAAGGGTGGTACCTTTGTGATGGTGGCGCCGCCGAACCCTTATCGTTGCCCGCCAGGACCCTATGAGCGTGTGTCGATGATCGCGCATCTGCTGAAAGAGCGTAACCCAACCGCCAAAATCATCGTGTTGGATCCAAAAGAAAAATTCTCAAAGATGGGTCTTTTCATGGAAGGCTGGGAAAAGCATTATTCCGGCATGATCGAATGGCTTGGTCCGGACACTCATGGCGGTATCAAATCGGTCAATCATGAAACGATGGAAATTGTTACTGACCTTGACACCTTTAAGGCTGATGCGGCTTGTGTTGTGCCGGCCATGCGTGCCGGGGTGATTGCCCATGCCGCCGGTGTGACCGATGGGGACTGGGCACCGATCGTGCCAGCGACAATGGCGTCCAAGGCGGATCCAAACATCCATGTTCTTGGTGATGCGTCGGTCGCCTCGGCGATGCCAAAATCGGGCTTCTCGGCTAACAGCCAGGCCAAGGTGGCAGCCAATGCGATCCGCGGCGAGTTGACCGGTAGCCGGGTATATGATGCGCGTTTTGCCAACACCTGCTGGAGCTTGATTGCCACTAATGACGGGGTCAAGGTTGGCGCCAACTACAAGGCCGGTGCCGAAAAGATCGATGTTGTTGACAAATTTGTCTCACAGACAAAAGAGTCAGCTGATCTTCGCAAGACAACCTATGAAGAATCAATCGGCTGGTATGACGGGATCACCAGCGATATGTTCTCGTAATATCAAGATCAAACAGATGCGAAAAGCCGGCCGCAAGGCCGGCTTTTTTTGGCGCGCCTATCAGCGGCAAACAGACCGCCCTACCGCGTCAACTGTTGATCCGGCATAGATAGCTTTTCAGATTTGAATGGTCAGACAGCGGGTCGCGTTGGTCCTCATCAGTTAGATAATTCACTGAATTCCAAGGATGATAGGGCTGTGTGGCGTCCCAGCCGATTGGCACAAAAACCGTATCCGGCCGAATGCCGGCATAAAGCCATGCCCGCGCTTGCACGGTGCCATGTTCGGTTTCAATACTGACCTTTTGTCCGTCCTTGATATTATGTTTGGCCGCCTTGTCGGGGTGCATCTGCACATACATGTCGGGCCACATTTCTTGGGCTTGCCATGCGTAATGCGTCCACGAATGGAAATGCGGTGCGGCTGGGCGGCCGGTCACAAGATGCGTGTCAAAGCCGCGGGCCTGCAATTGCCGGGCAGGTGATTTTTCGTGCGGCTGGGTAATTTCATAGGGTTTGGTCAGGATCCAGCTTTGTACAAATGGCCGCTCGACGGTGGCTTGATTGACCGGTTTGCGAACCACATAAGGAAGGTCGATCAGATGTTCCTGATCGGCGTAAAATTCCGGTACCGCCGATAGCCCAAGATCGGTAAAGACCTTATCCAGCTTGGGCGTCCAGAATTCGAGCTTGCCGCTGTCGGTCGGAAACCGGTGGCCGGCCGGTTTGCCGTGGGCGGTTGTCCCTTCAAGATACAATGTTTCAATCTCGTCAGCATCCGGGGTCGGCAGTGGCACCCGTACCCAGCGCTTGGCATCGGCATGAAGCCGGTCTTGCGTGCAGCCTTGCATGATCGGGTCGTTGATCAACATGTCGTCCCAAAATTTTGCCGGGTCCTTGTAGTCATCTTTCAGCACATCATCGAAACCGAATCGCTTGCCAAGCTCGATCCAGATCCAGTCATCCGGCTTGGCATCGCCGGGAGGTGGAAGGATCTTGTCAAGCCAGACGATGCGCCGGTCCTCGGAGGCGCGGCTGATTTCGCCTTTTTCGATGCCGGTGGCGGCGGGCAACAGATAATCGGCATAAAGGCTGGTCTCGTTACGGAACAAATCAATATGGACCAGCAAATCAAGGTCTTTGAAGGCGGCGCGCACCCGGTCTTGGTTTGGCCATGCCATCATCGGGTTGTTCGATGTGATCACCGCCCGCAAGGGATAGGGGTCGGCATGTTCAATCGCGTCAAGCCAGGTGACTGAATTTGATCCTATCTTTGGTTTTTGCGGATAGACCCGGCGGTCTTCGGGGGCGTTTGCGACCACCGGAACAGGGGTGCCAAGGTTAAAATATGCGCCGCCTTTGCGTCCGATATTGCCGGTAATCGCGGCGATAAACATCAACGCCCGGTTGGTCTGGCCACCATTGGTATGCTGGTTGATACCGCGTGATGCAAATAGCACCGCCCCGTCTGCCGTGGCGATCGCGGTGGCAAGCTGGCGAATCGCATCGGCATCGATGCCGGTAATGGGCGCCGCCCAGTCTGGGGAATAACCACGCGAAACGATAAAATCGCGCCACGTTTCCCAGCCCAAGACCCAGTCTCGGCAAAAGGCCGCGTCATGCAAATTATGGCCAAAAATATGGTGGGTGATGGCCAATGCCAAGGCAAGGTCGGTCCCCGGGCGGATCGCATGCCATTGATCGGCCTTGGTAGCGGTCACCGTCATCCGTGGATCAATGACCACCATGCGGGCCTTGTTTTTAAGCCGCCAGTTATTGATCATGCCAAAATGAACCGGGCGGGTTTCAGCCTGATTATCGCCGAAATACACATAAAGCGCGGCCGCCCCAAGATCGGTTTCGGTATAGCTGTTGCCGCTGCCGCCGGCGCCCATCGTCGCCTGATAGGACAGCCGCTTGGATTCAGAACAAAATGCCTCGGTGTCACCGTAATTGGGCGTACCAAACATTTGGGTGAAAAGCCGTATATAGCCACGGCGGGTCAGAGTACCGGTGCGGGTGCCAGCAAAAATAGCCAGAGCTTCGGGGCCAAATTGATCGCGCATCGATGCCAGCTTGGCAGCAATCTCGTCAAGTGCCTGATCCCAGCTGATTGCCTCAAAACGGCCTTCGCCGCGCGCGCCAACCCGCTTTAACGGGGTTGTCAGCCGTTCGGGGCTGTTATGCAATTGCAGCAGGAATTGTGATTTCGGGCAGATCTTGCCTTGCCATTGGGGGTCGTCTTCATTGCCGGTAACCCGGACAAGCTTGTCATCCTTGATGTGATAGTTAACCGGACAACAGTTGAAACAGATATTGCACCCCCCCGGTACAACATGGGTTGCCGTCCGCGCGGCGCGCGTATGCCGATAGGGAAAGGCGATGTCATCGGGTGAAAATGCCATTTTGCGCTTGGCATCATCGACCACCGGTGGCCGCTGCTTTTGATCGGCGGTAAAGGCCAAGAGGTTGATTGGTGCAGCATCACTGGGGCAGGGCGATTGCCGTTCCAGAAAGATGTTAGACGGGCCAAGCAGGAACGCATCATGGTCGATTGTCTGGCGGTTGTCGCGGGCCGCTTTGGCCAGATTGTTGTCGCGTGTATCGAAACTGATCGCCCCGCCCGGGCAGGCGGTTGCACAGGCGGGGCGCAACCCGTCCTGCCGCCGATCGGCGCACAGGTCGCATTTTACCGCATGATGATCGATCATATCATAACCCATCGCGCCATAGGGGCAGGCCACCACGCATTCACCACAGCCGGTGCAACGGGTCTCGTCAATCGCGACCACACCGGTATCCGGATCTTTGGTGATCGCCTTTGGCACCACCGGACAGGCCCGCAGGCAGGCAGGCCGTTCGCAATGCTGGCAGGATAGGGTCAGGAAATCGAGGCCTGGCTGGGTGGTCTCGCCAAACCAGACCACCCGATTGCGGTTTTCGGTCGGGCCAAGCCCATGTTCAGCCTTACAGGCCGCCTCGCAACTTTTGCAGCCGATGCAGCGCTCAAGATCGATCATCAAGGATAGTTGTGACATGACAGGTCCTATTCCTTACAGCAAGGCTGGGGCATCACCATGCGGTAATATGCCACCAATAAATCAAACGGCCCTCGGCCACATAGCCGGCAAAAAAAGTCACCACAATGATATGGGTGATCATGCCACCGACAAACAGCCAGGCCAGAATAATGTGCAGCGGGCGCCACCATGCGGCAAGCCACGGCACTGACCGGCGGGTCCCGATCAGCTCAGCCTCAAGGCGGGCCAGACGCAAATAGGCAATCGATCGTCGGGGTTGTTTTATCAGATGTGCCAGCGTCACCGAAAACAAGGCTTCATTGGCGGCCGGGTCAAGCCGCGTCAAAAGTGCGGTTTTTTCGGCAATAATCGCGCGAAGCTGGTCTTTGGTCGCCGCATCAGGCGGGCTGAACGGCGCCGCTTTCATGCCGAATGTCGTGGCAAAGACCGGCCCGGCATAGATACGGCCAACCATGCCGGTAAGCACCAATGCTGCCAACCCGCCAAGCATCAAAAGCGGCGGCCCGTCAAGCTGGGCAATCGCATGCAGGCTGACCAAGCCAATGCCGACAAGGCTGGCCCCGATATGCAGAATAAAAAGACGATTGGGCACCCGGCTGTAACCGCCGCGCTTGCCAACAGAAAATAAAAACGGCACCAGCAACAACAGGCTGCCAATGATCGCGAGGCTCTGCATCACCGGCGTGCCTGGCTTTTGCCACAACGGGCCAAGCGCCGGTTTTGCCACGAGATAGGCCACAAGCGTCCCTGCCAACAGCCATACCGCGATGCGCAAAGCGCGGTTTGACAAATCCGGGCGGTTGACGTCGTGGCGTGATGCCGGTGGGGCGGTTTTTGTCATGCTCGTGCGATGACCTTTATCAAATTTCGTTATTGTGGCGCCGCTGTCGGTAGCCGCAGGGTTAATAATGCGAACCATAACGGTTGTGTCAATCCGGGCTTGGCATATGGTCGGCCAATTCACCCATGATCAATCGCTGTTTGCACGCGGTGGCACAGCGTGGCAATCTTGGGGTGGGGGTCGCCCCTTTGCATGGCGGCACCGCATTGAGGACGGGGAGACAAGACAAGATGATATGGCGCGACCATGTCATTAGGCCGTGGGTGGTCATTGGGCCATGGGTGGCGATAGGGTTGGCGGTGACGCCGCTATTGCCCGCCTATGCCGCATCACGCCAGATGACATGTGGAACCGCGGTCTATGTTATTGAGGGGTCTTTGCTCGGCACCGCGGTCAGCCGGCAAACCGCCGCCGGGCGCACCGCCTATTGCCAGTCGTCTGACCGCGGCGGCATGGTCGCCGCCTTAACCGTTAAGGGTAATGAAATTTGGTGTGTCGAGACATACCGGATCACGCCGGACAGTTGGCCTTATGCGAAATCGTCGCGCCTACTGAATATCGCGGTGAACCGACAATATGAGTATGATTATGTCTGGCAAAATGGCGACTGGCAATTGACCGACAAGCGTCAAATGCGGTGTGATATGGTTG
>CAZYKI010000029.1:7060-11932 GCA_964648035.1 uncultured Candidatus Puniceispirillum sp. | reverse complement strand
GGTCCAAAAGACCATGATGGTGGAGAACAAGACAAATGGGTGAAATCCATAATCAGCCGATCACCGGACCTGCCTGTTGGCGCGGTGTCGATATGGCGCATGATACGGACTGGTGCGTTAGTTTTACGGCCGACGAAATAGCCGCGTTGGACAGGGCGGTTGCGGCGGTCAAACGCGCCGGAAAGGACTTTCCCAACTTTACCCGCGCCGATTTTCCGTTGACGGGGTGGCAGCCGCGGTTGGCGGCGTTTGCCCGCGAGCTTGAGGACGGCCGTGGTTTTTTGTTGGCGCGGGGCTTGCCGCTTGACCGCTATGATGACGCGGAAACCGCGATTGCCTTTTATGGCATAGGCCTTCATATGGGCCGTCCTGTCACACAGAATCCCCTCGGCGATCTGCTTGGTCTGGTGATGAATGTTGGCGACACGCGTGACAAAAACACCCGGGTGTATGAAACCAATCTTTATCTTCCCTACCACACCGATCCGTCCGATGTTGTCGGGCTTTTGTGTGTCCGGCCCGCCAAATCGGGGGGGCTTAGTTCGCTGGTCAGTGTGGCGGCGCTTTATAACCGGCTTCTTCAGGATCACCCCCGCCATTTGGCAGCGCTGTTTGAACCATTTTACTATGCGCATCTTGGTGGTGATTTACCCAAGCGTTCGCCCTTGTTTAGCTATTATCGGGGGAAACTCGCCTTTCGGTATTTACGTCAATATATCGAACTTGGTCATGAGATCATGGACACGCCATTGTCACCGCTGGCGATCGAGGCGCTTGATCTGATTGACGAGATTACCCACGATCCGGCCTTACGGCTTGATATGATGCTGGCACCTGGTGATATCCAATTTGCAAATAATTACATGGTGATGCATTCGCGGAGCCGGTTTGAGGATGATGACGACCCGGCCCGTCACCGCAAGAAATTGCGCCTATGGCTGAAAATGGATAACGCGAGGGCACTTAGTCCACAGTTTCCGGGACGCAACGGATTTTCGGATAGCGTGGCGGCGCCGGCATGACACGCATGCCGGTGTCATTGTGGCGCGAGACGGTATCTGAACCCAACCCGCTGGACAAGCTGAAGCTGCCAGCGAACCAGCCCGGTGACAGCGCCGATCTTGCGATTATCGGCGGCGGGTTCACCGGCTTGTCGACGGCGCTTTTTGCGGCCAAGCGGGGCATCGATGTGCAGGTTTTTGAAGCGCATGATCTTGGGCATGGCGGGTCGGGCCGTAATGTCGGGCTGGTCAATGCGGGTATTTGGTTGCCGCCATCGCAAACGATTGCGGCGCTTGGCCCGACATACGGACCGCGGTTCATGGATAAATTTGCGGCCGGCCCCGAAACCGTATTTGATCTGATTGAAACGCATCAGATTAAATGTGACGCAACCCGCACCGGCACAATCCATGCGGCGCATTCGCCTGCCGGTTATGCCGATCTTGAACGGCGATGGTTTGATTGGCACCGGACCGGCGCGCCGGTTGATGTCCTTGATCGTGACGAGGTGACGGCGAAAACCGGAAGCAACCGGTTCTATGGCGGCCTGCTCGATCATCGGGCCGGTACGATTAACCCGATGAGCTATTGCCATGGGCTGGCGCGTGTGGCGCTGGCGGCCGGGGCGCGCATTGCGCGGCACTGTCCGGTGATCCGGCTTGAAAAACAGGCCGGCGGCTGGCTTGTCCATAGTGCCGACCATGTGATGACGGCCAAAACGGTGGTGCTGGCGACCAATGCCTATACCGATAGCCTCTGGCCCGGCCTTGCCAACAGCTATATGCCGATCCCGTATTTTCAGCTGGCCACCGCCCCATTGGGGCCGCGGGCAGGCGGAATTCTGCCCGGCGGTCAGGGATTGTGGGATACCGGCCGCATTATGATTTCGCTGCGCCGAGATCGGGATGGGCGGTTGATTATCGGTTCGATGGGGCCGTTGATTGGCACCTGTCATCGGGGCGTTTCAGCGCGCTGGGCGCACAAGACACTGACCCGTTTGTTTCCCCAATTGGGGCCGGTTGACTTTGTCAGTGCATGGGAAGGCCAGATCGCCATGACGGCGGATCACCTGCCGAAAATTTATCAGCTCGATGACGGGCTTTTCACCCCGATCGGCTATAACGGGCGCGGCATCACCACCGGTACCTTGTTTGGCCACAGCATCGCTGGCCTTCTTGCCGGTGATGATCCAACGCATCTACCCCTGCCACTGACAACGATGTCACGCGAGGCCGGCCGCCGCCTTGGCGCCATATTGCTCAGATCTATTTTTGCCGCAAACCAGCTTGTCAAAAGCTGGTAATCAGCTGGGGCGTTGCGCCGCAATATCGCGCATGGCGGCTAGAAATTGCGCGACCTCGGCCTCGCTGTTGTAATGGCATAGCGATACCCGCACACAGCCGGACAGCGCAAGCGGCGTCAGAATATTGCCGGAATAATGATCGGCTTTGCGAAGATGGGTGCGAATTCCGGCAGCGTTCAGCTGCGCCACGACCGCTGCCGATTCAATCCCGTCAACATAGACCGATACCAGCCCTTCACGCGCCGGATTGTCGATACCGCCAATGATATGAACCCCGTCCATCGCGGCAAGTCCCGGCAAATTGCCGGTGCCATGAATCATCGCATCAGTCAGCGTTTGTTCATGCGCATGGATTGCGGTGCCGGCCGCGATAAAGCGTTGCCGGCGGTCGGTCGATGTTGTTAGCCGACTGCCAAGCCATTCCATATAATCGATCACATCGCCAAGCGTTGCATAGGAGCCGGTATCACGGGTGCCAAGTTCCCACGCCTCGGCCGGTCCACCAACCAGACTATCATGCGGCAAGGCGGCCATGCGCGGTGAAATCCAGGCAAGCCCATAGCCGTGCCGCGAAAACATTTTGTAGGGCGAGATCACATAGCCGTCGATATCATAGCTGGCGATATCGATTTGCCCATGCGCGGCATGCTGGATCCCATCGACGATGATATAACAGTCTGGGGCAACCGCCCGAATGGTTTTGGCAATGGCGCCCACATCCATACCCATGCCGGTGACAGGCGAGGTATGAAGAATGGTCGCCACCCTTGTATCAGGTGTCACATGGCGGGCATAATCGGCGGCGGTCACCAGGCCGCGTGCATCATCATGCGGCACCAGCATATGCGTTTTCCCGCTGATGGGCGCCCAGCGGTCACAGGCACTTCGCGTCGCCGGATGTTCAACGGTTGATCCCAAAATCTGTCCATTTGATGCGGTGCCAAGCGCGGCATTCATCACCAGCCGGAACACCAGCTCGGTGCCGCTTTCGCCCACAAAAAACTGGCCGTCAGGCGCATTCATAAACAGCCGTAGGTCATCCTTGACTTTGTTGATAACCCGCACCAATTCGTGCGATCCGGGGTTGTCGCGACCCTGATTATCGGGAATAGCAGCATAGGTGGCCGAAGTGTCGACAACGCTATTCAGCGTCAGCGCGCCACCGGCATTTTCAAAAAATATCCGTTGTCCTTGTACCGGGCACTGGTCTATCTGGGCAAAGCGGGCGCGAATCTCGTCAAGCAGGTCAGCAGTAATATGGGTCATGATCATTACAACCTTGTCAGGCCAAAGCCGGATGGCAGGGGTGAGGGCCTCAGGCGAGGCCGGTTAGAATTTAATGATTTGCCGTACGGTTTCGCCTTGGTCAAGCTTGTCGAACGCCTCGTTGATATCTTCAAGCGCAATCTCTCCCTTGATCAATTGATCAACCGGCAACTTACCGTCCTTGAACAGGGTGATGTAATTGGGAATATCGCGCTTTGGAATACAGCTGCCAAGAAAACTACCCTTAATGGTGCGCTCTTCGGCCACTAATTGCACATGGCTTACCGAAAAATTCTTTGCCGGATGCGACAGGCCGCTTGATGTGGTGGTGCCACCGCGCCCGGTTACCGCATAGGCAAGCTCAATCGCTTCAACCTCGCCAACCGCCTCAAACACATATTCCAGGCCGCCACCGCTGGCATCCTTGACCTTTTCGATCACATGCGGGTCATTTGAATCAAACACCAGATCGGCACCAAGCTGTTTGGCCCCGTCGCGTTTATAGGCCACCGGATCTATGCCGATGACCTGCCGTGCGCCGGCGGCCTTGGCGCCCAGCATTGCTGACAGCCCAACCCCGCCAAGACCAACCACCCCAACCGAGGCCCCCATCGGCACCTTGGCCGTATTGACGACAGCGCCAACCCCGGTGATCACCGCACAGGAAAAAACCGCCGCCACATCCAGCGGAATATCCTTTGGCAATTTGACAACAGACCGATGATCGGCGGTCACATATTCGGCAAAACAGCTGACCCCGGCATAATGGTTCAGCGGCTTGCCCTTATAGGCAAGGCGGCGGGCGCCGGACAGCAAACTGCCGGCGGCATTGGCGGCGTTGCCCTGCTCGCAGCTGGACGGGCGCCCGGCCCGACATTGCAGACATTCGCCGCAATTCGGCATGAAAATAAAAGCGACATGATCACCGACAGCCACATCATGGACCAGCTTGCCAACCTCCTCGACAACACCGGCACCTTCATGCCCAAGCACCAGCGGTACCGGTCGTGCGCGATTGCCATTGACCACCGAAAGATCGGAATGGCACACCCCGGCGGCAACAATCCGCACCAGAATTTCAGTGTCGCCCGGCCCGTCAAGATCAACCTCGTCGACGGTCACAGCGCGGCTTTTGGCATAGGGTTTTGGCAAGGCTTGTTCAAAAACGATCGCGGCTTTCATCTTCATGACACATATCCTGACAGCAGTAAGGCGGCACCCGATGCGGATACCGGTTTATAAGATTGATCTAACAAACCTAGCAAAAGCCGGGCTGAATAACAGCTTATTATTGGCCCCCA
>CAZYKI010000029.1:0-6960 GCA_964648035.1 uncultured Candidatus Puniceispirillum sp. | reverse complement strand
CCCCCACGTCCCGCGGTCAGCGATAGCGCGCAATGCCCGATTTGACACAGCGCAGCGGGATTGATGATTCAATCGATGCGACCCCGTCTACCCGGGTCAATTGACCAACAAGAAAGCGTTCAAAATCTGCGATATCGCGGGTGACAACGCGAAGCAAATAATCATGATTGCCGGTCATCAGCCAGCAATCAACCACCTCGGGCATCGCGGTAACTGCAGTTTCAAAACGTGCCAAGATATCGTCGATCTGTTTTTCCAGACGGACCGATACAAAGACCGAGAAATCGAATCCCATGCGGCGTTCATCAATCAGCGCCGAATAACCGGTGATAATGCCTTCCTGTTCAAGCCGTTTCAGGCGGCGCGATACGGGTGTCGGGCTAAGATTGACCTGCTCGGCCAATTCATTGACCGGCATACGGCCGTCTGACGCCAAAAGATGGATGATGCTGTGATCGTATGTATCTAGCATTATTTCACCAAAAATGATCAAAATATTAGTGAATATCACCACAAAACACGCGTTATAGCAATCAAATTGCCGGTACATGCGCGGTAAATGTCGTTAGGATGGTTATGGTGAGCGATGCGCGATTGGGGGAGCCACAAGCATGACGGCACAGGGTAAAATGACAGCGGCCACGGACCGGACGATGCTGGAACAGGTTGAAGCCCGCCTTTTGTGGTTGTCGCATTGGATGATCCATCACGCCAATCACATCAGGCCGTCTGATGATGCGATCAAGATTGGTGGGCATCAGGCCTCTAGCGCGTCGATGGTATCAATTTTGACGGCGTTGTATTTTTCTGTGCTGAACAGCCGTGACCGGGTGGCGGTCAAGCCGCATGCATCGCCGGTATTTCATGCGATGCATTATCTTATGGGACGGCTTGACCGGGCACCGATGGAAAATTTCCGTGGGTTTGGCGGGGTGCAATCTTATCCATCGCGCACCAAGGATCATGATGATGTTGATTTTTCGACCGGTTCGGTCGGGCTTGGGGTGGCGATGACCAGCTTTGCCGCGCTGATTCAAGACTATGTGGCGGCCAAATCATGGGGTGCGGATTTGACAGCGGCGCGGATGGTGGCGCTGATGGGTGACGCCGAATTGGATGAAGGCAATGTCTATGAATGTTTGCAGGAAGGCTGGAAACATGATGTGCGCAATGTCTGGTGGGTTATCGATTATAATCGCCAGTCGCTTGACGGGATTGTTCATGAAGGGCTGTGGGAGCGCGCCGAACGGGTGTTCGAGGCGTTTGGCTGGGATGTGGTGCGGATCAAATATGGTCGCTTGCAACAGGCCGCCTTTGCCGAGCCGGGCGGCGCCCAGCTGAAAGACTGGATCGACCAATGCCCCAATCAGGATTATGCGGCGTTGACCTTTATGGGCGGGGCGGTCTGGCGGCAGCGGCTGCTTGATGATCTTGGCGATCAGGGTGATGTGACACGATTGATCGAGTCACGCAGTGATGATGAATTATCGGCCTTGATGGAAAATCTGGGCGGCAATTGTGTCGAAACGCTGGCGGCGCAATTTGCCGCGATCACACATGACCGGCCGGTTTGTTTTCTGGCCTATACGATCAAGGGCTGGGGCACGCCGATTGCCGGCCATAAGGACAATCATGGCGGGTTGATGACGCCGCAACAAATGCAGGCCTGGCAGGCGCGGATGGGGGTGCGTGAAGGCCATGAATGGGACCCGATGGAGGCGGTGCCCGACCCGGCCGCATTCCGGGCCTTTTTGGATGATGTACCGTTTTTTGCCGCTACCAGCCGCCGGTTAGATGATGTGGTGGTACCGGTTGGTGATATCAGCCTGCCGGCCGGCGGCACGATGTCGACCCAGGCTGGCTTTGGCAAAATTCTCGATATGATTGCCAAATCAGATACCGATCTTGCGGCGCGGATCATGACCACCAGCCCGGATGTATCCGGCACCACCAGTCTGGGGCCGTGGATCAACCGCCGCAAATTATTTGCCCGCGAGGCCCGGCCTGACCTGTTTCGCGCACAAAATATCCCCTCAACAGCAAAATGGGAATTTGCCGCTGATGGCCAGCATATAGAGCTTGGCATCGCCGAGATGAATTTATGTCTGGTGCTGGCCGCGGCCGGTCTGTCGCACCGGCTATTTGGGAAACGGCTATTGCCGGTTGGCACGGTTTATGACCCGTTTGTTTGCCGTGGCTTGGATGCGTTGAATTATGCGTGCTATCAGGATGCGCGGTTTATGATTGTCGGCACGCCGTCCGGGGTGACATTGGCACCTGAAGGCGGCGCACATCAATCGATTGGCACACCGCTTATTGGCATGAGTCAGGACGGGCTGGCAGCGTTTGAACCGGCTTTTGTTGACGAATTGGCGGTGATTATGGGCTGGGCGTTTGATTATATGCAGCGCGATGGGGATGGCGCGGGCGCCGAGCATAGCACCGGCTGGTTGCGCGATGCGACGGGCGGGTCGGTCTATTTGCGCCTGACCACCAAACCGCTTGACCAGCCGGGGCGCCGCATGACGCCGGGGTTGGCCGCCGATATTATCAAAGGCGGCTATTGGTTGCGGCCGCCCGGGCCCAATTGTGAGCTTGTGATCGCCTATCAGGGAGTGATGGCCGATGAGGCGATTGCCGCCGCCGGCATGCTTGGCGAGCAGCGGCGCGATATCGGGGTGCTGGCGATCACCTCGGCTGACCGGCTGAATGCGGGCTGGACCGCCGCCCACAAGCAACAGGCCAGTGGCAATGCAACAGCCCAAAGCCATATTGAAACGCTGTTGGCGCCGGTGCATCGTGACGCCACCCTGATCAGCGTGATTGACGGGCATCCGGCCACCCTATCATGGCTTGGCGGGGTGTATGGGCACCGGTTGATTAGCCACGGGGTTGAACATTTTGGTCAAACCGGCAGCATTGATGATTTATACCGCCATTTTGGCATTGACCGGCACGCGCTGGTAACATCGGCCTTGCAGCATACGCCGCCGCGCCGCCGCCAAGTTTGAGCGGGCGTGATCGGACTTGTGCGGCCCGCGATGGCTGGCTAGGCTGAGGCTATCATCTCCCCCGTTACGGGATCGTTCTGCCTGATGCCAGCCACCGCCAGCCTATCCGAGTCACATCATCCTGAATATCGCTCTGATCGGCGTTTGCCGGCGGGCGCGATTGATTGCCATATGCATATTTACGGCCCGCCTGACAGGTTTGGCCCGCCGACCCTGAATGGGCTGTGCGGCCGGGCGCATCTTGCCGACTATCTTGCCCTGCGCCAACAGCTGGGGCTGGCGCGAACCGTTTATGTGCAACCAAGCCATTATGCGGATGACAATAGCTGTATGCTGGCAGCGATGGCGGCCGACCCGGCCCCAGCGCGCGGGGTGGCGGTGATTGGCGCTGCGCGGCCGGATAGCGATTTTGCCGCGCTGCATGCCGCCGGGGTGCGCGGGGCGCGGTTTAGCTTTTTATTTGCTGGCTGTCTGACGCTGGATGAATTGGAACCGGTCGCCGCGCGGATTGCCGATTTTGGCTGGCACGCGCAAATCCAGCTGGATGGGGCAACGCTGCCCGATCTGGAAACCCGGTTGGCGGCGCTGCCGGTGCCGCTGGTGATCGACCATTTGGGGCGGATCCCGCTGTCGGGCCGGATTGATACGCCGGCGCATAAGACGCTTTATCGCTTGCTGGATCGGGGGGGCTGTTGGGTGAAATTGTCGGCGCCCTATCATGTGTCGGCTGACCCGACCGGCGATTGCGCCGATTGCGCGCCGCTGGCCCGGCATTTGCTGGCGCATTATCCGGACCGGCTTGTCTGGGGGACCAACTGGCCGCATCCAAATGCGCTGGACAACCCGCCGGATGATCGGCACTTGCTAGGGCTTTTGCGCGACTGGTGCGGCGATGCCGCCACCGCACATCAGGTGCTTGTTGCCAACCCGGAAAGGCTATACGGGTTTTAGCGCGGTACATTCCCCGCTTGCCAAGGGCTGGCGGATCGTTGACACTGGGCGCTGTACGACCCCGTCCACCACCAAGCCACCCCAATGGAATACCATCATGAAAACTGTCAGTAATTTTTCGCGTATCGGTGAAGAAAACGCCTTTGCCGTTCTGGCCCGCGCCGCCGAATTGGCCGCCGGCGGCATGGATGTGATCAATCTGGGGATCGGCCAGCCCGATTTTGCGACCCCCGCCAATATTGTTGAAGCGGCGGTTAAAGCGCTGCGTGACGGCCATCATGGCTATACGCCGGCAACCGGAATTCTGCCCCTGCGCGAGGCGGTCAGCGCCGATCTTGCCCGCCGGTTTGGGGCCGCGGTAGACCCCGGGCAGGTGCTGATCGTGCCGGGGGGCAAGGTCACGATGTTTGCCGCGATTTTGATGTTTGGCGAGCCGGGGGCCGAAATCCTTTATCCGGATCCCGGCTTTCCGATCTATCGCTCGATGATCGAATATACCGGCGCAACGCCGGTGCCGATCCCGATCCGCGAGGCCAATGGCTTTGCCTTTTCGGCGGCCGAAACCCTGTCGCTGATCACCGATAAAACGCGGCTTGTTATCATCAATTCGCCGGCCAACCCATGTGGCGGTGTCACCCCCAAGGCCGAGGTCGATGCGCTTGTCGCCGGTCTTGCGGCGCATCCCGATGTGGCGATCATGTCGGACGAAATTTATGACCAGATGCTGTATGACGGCGAAACCCATGTCAGCCTGTTGACCTATCCGGAAATTCGCGACCGGTTGATCTTGCTGAATGGCTGGTCGAAAACCTATGCGATGACCGGCTGGCGGCTTGGCTATTCGGTCTGGCCGGTGCCGCTTTATGATATGGCGCGCAAGCTGGCAGTGAATGCGTGGTCATGTGTCAATGCGCCGGCGCAATATGCCGCGCTTGAAGCATTGACCGGCCCCCAAGATGCGGTGGCCATGATGCTGGCCGAATTTGACGCGCGCCGCCGATTGGTGGTCGATCTGTTGAATGATCTGCCCGGCGTGTCCTGCATCACCCCGAAAGGCGCGTTTTATGCCTTTCCGAATATCACCGCTACCGGCTGGAAGGCCAAACCGCTGGCCAGTGCGCTGTTGGAAACAACCGGCGTCGCGACCATTGGCGGGCCTGATTTCGGCATTTTGGGTGAGGGCTATATCCGCCTGTCCTATGCCAACAGTCAGGACAATATTCGCCGCGCCATTGACCGTATGAGGGGCTTTTTGGAAACCGAGGCCGCGGCCGGGTAGGGGCGAACGAACCAGTAAAGGGGGCTATGATGTCATCAACGATTATTTCCTGTGCGGTAACCGGATCAGCGCCAACACCGTCAAAAAACCCGGCTGTGCCGGTGACCCCGGCCGAGATTGCCGCCAGCGCGATTGAGGCTGCCAAAGCCGGCGCAGCGATTGTGCATATCCATGTGCGCGACCCGGAAACCACCCGCCCCAGCATGGACCCGGCGCTGTATCGCGAGGTGACCGCGCGGATCCGCGACAGCGGCACCGATGTGATCATCAACCTGACCACCGGACCTGGCGCGCGCTATATCCCATCGGCTGATGTGCCAGGTCAGGCATCGGCCGACAGCACCATGTGTACGCCCGAACAACGGGTTGTCCATGTCGAGGAGCTGGCCCCGGAAATCTGCTCGCTTGATGTGGCGACGATGAATTTTAACCAGCATGTGTTTTTGAACCACCCTGACCATCTGGCGATTATGGCCAACCGGATTCGCACGGCTGGCACCAAGCCCGAACTTGAGGTTTTTGATACCGGCCATATCGTGCTGGCGCGCAAGATGATCGATGATGGGCTGATCGCGCCGCCCCCTTATTTCCAATTCTGCCTTGGGATCAGCTATGGGGCGCCGGCCAGCGTTGAAAGCATGCTGTTGATGCGCGATATGTTGCCGGCCGGGGCGATCTGGTCAGCTTTTGGAATCTCGCGGCACCAGTTTCCGATTGTCGCGGCGGCGGTGCTGCTTGGCGGTAATGTGCGGGTGGGGCTTGAAGATAATATTTATCTGGACAAGGGGGTTCTGGCGCCGTCCAATGCCGCGCTGGTCGACAAGGCGGCGTCGATTGTGACAGCGCTTGGCGGGTCTGTTGCGACGGTTGCCGAGGCGCGCACTAGGCTTGGCCTCTAAGGCGCGGGTGGCAGCGATGACCGACATGATTGTGCGGCGGGCAATCGCGGCCGATGTGCCGGCGGTGGTGGCGCTGTTGGCGGATGACCCGCTTGGTCAGCAGCGCGAGCATGTGGGCGATAGCCTCGATGCTGATTATGTCGCCGCCTTTACGATGATCGCGGCCGACCCAAACCAGTATCTGGCAGTGTGTGTGATTGAATCTGTGATAATCGGCTGTGTGCAGATCAGCTTTATTCCGGGGCTGACCCGGCGGGGCGCGTTGCGCGGCCAGATCGAAGGGGTGCGGATTGCCGACGGGTGGCGCGGCCGTGGCTATGGCCGGCAGTTGCTGCTATGGGCGATTGACACCTGCCGCGACCGCGGGTGCCGCTTGGTGCAATTAACAAGCGACCGGTCGCGCGATGATGCACAACGGTTTTATAAAAGCCTTGGGTTTGCCAAATCGCATGACGGGTTCAAGCTTAACCTCTAGCGACAAGTCGTGGCCCGCCAAGACGTAGGCCAAAGACCAGAAACTATTTGTGCCAGAGGCGGTGATGGCGATAGGCTGGGGACGCAAAAAACATGAAAGGGCAGAACAAATGGCAGACACAATCAAGGTAACCGGCGGCTGTTATTGCGGTCAAATTTCGATCGTTGGCGAGGTTGACTCGGACAAGGTGATGGCGTGCCATTGTACCGATTGCCAGAAGTTCAGCGGCGCGCCATTTCGGGCGGTGGCGGTGATGCCGGCGGATAAGGTGACGCTGACCGGTGATATTCAGGAATTCCGCAAAACAGCCGACAGTGGCAATGAACGCATGCAGGGGTTCTGTGG
>CAZYKI010000028.1:19485-21312 GCA_964648035.1 uncultured Candidatus Puniceispirillum sp. | reverse complement strand
TATCAAGATACCGCTGGCAAACTGACCATCGGCATTGGCCGGAACCTGACCGACCGCGGGCTGACTGATGATGAAATTGAATATCTTTTTGCAACCGATATGCGGCTGGCGGTGACGATTTGCCGTGATCTTTATCCCGCTTTTCGCGGCTTTCATCCGGCCCGCCAATCGGCGTTGATATCAATGGCGTTTAATTTGGGCAAGCCACGCCTGGCCGGGTTTCGGCGTATGCGGGCGGCGATCAATCGCGGCGATTGGGGCAGCGCCGCGGCCGAGGCCGAGGCCAGCCTATGGGCGCGTCAGACACGCCGGCGGGCCGATGATATTGCCCGGCTTTACGCGCACCGGACACTGCCTGACCAACCATCAACCCATCCTTTATTGCTGTTGGCGGGTTAATTTTGGCGGGCGGCGGCAAATCGCGCGGCGGCGGCCAACGCCCCGATCAGCGTGGTGCGGGCGGGATCAGCGGTGGCGATCGGGTCCAGCGCGGCAATCGCCGCGGCAGCATAATCGCTGGCCACCTGCATCGCCCGGTCAATGGCCTGATGACGCGTCAAAATGGTCTGGGCGGTGGCCAGATCACCATCGGTAAACTGGCCGTCCTGCATCGTACGCCGCCAAAAGCCGCGTTCATCTTCAGTGCCATCCTGCCATGCCAGAATAACCGGCAGGGTGACTTTCTGGTCAAAGAAATCATCGCCGGCATTTTTGCCCATGCTGTCGGTGCTGACCGCATAATCCATGGCGTCATCCATCACCTGAAAGGCCAGCCCCAGCTTCATGCCATAGGCCTGCATCGCGCTGACCTCGGCAGGGGTGGCACCGGCAATCTCAGCGCCAGCCGCCGCCGCCGCGGCAAATAATTCGGCGGTTTTGCCGGTGATCACATCGATATAGGCGTCGGCGGTGGTGTCTGGGGCCCCTGCGGTTTGCAGCTGTTTCAACTCGCCTTGGGTGATGTTGGCCGAGGCGGTGGCCAGCCGACCAAGAACGCGTATGTCGCCGGCCTCGACCATCAATTCAAAAGCCCGTGCAAACAGAAAATCGCCCACCAGCACCGAGGCTTCATTCCCCCACAGCGCATTGGCCGTATCCCGGCCCCGCCGGAGCGCTGACTCATCAATCACATCATCATGAAGCAAGGTCGCGGTATGGATGAATTCAACCGCGGTGGCCAAACCGACAGCGCGGTCATCGCCGCCCCCCAGCCGCGCCCCAGCCAGCGTCATCATCGGACGGATCCGTTTGCCGCCAGCGGCAATCAAATGCCCGGCCAGTTCCGGGATCAACGGCACATCGGCTGCCAATCGGGCGACAATCTGTTCATTAACCTTGGCCATGTCGCCGGCAAGCAGCGCGACAAGCGGCGCCAGCGTCACAATCTGGCCGGTCGTGTCCGGGGCTGGCGAACTGGTCATAAGCGGCACTTTCGGCAAAATTTCAAAAAACCCGCCTTGTCTTACGATGACCGATAGGGGGCGGCAAGCAAAAACCGGCAGGAACCAGCGCTTTTTGCGCGCGATGATCTTGGTGCTCCCGATAATTTACGGCATGATGGGGGCATGAAACAGTTGATCACCACCACCGATGCCGTGCGGCTGTCGTTTTTATGCGCCTTACTGCGCGATGGCGGTATTGATTTTACGGTTTATGATGCACAAATCGCCGCCCTTGAGGGCGGTATTGGGGCGTTTCCGCGCCGTGTTATGGTCCCAACAGCCGCCTTTCTGGCGGCAAAAACGCTGCTTGAAGAGGCGGCGCAATTTTATGATGATTAGCCCTTGATGAAATATCGAAATCAACCGCGTCTTTATCGACCCCTAT
>CAZYKI010000028.1:11462-19385 GCA_964648035.1 uncultured Candidatus Puniceispirillum sp. | reverse complement strand
GATGATTAGCCCTTGATGAAATATCGAAATCAACCGCGTCTTTATCGACCCCTATCGGAAGCTGTGTCAGATGAGTAACCCGCCCCAAGATGATGACCCGGCCGTAATGGATCAGGCCGGGTTAGAGATTAAGGGGCCGGATCTGGCCGGGCTTGATGTCACGCATGACCATCTGCTTGGCGCACGCGTCGCGGTTACCCAGCCGGCCGATGGCTTTCGGGTCGGGACCGATGCGGTGCTGTTGAATGCGGCGGTGCTGGAAAATCGCGGGCGGCTTTTGGATTTAGGCACCGGCGTTGGCGGGGTCGCATTATGCGCTGCCTACCGGCTTGACCGGTTGCAGGTGACCGCTGTCGAGATCGACCCGCATCTGGCGGCGTTGGCCCGCCATAATGCCGGTCAAAACGGGTTGGGCGACCGGCTGCGGGTGCTGACCGCTGACATCGCGCATTTGCCGCCCGTGCTGGCCGACAGTTTTGACCATGTTGTCAGTAACCCGCCCTATCATTATCCGGCCGGCACCAGACCCGACCATCACCGCCGTGAAAAGGCCCATATGGCTGATGGTGATGGGCTTGCTGGCTGGGTGCGGGCGGCGGTATGGGCGGCCAAATCACGCGGCCGGATCAGTTTCATTTGTCGGGCTGACCGCGGGGCTGAACTGATCCATTTATTTGCCGCTGCCGGGGCGGGAGAGGCGGTGGTGTTTCCGTTATGGCCGCGCGCCGCTGTACCGGCCGGCCGGGTTATCGTCAGTGTCCGTAAACGGGTTGCCGGGCCGGGGGCGATTTTGCCCGGGCTGGTGCTTCACAATGCTGATGGCAGCTTTACCGCCGCCGCCGCAGCGATTATGAAGGGGGCGGCGCTGCCAATCGACCATCCGGCCCGCCGTCAACGGCCGCGCCACATATCCGAACCGCCAACAAAGGAACCGCTGTGATGGGTATCATGTCAAAATTGATTTTCTGGAAAGCCCGTAAACCGGTGGTGCCGGTGGTGCGGCTTGGCGGGGTGATCAGCAGTTCAGCATCGATGGGGCGGCGCGGCTTGTCGCTCGAATCGGTTGAACCGCAATTGAAAAAAGCCTTTTCGGTCAAGCGCGCGCGGGCGGTCGCGGTGTTGATCAATTCGCCAGGCGGCTCGCCGGTACAATCGGCGTTGATTGGCCAGCGAATCCGCGATTTGGCGCAGCGGGCCGATGTGCCGGTATTGGCGTTTTGCGAGGATGTGGCGGCCAGCGGCGGCTATTGGATTGCGGCGGCGGCGGACGAGATTTTTGCCAATCCGGCATCGGTGATCGGCTCGATCGGTGTGGTGTCGGCCGGGTTTGGGTTCGATAAGGCGATTGCCAAGCTTGGTGTTGACCGGCGGGTCTATACCGCTGGCGAGGCCAAAATGACGCTTGATCCGTTCCAGCCAGAACGGGCTGACGAGGTGGACCGGCTAAAAGCGCTGCAAGCCGATATTCACCAGCAGTTTATTGCCCATGTTGAATCGCGGCGCGGGTCGCGGTTGACCGGCGCGCGTGATGATTTGTTCAGTGGCGCGTTTTGGACCGGCCAACGGGCGCTTGAGCTGGGGTTGGTCGATGCGCTTGGTGAATGTCGCCAGACAATCATGCAGCGTTTTGGCGATGACACCGAGATCATGATGATCGAACCAAAACGCAAATTCCTGCCATTTGGTTTGGGGGGGATGAGCAGCCAGCTGGTGAATGAAGCCGCCGCGATTGCTGTCGAACGGTCGTATTTTTCGCGTTTCGGGCTGTAAAAATGCGCGATAATATGCAACGCTCACGCCGGTGTTGGTGCTGGCCGGTGATCCGGTGACAATCACCATCGATCAACAGCATCGGCTGACACCAATCAAACCGGTCTTTTCGTGGATGACAACATGATCCCTTCGCTTCCCAAATTGATCGGCCTCGCTGCGGTCATCTGGCTTGTGTGGATGGCGTTCCGGATGTTTGAGGCGCGGCAGGCACGCGGCGATACCACGCCCGATAATGATGATCGGCCAGCCGATCCGGGGTCGGTGGATCTTGTCGAATGTGATATTTGCGGTGCTTGGGTCGCTGGCCATCGGTGTGAACGCGATAACTGCCCCTATTAGCCACAGCTTCGGCTTGCTTTTGCCGGGCATTTCCGGCTAGGTTTCGAGCATCTTTTCCATAAGGACGTCGTGTCGGATGCCAGAAGCAAAAAGCGGTGAAATCCGGACTGATTTTCAGTCAATTATCCTCAATCTGCAGCAATACTGGGCCAGCCAAGGTGCGGTGGTGTTGCAGCCCTATGATATGGAGGTGGGGGCTGGTACCTTTCACCCGGCAACAACCTTGCGGGCGCTTGGCCCCGACCATCACTGGCGGGCAGCCTATGTGCAGCCGTCACGCCGTCCGGCCGATGGCCGCTATGGTGAAAATCCCAACCGGCTTCAGCATTATTATCAGTTTCAGGTCATTTTCAAACCGTCGCCAGCCGACTCGCAAGCCCTGTATCTGGGGTCATTAAAGGCGATTGGCCTTGATCCCGACAAGCATGATATCCGCTTTGTTGAAGATGACTGGGAATCACCAACGCTTGGCGCGTGGGGGCTTGGATGGGAAGTGTGGTGTGATGGGATGGAAGTATCCCAATTCACCTATTTCCAGCAGGTTGGCGGCATTGAATGCGATCCTGTACCGCTGGAACTGACCTATGGTCTTGAACGGCTGGCGATGTATATCCAAGGCGTTGAAAATGTCTATGAACTGGACTGGGACGGGGTGCCGGCAGCGGCCGGCGGCAAATGCTATGGCGACATTTTCAAACGCGCCGAGGTCGAGTTTTCCGGCTGGAATTTTGAACATGCCGGTACCGACATGCTGCTTGGCCATTTCCGCGACGCCGAGGCGGAATGCGGCCGTCTTCTGGCGCTTGAACAGCCGCTGGCATTGCCGGCCTATGATCAATGTATGAAGGCCAGCCATCTGTTTAACATGCTTGATGCACGCGGCGTGATCTCGGTGACCGAACGCGCCGCCTATATTGGCCGGGTGCGGGCCTTGGCGCGTGGGTGCTGCGAGGCCTGGATCGGCCAACGGGAGGCATCACATGGCTGATTTGTTGCTTGAATTAGTGTCAGAGGAAATTCCGGCACGGATGCAGACCGGCGCCTGCCGCGATTTGTCGCGGATGCTGAAAGACGCGCTTGTGGCGGCTGATTTGTGGGGCGATGCCAGCACCATAACGGCGTTATGCGCGCCGCGTCACCTTGTTGCTTATGCAACCGATATTGCGACCACCCAGCCCGATAAAGTGATTGAAAAACGTGGTCCGCGGGTTGACGCACCCGATGCGGCTATTGCCGGCTTTGTAAAATCGGCGGGCATCGAACGGTCTGACCTGATCGAAGAAGACACGCCCAAAGGCCGGTTTTTCTTTGCCCGAAGCCACCGTGCTGGCGGCACAACCACCGCGCTTTTGCCGGCAATGATCTGTGATATTTTGACCGCATTTCCATGGCCGAAAAGCCAACGATGGGGCACCGGAAAATTTCGGTGGGTCCGGCCGTTGCACCGGATCAATCTGCTGCTTGACGGGGTGGCGGTGCCGGGCCGCCTTGATTGCGGTGGCGGCCTGTCGATTGATTTCGGCAGCACCAGTTGCGGCCATTATTTTGAATCGCCTGCCGATATTGATTTGGCTGGTGTAACCGGCCTTGATGCGCTCAAAGCGCGGTTGGCTGACGGCTTTGTGATGCTTGATCAGGAGGCGCGTGCCGCCGCCATTTTGGCGGGTGCGCGGACCGTGGCTGCCGGTCAGGGATGCGATGTTGATGAAAGCCAGCTTGGCGGTTATCTGCAGGATATTGCCGGGCTTGTCGAATGGCCGACGCCGCTGCTGGGCGAGATTGAGCCGCGCTTTATGGCGCTGCCGCCTGAATTGCTGCAGGCAACGATTGCGACACATCAAAAATATATTACCTTGACCGACGCAAATGGTGATTTTTCGCGTCATTTCATCGTGGTGTCGAACCGGCGCGCCGCACCGGCGCGTGACCGGGTTATCATGGCGGGTAATCAGCGTGTGTTGCGGGCGCGGCTTGCCGATGCCGAATTTTTCTGGGAACAGGATAAAAGCCGGAAATTAGATAGCTTTTTACCGGCGCTTGCCGATGTCACCTTTTATGAGGGGCTTGGCACGATGCATGACAAAGCCGGGCGTCTGGCGACACTGGCCGCGGCCATCGCCGCGCATGTGCCGGATGCTGATGCTGATAGGGCCGCCCGGGCCGCACAATTGGCCAAGGCTGATCTTGTGACCGGCATGGTCGGGGAATTTCCCGAATTGCAGGGGATTATGGGCGGCTATTACGCGGCAGCAAGCGGCGAGGATGCCCGGGTTGCGGCAGCTATTTCCAGTCATTATCGCCCCCAAGGCCCATCCGATGCGCTGCCGGACAGTCCCGAGGCAATGGTGGTCGCGCTGGCTGACAAGCTGGATACATTGGTCGGGTTTTTCGGCATTGATGCCAAGCCAACCGGATCAAAGGACCCGTTTGCCCTGCGTCGTGCGGCACTTGGGGTCATCCGGATCATCGTTGATGCCGGTCTGACGGTGCCGCTGGCCAAGCTGCTGGAGGTCGCGGCCAAATCCTATGGGTTTGATGCGGCGGACAGTGACCTTTTGCCCTTTGTGCGAGACCGGTTGCGTGGCTATTTGCGCGACCAGACCATGCGGCATGATGTGGTTGCCGCAGCGCTGGCGGATGACGGTGGCGATGATGTCTGTTTAATGGCCAAACGGGCAGAGGCCTTGGCGCAATTCCTTGCCGGTGCCAATGGCGCGGGGCTGGTGGCCGGGTGGCGCCGGGTCAGCTCGATCCTTGCCGCGGAAGAGAAAAAAGCCGGATCATCATTTGTGCCGGAAACCGATGCAGCCCTGTTCAACGAGATCGAAAAAGCGGTTTTTGACCGGTTGGCCTCGATCCCCGATGAGGCGGCCGGCATAGGGCAACAGCTGACGGCGCTTGGGGCGTTACGGGAACCGATTGATGTGTTTTTTGACAAGATCATCGTCAATGATGAAGACGCGGCAATCCGCCACAATCGTTTGGGCTTGTTGGCGATGGTGCGGGCGCGCATGCTGGCGGTAGCGGATTTCACCAAATTGGAAGGGTAGGCCGTTATGACAAAATGGGTGTACAGCTTTGGCAAGGCCGGTACCGATGGCGATGCCTCATTGCGGGACTTGCTGGGGGGCAAGGGGGCCAACCTTGCCGAGATGAGCGGGATTGGCTTGCCGGTGCCACCGGGCTTTACCATCAGCACCGACGTCTGCACCTATTTTTATGATCATGATAAAAGCTACCCGGCTGATCTACAAGATCAGGTGCGTACCGCCATTGCCAGGATAGAAGAGGAAACCGGCTGTCGGTTTGCTGACGCGGCCAACCCGCTATTGGTGTCGGTCAGGTCTGGTGCCCGTGCATCAATGCCGGGGATGATGGACACCGTTCTCAATCTTGGGCTGAATGATGCAACCGCGGCCGGCCTTGCCGCGCGGGCTGATGATGCGCGCTTTGCCTATGACAGTTACCGGCGCTTTATCCAAATGTATAGCGATGTGGTGCTGGGGGTCGACCATGGTATTTTTGAGGACGCCCTTGAGGATTTGAAAGCCAAGCAGGGTGTGTTTGACGATGTCGATCTGACAGGCGAAGACCTTAAAAACCTTGTTGAAACCTATAAATCGATTGTGCTGGACGAGGCCGATGCGGCATTCCCGCAAGACCCGTGGGACCAGCTATGGGGCGCGGTTGGTGCGGTCTTTGCCAGCTGGATGAATGCCCGGGCGATCACCTATCGGCGGCTGAACAATATTCCGGCGGCGTGGGGCACAGCGGTCAATGTGCAGGCGATGGTCTTTGGTAATATGGGGGATGATTGCGCGACCGGCGTTGCGTTTACCCGCGACCCGTCAACCGGCGAAAATAAATTTTACGGCGAATTTTTGATCAACGCCCAAGGCGAGGATGTGGTTGCCGGTATTCGCACGCCCTTGCCGCTGACCCGTGACGCGCGGGAAAAAGGTGATGGTGTCGGCCCATCGATGGAAGAGGCGATGCCTGCGGTGTTTGCCAAGCTTGATACCGTCCGGCACCAGCTTGAATCGCACTATCACGACATGCAGGACATTGAATTTACGGTGCAGCAGGGCGTGCTATATATGTTGCAGACGCGCAGCGGCAAGCGCACCGCCGAAGCGGCGATGCGGATGGCGGTCGAGATGGCCGACGAAGGCCTGATCAGCCGGGACGAGGCGCTATGCCGGATTGATCCGAACAGCTTGGATCAGCTGTTACATCCCACGCTTGATCCCAACGCTGAAAAAACCGTGCTAGCCCGCGGCCTGCCAGCCTCGCCCGGGGCGGCCTGCGGCAAGATCGTGCTAAGCGCTGATCGCGCCGAAGATATGGCCGCATCGGGGGAAACCGTCATATTGGTGCGGCTGGAAACCAGCCCGGAAGATATTCATGGCATGCATGCGGCAGCCGGCATCCTGACCGCGCGCGGTGGGATGACCAGCCATGCGGCGGTGGTGGCCCGCGGCATGGGGCGGCCCTGCGTGTCGGGGGCCAGTGACGTGCGTTTTGACGAATCGACAGGCAAGGTCTTTATTGCCGATCAAACCCTTGTTGAAGGCGACATCATCACCATCGATGGCGGCAGCGGCGAGGTCTATGCCGGTCGTGTTGAGACCATCCAGCCGAAAATGTCCGGTGCATTTGCCGAAATTATGTCATGGGCCGATGCGGCGCGCCGGATGGAGGTGCGGACCAACGCAGAAACCCCGACCGAGGCGCGGGTAGCCTTGGGATTTGGCGCCCAAGGCATTGGTCTTTGTCGGACCGAACATATGTTCTTTGACGAGGCACGGATTGTCGCCATGCGTGAAATGATCATGGCCAGCGATACCGTGGGTCGTGAAAAGGCGCTGGCCAAGCTATTGCCGATGCAGCGCCGCGATTTTGAAGAATTATTCACGATTATGGGGGATTTGCCGGTTACCATCAGGCTTCTTGACCCGCCGCTTCATGAATTTTTGCCGCATTCGGCCGATGATTTGGCCGAGGTGGCAGCGGCGGCTGGGGTGACGATTGAAACCGCCCGCCAACGCGCGATCAAGCTGAACGAGACCAACCCGATGCTTGGCCACCGCGGGTGTCGTCTTGCCGTGACCTATCCGGAAATTTGCCGTATGCAGGCGCATGCGATTTTCGAGGCCGCCTGTAATGTGGCCAAGGCGACCGGCAAGGCCCCGGTGCCTGAAATCATGGTGCCGCTGGCCGCCACCGCGCGCGAGATTGAATTATGCAAGGCGGAAATTGATGCGGTTGGTACAGCGGTGATGGCCGCAACCGGTGTGACGGTCAGCTATCTGACCGGTACCATGGTCGAATTGCCCCGCGCCGCGATTTGTGCTGATGATCTGGCTGTCGTGGCCGAATTTTTCTCATTCGGTACCAATGATCTGACCCAAACCTCGCTGGGGATCAGCCGCGATGATGCCGGATCATTCCTGCATGACTATGCGGCCAAGGAGATTTATCCGGTTGATCCGTTTATCTCGATTGATCCGGTTGGCGTTGGCACCTTGGTCGAGATGGGCGTCACGCGCGGCCGGATGACCCGGCCCGACATCAAGCTTGGCATTTGTGGTGAACATGGCGGCGATGCGGCCTCGATTCGCTTTTTTGAACAGGTGGGGCTGGATTATGTGTCCTGTTCACCATATCGGGTGCCAGCGGCCCGGCTGGCGGCGGCACAGGCCAGTATCCATGCCCGCCGCGCCGCTACCACATCCGGCACCTAAGACCAGCCATCGTTTTGGCAAACAAAAAGCCGGCGACATGCCGGCTTTTCCATTGGGTCGCCCGATA
>CAZYKI010000028.1:0-11362 GCA_964648035.1 uncultured Candidatus Puniceispirillum sp. | reverse complement strand
TTTTGGCAAACAAAAAGCCGGCGACATGCCGGCTTTTCCATTGGGTCGCCCGATAACAGCTGGCGCCCCTAGATGCGGGTGATATGGCTATTTAATGCCAAGGCCGCCAAAACGCTTGTTAAAGCGGGCAACCTGACCGCCTGAATCAACGATCCGGTGCTGGCCGGTCCAGGCCGGATGGGTCTTTGGATCGATGTCCAGCTTCATCACGTCACCAGGCTTGCCCCATGTTGAACGGGTTTTATGCTCGCTGCCATCGGTCATTACCACGGTGATTTCGTGATAGTCAGGATGAATGTCTTTTCTCATACCGGTCTCCGGGGTCAAACTTTGATGTTCACGCTTTTCGGCTGGTCGACCTGTTGCGACATAATCGGCCTCGCCTAAGAACAGCCGAGGTGGTATATCCCCTCTGGCAATGATACGCAAGCCCTCTGTGCGGGAAAATATTGTTTCCGTTGGGCCAATTCGACGAACACAGGAGTAAATATGCCACGCGGGCAGCTTCAGGCACAACCGGACGATAGCGGCGACAGGCCTGATCCATCGTCAGGGGGGCGCCGGTATAGCAGTCGTCAGCTGCTGACCGTGTTCTGGCCCTATTTGCGGCCGCATCGCGGGCGTATCGTGCTGGCGGTGCTGGCGCTGACGATGGTTGCGGGCGCCTTGCTTGGTATGGGGCGCGGCCTTGCCTATCTGGTGGATCAGGGGCTTGGCCAGCGTGATCCCGACCTGTTGGACCGGGCGGTGTTGGCAACGGCGTTGATTGCGGCAGTGCTGGCATTTGGCAGCTATTTGCGGACCAGTATGGTCAATAAGATCGGTGAAATCGTGTTGGCTGATATTCGCAAGGCGGTCTTTGCCCATGCTGTCACCCTGTCGGCCGGATGGTTTGAAACCGCGCGGACCGGCGATGTGTTGGCACGGATCACCACCGATACCAGTATCGTGCAGACGGTGATGACCTCGACCTTGTCAATGGCGGCACGCAATCTGCTGCTGCTTGTTGGCGGATTGGTCATGGTGGTGCTGTCCAGCCCGAAAATGTCGCTTGTGGTCTTGGTGGTTGTGCCGCTGGTGGTTGTGCCGCTGATTTTCATGGGCCGCAAATTGCGCGCGGCGTCGCGACTTGCCCAAGACCGGCTTGGGGATGTTGGTGTCGAGGCTGAGGAAACCTTCAGCGCTATCCGCACCGTTCAGGCGTTTGGCCGGGAAGGGTTTCGCCGGACAATCTTTGATGATCGTGTCGATGCCGCACGCGACGCCGGATTGGCACGGGTGCGGCTTCGCGGCATTTTAAGCGGCGTGGTCATTTTCCTGGTCTTTACCGGTATCGGGGTCATCCTGTGGATCGGGGGGCAGGACCTGATGGCCGGGCGAATCACCGCGGGTGATTTGTCATCCTTTATTTTCTATGCGTTCCTCGTTGCAAGCTCGACCGGGTTTTTATCCGAATTGGCGGGTGACCTGCAACGCGCCGCCGGGGCCGCCGAGCGGATTGCACAATTGCTGGACACCAAGGCGGCCTTGCCGGTTGTGGCGCAACCAAAGCCGATCAATGAAGCGGCACCGATTGCCTGTGAATTTACCGCGGTCAGCTTTGCCTATCCGGCTGCGGTGAACCGGCCGGCGTTACGCGATATCAGCTTCCAGATCAAATCTGGCGAACGGGTTGCTATTGTCGGGCCAAGCGGTGCCGGCAAGTCGACATTGTTTCATTTGTTATTGCGGTTCTATGATCCTAGTGCGGGGGTCATTCGGATTGGCGGCGATGATCTACGCGCCCTCGATGTGACAGCGCTCCGCCAGCATATCGGTTTGGTGCCACAGGATACCGGGCTGTTTTCGGCCAGTCTGCGTGACAATATTGCGTTTGGCCGCCCCGATGCCGACGAGGCGCTGATTATCGATGCCGCACAAAAAGCCCAAGCACATGATTTTATTACCGCCATTGCCGGGGGCTATGATGCCTTTGTCGGTGAAAAAGGCGTGCGGCTGTCAGGCGGGCAACGGCAGCGCATTGCCATCGCCCGGGCGATTCTACGCAACCCCCGCTTATTGCTTTTGGACGAGGCGACCAGTGCGCTTGATGCCCAGGCCGAAGCTGCTGTTCAACAGGCTTTGGAAAATTTGATGCAAGACCGCACCAGCTTGGTGATCGCCCATCGGCTGGCAACGGTGGTGCGTGCTGACCGGATTTTGTTGATGGATCGTGGGCGGCTGGCGGCGGTCGGCACCCATCAATCGCTGCTGGCCGATTCGGCACTCTACCGTACTTTGGCCGAATTGCAGTTTTCTGTCCCGTCCAAGCCGGTGTGATAGGCCGACACTAGTCAATCCTTATTGCCAAATTTGCCAATTATCCAGCGCTCAAGATCGGGGGATAAGCCGGTAAACAGGGCGTTGATGCGGGGCGCATCCGGGTTATGAACAATGCCGGCAATTGTCGCGTCCCACCGGCTTTCGGTGGTGCCGTCGATCTGTAACCACAAGCTGGCCGCATTATCGCTAAAGCCGGTATTGGCTGATTGCAGCGAAAATTGCAGGGTGCCGACAACAGATGGTTCGCCGGCGGCCGCCAGACTGATATCGCTCAGCCGTCCGGTTCGGGCCGCAAAATCCACCATCAGAAGGCCCGTGCCGTCCATCTGGATGGCACTAGCGGCGTCATAACAGCCGCATAAAGCGGTAATGCGGACCGGGGCCAGAACCGCGATCCGGTCGATATCATCAATATGGTGAAACGGAATGGTAGATGATTGCCAGTAATGGCCAAGCGCCGGATCAAATCCACGCACCGCCGACAGCGCCATTAGCGCGGTGCCGGGATTGAACAGGCCGGACTGGGCCGACTCGCGCGGGGTGACAGCCGCATAAAGACCGATCATCCCGTCAGGCGGGGCTTTATCGATCGTGGGCTTGTAGGGCAGCTGGGTGAGCGCGGCGTGGTGGCCTAAAGGGTCAGGGCTGGCCAGCAGATAATTGTCGGTTATCGCGGCAGGAAGGCGCGTGCTGCCTATCAGCTGGTCTGGGCGGCGCAATGATGTTGATATCACACCATCTTCCAGCGGCATGCAGGCGCTATAGGCTGTGGCGATCAGCACCGCCAGAAGATGCGTTGACGATAGGCGGCGCTGCGGTGGTTTGATCGCGCGGCGGCTTGTTCTGTTTGCAGTGGTGTGGCGCGGCGCGGCCCCTTGTCCCGGTCTCATACGAAAGGATAGGCCGAATGTATAATTGCCAACAAGCCACCACCCGTCACCGGCCCGCTATACCCCTCTGGTGTAGCGGGCGCGGGCGCTATCAGGGCTGGTCAAAGACGGCTATTTCAACGTGGCGCGTTGGGTGATTTTGAGTTCAATCCGCCGGTTCACACGCCGTGCATCATTGGTGTCGCGACTGTCCAGCGGCTGAAATTCGCCATAGCCAGCGGCGGCAAGGCGGTTGGCCGGCAGCCCTTGGTCGCGCAAGAACCGCACCACCGACAAGGCCCGTTCGGTCGATAAATCCCAATTGTCACGATAGCGACCAGCCCGCAACGGAATATTGTCGGTGTGGCCGTCAACCTGAAGAATCCAGTTGATATCATCGGGGATTTGACTGGCAATATCGGTCAGGGCGACCGCCAATTGTGCCAGCTGTTGGCGGCCATCCGTGCCGATCTCGGCTTGGCCTTGGGCAAACAAGACCTCGGATTGGAAAACAAACCTGTCGCCAACAATCTGCACATCGTCACGGCCTTTCAGCACATCGCGAAGACGGCCAAAAAATTCCGATCGAAAGCGCTGTAATTCCTGCACGCGGCTGGCCAGCGCGTTATTCAGCGATTTGCCCAAATTGGCGATTGCCACCTTGTCCTTTGCGGCCTGCTGTTCCTTTTCACCAAGCAGAGCGGTCAATTCTTCAACCCGTAGACGCACCGCTGCCAGAGCGGCGGTTAGTTGGGCGACCTCGGCCTTGGACGCGGTGGTTTCGGCCTGCAGTGATTCGATCATGCGGTCCGCACTTTGTTTTTGGGCTTGGGCGAGGGCGAGCTGCCCTTCGGCGAGCTGTAACGCCCCAAGGCGCGCGTCAAGACTGGCCTTGGCGGCGGCCAGGGCGGCCTCGGTATCGGCCTGCTGGCGCGCCAGCTTGTCAATTTCTGTATTGCGGCTGGCAAGCGCGGTTTGCAAGCTGGCCAGCTGTGCTTGCAGATCATCGCGTTGGCTGTTGCTGGCATTTAATTGCGCGGTGATTTGGGCCAAATCAGCCGCCAGCGCCGCACTGGCGCGGCGCTCTAGGCTAAGCAATTCGCCAAGCGACGCCAGCTGTTGGCGCATTTCTCCCAGCGTTGCGTCCTGCCCGGATACTCGATATGCCAGATTGACCTGTACCAACACAAAGACCATCAACACAAAGATGATCACCATCAGCAATGTTGCTAGCGCATCGACAAAGCCGGGCCAGGTGAAATTTTCAACACGACGTGCATTGCCGATGCGAGCCAGGGCCATCGTGCCTACTCCGTCCGGTTGCGGCTGGTTTTAACGGTCAGTGATTTGCTGATCGCTGCCGACAGGCCACGCAATTCGCTGGTGATTGTCCCGGTTTGGCGGTCGCGGTCGTTTCGCAAATCGTCCGACAGTTGCAAGATGTTCGCGTTCAGCTGGGCAAGGTGGTCGCGCATGCGCCGGTCATCGGACAAGGTTTCATTCAATTGGGCCAGCGTGCCGGTTACCTTGACCATCTGGTCAATCATCCGGTCGCGGCCGGCCTCGCTTCGGGTGATCGAATCCGACAGGCTAATCAGGGCGCGGGCCGCTTCTTCGCTCATGCCGCTGGCCAGCGCCGCGGTGCCGGTGCCGCTATTGCCGTCATTGAACCGGGCAAAGGCCGAAAGCCAATCTTCCAATTCATTGAAAAAACGGCCCATAGCCTGCCCAAGCTGCAAGTCGAGGAAGCCAAGGATCAATGAGGCGGCAAGGCCAAATAGCGATGATGAAAATGCGGTTGCCATGCCCGATAACGGGGCATCAAGACCGGTCCGCAACTGGGTCATCATGGTTTCAAAATTGACCCCTTGGCCATCGATGGACGCCACAACCTGCCCAACCGCACCAATGGTTTGCAGCAACCCCCAAAATGTGCCGAGCAGCCCCAAAAACACCATCAGCCCGATCATGTAGCGCGAAATTTCGCGCCCCTCGTCAAGGCGGGCCGCCACCCCGTCAAGCACCGATCGCAACGACAAGGCCGATAGATGCGCGTCATGCCGCGAGTCGGCCAGCATCGCATAGACCGTGGCCAACAAAACCGGGCGCCGGTGCGGGCTATCTAATTTGCCGGTGTTCTTGACCGTCAACAGCCAGTCACGTTCCGGCATCAACCGCAGGGTTTGGCGGATAATGTAAAGAACCCCGACCGCAAACGCACCAAGGATCACCCCGTTCAGCACCGGATTTCCCATAAAGGCGGTTGCCAACGGGCCAACCAACATGACCGCAAGCCCGGCGACCAGTGCCAAAAACAGGATCATGCGGAAAAGATAGCGTTTCGGGTTGGTTTCCATCGTCATATCCCCCAATTGGTCGGCATCACCAACAAAAGCGGTCCGCATCAACGCGGCCGTGACCAGCTTTTGCAAAAAAGAATGGCAGGATTATGGAGATTGGCAAGTCCGGGCGAGATAATTTGTCGCCACGCGGTGGTTATGATCCGCTACGGGCGGTGGCCAAATGTTTCAGCAATACGGCATGAATGGCCGGGTTGCCGGCGACCACATCCCCGGTTTGTAAGGCGCGGTCACGGGACGAAAAGTCTGACACAAAGCCGCCAGCTTCACGCACCAGCAACATGCCGGCTGCAATGTCCCAACTCTTAAGGCCATGTTCCCAAAACCCGTCATAGCGGCCCGCTGCGACATAGGCAAGGTCGAGCGCTGCCGAGCCAAACCGTCTGACCCCGGCGCTGACCGCCATAATGGCCGATAATTCCTTGGTGAATTGGGCATGGGTGGCGTCACTGCCATGGCCAAGAAACGGAATCCCTGTCGCAAACAGCGACTCGGCCATCTGCCGCCGGCCCGAAACCCGCAAGCGGCGGTCATTGACAAACGCACCTGATCCGCTTTCGGCAAAGAAATATTCATGTCGCATCGGGTCAAAAACCAGCCCGGCGGTGATTTTACCCCGGTCACGCACGGCAATCGAAATGGCGAAATGCGGTATCCCATGCAGAAAATTTGTGGTGCCGTCCAGCGGATCAACAATCCAGCACGGGGCATCCGGGTCAGCGCCGGCGGTGCTGCCGGACTCTTCCATCTCGAACCCCCAGTCGGGGCGGGCTTTTTGTAGTTCGGCCTTGATAACCCGTTCGGCATTCACATCGACCCGCGATACAAAATCGGCAGGCCCCTTGCGCGTTACCTGCAAATTTTCAACCTCGCCAAAATCGCGCAGCATCGCCCGGCTTGCCGCGGTGGCCGCCTTGTGCATTACATTGATGAGGGCTGAACGGGTCGCCATTATGTTATCCTGTCGTCAGTTTGACTTGCTGTCTTGGTTGCCGGCCTTAGCACCGACCTTGGGGCCGACCTTGCATGCGGTCAGTTCTTTGCCCGTTCTACATAGCTGGCATCTTCCGGCCGGACAACAATTCTTGTGCCGCTTTCGATATGCGGTGGTACCATGACCCTGACGCCATTTTCCAGAATGGCCGGCTTGTAGGATGACGATGCTGTCTGGCCTTTGACCACCGCATCGGCTTCGACAATTTGCATCACCACCGTGTCCGGCAGGTCGATCGAGATCGGATCACCTTCATGGCTGGACATGGTCACGACCATGCCATCCTGCAAAAAGGCGGCCCGTTCGCCGACCATATCGGCGCTGATGGTGATTTGTTCATAGGTTTCGGGATGCATAAAAACCAGCTGTTCGCCATCGGCATAAAGAAAGGTGCATTCGGCCTCGTCAAGGATCACCCGTTCAACCGTTTCTGACGAGCGGAACCGCTCGTTCAGTTTGGTGCCATCCCGGATATCACGCAATTCGATCTGGGCAAATGCGCCGCCTTTTCCCGGTTTTACATGGGCCACTTTGACCGCGGTCCACAGACGCCCGTTATGTTCGATCACATTGCCGGGCTTGACCGCATTTCCGTTCAGTTTCATCGCTGTTGTCCTTTGTTGTGGCCGTGATCGGCACAATGCCGCCCAGCCCAGCCCGACATCGTCGGGGGTTAGAGATACTTTGCCAACGCTGCCGCATTATCCAGCATGCGGCATGAAAAACCCCATTCATTATCATACCATGCCAGCACCCGGACAAGGCGCCCATTTAGAACACTGGTCTGGGTCAGATCGGCAATTGATGAATGCGGGTCATGATTAAAGTCAATCGATACAAGCGGCCGGTTGTTGATGCCAAGAACGCCTTTCATCGGCCCGTCAGCAGCGGCCTGCAACAGCGCGTTGACCTCGTCAACACTGGTGTCGCGGCTGCTGTTAATCACCAGATCTACCACCGACACATTCGGCGTTGGCACGCGAATGGCCGACCCTGTCAGCTTGCCGTCAAGCGCCGGTAACACAACGCCAAGCGCCGATGCCGCGCCGGTTGATGTTGGGATCATTGACAAGGCCGCACCGCGCGCCCGCCGCAAATCCTTATGGCTGGAATCAAGCGTTGGCTGATCCCCGGTATAGGCATGGATCGTGGTCATGTAGCCTGCATCAATACCCACCCCGTCGGCCAGTACCTTGGCCACAGGGGCAAGGCAGTTGGTCGTGCAGGATGCGTTGGAAACAATGTCCGCAGCAGCCGTCAAGGCGGCATCATTGACGCCATAGACAATTGTCGCATCGGCATTTTTGCACGGCGCTGACACCAGCACTTTTCTCGCCCCCGCGGCCAGATGCGCTGCCGCGGCGTCACGGTTGTTAAACTTGCCGGAACATTCAAGAACAATATCAACACCATAGTCGCGATGCGGGATGTTGGCGGGGTCACGCTCGCGGCTCATATGGATTTTGCCACGGCCGATATCCATCCAATCCGCACCGATGGTCACGCCATCAACCGCCCGCCCATGAACCGAGTCAAACTCATATAAATGCGCCGAGGTTTCAACCGGCCCCGGACTGTTGATCAGCACGACCTCCATATCATCGCGCTGCAGTTCTTTGAGGGCCCGCAGGGTCATCCGGCCAATCCGGCCAAATCCGCTAATCGCCAGTCTTATTGTCATTGTTTTTGCTCCTTTAGTGGTCGGCAGTTATATCCCGCCGCGGCGTCTTTTTCGGTGAGGACTATCTGTTTTCTATCAGGCCGGTGGCTGCCTCGACAGCGGCATCGGCGGTAATGCCAAAATGCTGGTAGAGATCATCGATCGGCGCCGACGCCCCAAAGCTGCTCATGCCGATAAAGTGATCATCGTCGCGTAACAGCCACTCCCAGCCTTGCCGGATTCCGGCCTCGATGATGATTCGGGGGGCGGTGCCAAGAACCGCGTCCCGATAGGCGTCAGATTGGGCGGCAAAAAGATCAAGACAAGGCACCGACACCACCGCAGCGGCAATGCCAGCGGCGGCCAGGTTGCTTTGCGCGTCAAGGGCAATGGCCACCTCGGATCCAGACGCCAGTAAAGTGATTTGCCGTGGCGCATCACAGTCAACGGCAACATAGGCGCCTTTGGCGGTTTTGTTATCGGTCATGTCGCCATGCCGGAATTGCGCCAACCCTTGCCGGCTTAGCGCCAAAACCGATGGCGCATTGGTGGTTTCGAGTGCCGTCTGCCACGCTTCGGCCGTTTCGACCGCATCGCCCGGGCGGAACACCATCAGGTTCGGTATCGCCCGCAACGCGGCCAAATGTTCAACCGGCTGGTGGGTTGGCCCGTCTTCGCCAAGCCCGATCGAATCATGCGTCATCACATAGATGACGCGCTGGTTCATCAGCGCCGACAGGCGCATCGATGGGCGGCAATAATCGGTGAACACCAGAAAGGTGGCACCATAGGGAATCAGGCCGCCATGCAGCGCAATACCATTCATCGCCGCGGCCATCCCATGTTCACGCACCCCATAATGAATGTAGGTGCCAGCATAATGGCTATGGTCGAAAACCGTATGCGCGGCGACTCTGGTATTGTTGGATCCTGTCAAATCGGCCGATCCGCCAAATAACGCCGGACAGGCGGGCAGGATGGCCTCGATCGCCTTTTGGCTGGCGACCCGGGTGGCTAGTTTTTGCGGGGCGGCGGCAAGGGCGTTTTTCCAATCGACAACCGCGGCGCCAACCGCCTTATCGATCTCGCCGCGCATGGCCTGATCAAAAGCGGCATGATGGGGGCTGGCCGCATGGCGGTCTTGCCATGCGCTGCACGCATCATGTCCACGCGCCCCGGCCTCGCGCCATGCGGCGGTAATGTCAGCCGGAATCTCGAAAGGGGCATGTGGCCAGTCCAGCAATTTGCGGGCCGCGGCGATTTCGTCAGCGCCCAGCGGGGCGCCATGCACGCCCGATGTGCCTTGCTTGTTGGGCGCCCCAAAGCCAATCACCGTTTTGCAGCGGATCAGGCTTGGCCGGTCATCTGCCTTGGCGGCGGTAATGGCGGCGGATACCGCATCCATATCATGCCCGTCAGCGGTCAGCACCTGCCATCCATAGGCGGTAAAGCGGCCGCTGATATCATCCGACACCGCAAGGCTGGTATCGCCGTCAATCGAAATGCTGTTATCATCAAACAGCACAATCAACCGACCAAGCCGCATATGGCCGGCCATTGATGCGGCCTCGTGGCTGACCCCTTCCATCAAACAGCCATCACCAGCGATCACATAGGTATGATGATCGACAAGATCATCGCCGAATCGGGCGGCGAGATGTCGTTCCGCCATGGCCATCCCAACCGCATTGGCGATCCCTTGACCAAGGGGGCCGGTGGTGGTCTCGATTCCCTTGGCGTGCCCATATTCCGGGTGACCAGCGGTCCGCGCGCCAAGTTGGCGGAACCGCCGCAACTGGTCGATCGTCATGTCACTATAGCCGGTCAGATGAAGCAGCGCATAGATCAGCATCGAGCCATGCCCGGCTGACAATATAAACCGGTCACGATCCGGCCAGTCGGGGGTAGATGCATCAAATTTCAGATGGTCACAAAATAATGCGGTTGCGGCATCGGCCATACCCATCGGCATGCCCGGATGACCGGAATTGGCGGCTTGAACGGCATCCATAGCCAAAGCCCGGATGGCATTGGCCATCTGCTGGCGTTGGGGCGTGTTGGGCATCGGGGTCTCCCTTGGGCTTTGGTACAAAAAGCGGGACCGGCATCGCACTGCGGCAGGTCACTATGCGGTGCTGTTGTCGAACAATCAATCGGCGGCAATTTGCCTGCCTTGGGCCCATTCGTCAATGTGCCAACCACGATGATTCGATGTGGTTGGCGGGCTGGTTCTGCGGCTTCTGCAGATTTTCTCCTTTATTTCGTTTATGGAATCAGGCTAACTATGTTAGGTAACGTCTTAACTAGATGGATAAAAACCCTGTCGCATGCAATTGCGGTCAGCGCTTTTATCCCGCCTGTCATTTGGTATCAGGTTGAATGTAAATGGCGAGGATTGGCCGCTCATGACACGGTTGCAGCAAGCCGAACAGCAGCTTCACGATGCGCTTCGGGCATTAGAATCGGCGGTGGAATCGGCGACGACGCCGGACCCGGTTGAACCGGGGGCAGGGGACCGGACTGCCCTCGCCGCTGAGATTGCCGCGATCGAGGCCCGGCTTGGCGAGGCGATGGCATTGATCGCCGCCGCTGACAAGGTGGGTGATGGAGGCGGGGCATGAGCCAGTCGGTCGTTACCATCAGGCTGAATGGCCAGCCGTATCAAATCGGCTGTGGCGCCGGTGAAGAAGCGCATGTTGAACAGCTTGGGGTTGAGGTCGACAAGGTTATGCAGGATCTGGTTGCTGCCGTTGGCCAGATCGGCGAGGCACGGCTATTGGCGATGGTGGCGCTGATCTTGGCGGATAGGGTCAGCACAACATCTGCTGCCACTGCGGGGCCGGCCCCGGATCAGATCTCTGGCAACGCCGATGCCGAGGATCGGGCGGCGGCGGCAGTCGAGGCGGCAGCAAGCCAAATTGCCGCCCTTGCAACAAAGCTTGCATCAGCACCGGTTAAACCCTAAATGAGTAGGCAGGCGGTGACTGCTGTTTCGCGTTTGGTTTTTCAATCCCTGGGGCCATAATTTCTCTCTCGGGAGCTGCCACTGGCCGGGCCGTGGTCTGGCTATTGCGGCGCCCACCTGCAAAGCAGGTCACAGAGGATGTCTATACCGACGGTGCGTGTGGTTACCGCCGCCATAAATGCTGTTAACCCA
>CAZYKI010000027.1:0-21520 GCA_964648035.1 uncultured Candidatus Puniceispirillum sp. | reverse complement strand
CCTGACAGCTTAACCCTGCCAGTCCCGGCTTGTTTCGGGGCTGGCGCCTTTTTTGCTCAGGCTGACTATTTTTTAACATATTGTTTTTATTATTTGTCCTTGCCTTTACAGGCTGTGTTTTTTGGCTTTATTCTGGGTACCGCATAGCCGCCTTATGGCCCCTGTGCCGAACAATGCAGCGCGAACCGGGGCCGGAGTGATAATGCCGCACGCAAACCAGCGGAAAACAACAACACAAACGCCGTTATTCGAAGCGGTTAATGTTGACAAGCGGTTTGGTGAATTCGTTGCCAATGACGATGTGTCATTCCGCATCAATCCGGGCGAAATTCATGCGTTGCTGGGTGAAAATGGCGCCGGCAAATCAACCTTTGTGAAAATGGTCTATGGGCTGTTACAGCCCGACCGGGGCCGGTTTTTTTGGAATGGCACGCCGGTGGTTGTGCGGGGGCCGCATCAGGCGCGTGAACTTGGCATCGGGATGGTGTTTCAGCATTTCTCCCTGTTTGATGCGCTGACCGTGGCTGAAAATATCCAATTGGCGATGCCGCCAGGTGAGGCGATTGCCAGCCTTGCATCACGGATTCGCGATATATCGCGAGCCTATGGAATTCCGGTTGATCCGGATACCCGGGTGCATAATTTGTCGGTCGGTGAACAACAGCGTGTTGAAATCATCCGCTGTTTGTTGCAGGACCCGAAATTACTTATCATGGACGAGCCGACCTCGGTGCTGACGCCGCAGGAAACCGATCAGCTGTTTCAGGTATTACGGCAATTTGCCGATAATGGGATGGCGGTGTTGTTCATTTCGCACAAGCTGGATGAAATCCGTGCGCTGACCAGCCGGGCAACGGTGTTGCGCCATGGCAAGGTTGTCGGGTCGGTCAGCACCAAGGGCAAAACAAGCCGGCAACTGGCCGAAATGATGATTGGCACCAAGGTCAAGGATGTGGCCCGGCAAAAGGCGCCGGCGCGTCCCAAGGCGTTGTTTGTTCTAGAGGGGTTAAACCGGCCACGGGACACCGCCTTTTCGGTTGCGCTTAAAGATATTTCCGTTACCGCGAATGCTGGCGAAATACTTGGTATTGCCGGTATTGCCGGTAATGGCCAGGACGAATTGATGGCGGCATTGATCGGGGAATGGCGTGGTGACAAGGCGGGGGTCATGCGGCTTGATGGCGTTGATATCAGCCGGACCGGCCCGTCGGGGCGCCGCATGGCCGGGATCGGTTTTGTCCCGGAAGAACGCAATGGCCATGCCGCGGTACCGTCGATGTCGTTGGCCGACAATGCGTTGCTGACCAACCATGCGTTGAATGACACGGTGCGTGGCGGTCTTGTCGATCTTGGCAAAATGCGTGACAAGGCGGCCGCCATTGCGCGCGCGTTCGATGTGCGCCTGCCCGGGCCCAACCCGCTGGCATCAGCGTTATCTGGCGGTAATTTGCAGAAATTCGTCGTGGGCCGTGAAATCATCAAGGCGCCCCGGTTGCTCATCGTATCGCAGCCGACCTGGGGGGTTGATGTCGGGGCCGCGGTGGCGATCCGCGAGGCGATGCTTGATCTGGCGCGAAATGGCTCGGCAGTGATCATGATTTCACAGGACCTTGAAGAAATTTTTGCGATATCACACCGCATTGCCGTGCTGCATGACGGGACCTTGTCGGCGGCGATGCCGGCCGCCGGTCTGACCGCAGACAAGGTGGGGCTGTTAATGGGTGGCAGTGACCAAGCCGCAGGAGCTATCGCATGATCAGCATGACCCCGCGTAAAGATATTCCGCTGTCATTAACCGTGATCACCCCCGCCGTTGCGGTGTTTTTGACCTTATGTATTGGGGCCGGTATTTTTGGCATTCTGGGATACAGCCCGGTCGGCGCATTGTATGAATTTTTTGTGGCGCCGGTGTCCCGACTTGATCAGGTTGGGGATCTGTTTGTCAAAGCCTGCCCGCTGATCATTACCGCGACAGGTCTGGTCTTTTGTTATCGCGCCAATGTGTGGAATATCGGGGCTGAAGGACAATTGATTTTTGGAGCGATCTTTTCGGGATGGGTCGCCCTCAGCTTTCCTGACCTGCCAGCCGGGATGATGATGCCGGCGATGATTCTGGCCAGCATTATCGGTGGTATTTTATGGGCGATGGTGCCCGCCTTGTTGAAGGTCCGGTTTAACACCAATGAAATTTTGGTGTCATTGATGCTGACCTATGTTGCCGCCCTGTTTATCGATTGGCTGGTCCGCGGCCCGTGGCGTGATCCGATGTCATTCGGCTTTCCTTTGACCAAGATGTATAGCGATGCGGCGTTGATCCATCGGGTTGATCTTTTCGGTGCGGGTATGTTTGGCCAGTTACATTGGGGGGTTGTTGGCGCACTGTTGCTGGCGGTGTTTGGTGGGTTCTTGTTGTCGCGTACCATTTTGGGGTTTCAGGTCAAGGTCATGGGTGATGCCCCGCGGGCTGGCCGGTTTGCCGGGTTTGATCCAAAATTTGTGACTGTCGGGGTGATGGCGATTGCCGGTGGTGCCGCAGGTCTAGCCGGGATGGTCGAGGTGTCGGCAAGCATGGGCCAGCTGCAACCAAATGTGTCTTTTGGCTATGGCTTTACCGCGATTATCGTCGCGTTTTTGGCGCGGCTTAACCCGATCGGGGTGATTGTGGCCGGGCTTGTTGTGGCGCTGGCCGAACTTGGGGGCGATAACGCCCAGATCGTGCTTGGCATGCCCAAGGTGGTGACCGGCGTCTTCAAGGGGGTGTTGCTGTTTATGCTGCTCGCCGGCGAGACCTTTAACCGCTATCATATCAGCTGGCGATCGGCTGGGTCGTCAACACGGGGATAGGTCTATGGAAGCGTTGATTCTGACCGTATTACTGACATCGGTGCCGCTGATTTTTGCCGCGACTGGTGAACTTGTCGCGGAACGAAGCGGCGTGCTCAATCTTGGTGTCGAAGGAATGATGTTGATGGGCGCTGTGGCCGCCTTTGCAGCGACATCATTGTCGGGGAATCCGTATCTTGGCGTGTTGGCCGGTGCCGCCGCTGGCACCCTGACAGCGCTGGTGTTTGCGGTGTTTGCCTTGGGGCTGGCCACTAATCAGGTCGCAACCGGCCTGGCGCTGACCATTTTTGGCACCGGCTTGTCTGGTCTTGTTGGCGAGCCGTTTGTCGGGGGCACAATCGACGGGCTTCATGAATTGCCGGTGCCGCTATTGGCTGATCTGCCGGTGGTGGGGCCGTTGTTATTTCAGCATGATTTTCTGGCGTATCTGTCGGTGGTTATGCTGGTTGTGGTGGCGTTGTTTTTGCAGCGTTCGCGGGCCGGGCTGATTTTGCGTGCCGTTGGCAATAACCACGATTCGGCGAATGCGCTTGGCTATCCTGTGCGGGCGGTGCGCTTGGGCGCGGTCTTGTTTGGTGGCATGATGGCCGGGCTTGGCGGTGCCTATTTGCCGCTGATGTTGACCCCGCATTGGTCGGAAGGCATGACCGCCGGGCGCGGCTGGATTGCGCTGGCACTTGTGGTCTTTGCATCATGGGTGCCTTCGCGTATTCTGATTGGGGCATTGCTGTTTGGGGGAATCACCATCATGCAGCTTGCCGGACAGGCACGCGGTTGGGCGGTGCCTGCACAAATGTTGTCAATGTTGCCGTATCTGGCCACCATTGTGGTGTTGGTGGCTATCGCGCGGAACCGGGAATTTGCGCTGGCGAACTCGCCAGCCTGTCTTGGCCGCATTTTTGTCGGGAGCCGGTAATAAAGCGGCTGTTTTTTAAGCGTTTGCCTATTGTGAATCAGGATATTTCATCATTCGTTTTGAGGAGGAAAACATGAAATCAAGATCGTTCTTTTCGCTGGGTGCGGTATTGACCGCGGCCAGTGTGGCTATGTTCAGTATGGCGGACATGGTCGGGAGCCGCGCTGCTGAAGCGGCTGACAAAGTCAAGGTTGGCTTTGTCTATCTAACAACGCCGGGTGACCATGGCTGGACCTATGCCCATGAGGTTGGCCGTCAGCAGGTCGAAAAACATTTTGGTGACAAGGTTGAGACAACCTATGTCGAGAATGTGCCAGAAGGTCCCGATTCGGCACGGGTGATCCGCGAATTGGCCAAAAAGGGCAATGACATCATCTTTACGACGTCATTCGGCTATATGGACCACACCTTGAAAGTGGCCAAGGAATTTCCGAATGTGAAATTTGAACATATTACCGGCTATAAGCGGTCGCCAAATATGGCGACTGGTAATATCCGGTTTTATGAAGGCCGCTATGTGCAGGGCATTGTTGCCGGCATGATGACCAAAAGCAACAAGATCGGCTATATCGCGTCATTCCCGATCCCGGAAGTGATCCAAGGCATCAACGCCTTTGGTCTTGGCCTGCGTTCGGTCAATCCAAAGGCTGAGGTATCAGTGATTTGGGTGAATTCTTGGTATGATCCGGTAAAAGAAGCGGACGCCGCCAAGGTTCATATTGCCGAAGGTGCCGACATTCTGGCCCAGCATACGGATAGCCCGGCCATGCTGCAAACTGCCGAAAAGGCTGGGGTTTATGGTTTTGGCCAATCAAGCGACATGAAAGCCTTTGCACCAAAGGCCCAGCTGTTTAGTTCGGTCAATAATTGGGGGCCGTATTACATCGAGAAAATCCAGCAGTTGATGGATGGTAAATGGAATACAGGCGAAGGCCCCGACCATTGGGCGGGTAATGTCTGGGCAGGTATGGCGCAAGATTATCTGGTGCTGTCACCGTTTGAAAATATGCCAGCCGATGTGGCCGCCGCCGCCGCCAAAGCCGCGGCTGATATCAAGTCGGGCAAGAACAAAATCTTTACCGGTCCGATCAAAGACAATACCGGTAAAGAACGTGTGCCTGCCGGCAAGACATTGAATGACGGCGAATTGTTCACCACGCTGGATTATTATGTGGATGGCGTCAAAGGCAAGATCCCTGGCTGATCTGGCCCTATCAAGATCTGGAAAGAGCGCCGTTTGGCGCTCTTTTTTTGCTCGCTCCGGCCCGGTGCCACCGGTGTTTTGGGTCATGTGAAAAAGCGCTGTATTTTTTGGCGCTTTGACCGCACTATGCGGCGATGACAAAATCGACCGATAAACCCACCATTTATGTAACGCGCCGCTGGCCGGAACAGGCCGAGGCCGCGCTTTATCAGCATTTTGCGCCGACATTCAATATGACCGACGAGGCGATAAGCCAAGCGACGTTGGTTGACGTGCTGACCGCATATGACGGGATCGCGTCCTGGAGCTCGGACCGAATCGATGCCGGGGTGATTGCCGCCGCGTCTGGTGGACGTGCCAAAATCATCGCGAATTTCGGTGTTGGCGTTGATCATATCGATGTGGCCGCCGCGCGCGCCGCCGGTATCGCTGTTACCAATACGCCGGGTGTTTTGACCGATGCCACGGCCGATTTGACGATGACTTTGATGCTGATGACAATGCGCCGCGCCGGCGATGGCGAGCGTTTGTTGCGGGCTGGCCAATGGCGTGGTGGCAAGCCAACGCAGATGATGGGGCGGTCGCTGCAGGGCAAGACCTTGGGCATTATCGGTATGGGCCGAATCGCCCAGGCTGTGGCGCGGCGGGCAGCGCTTGGATTTGACATGGAGGTGGTGTTTTGGAACCGGTCACCGGTCACTACCATTACCGGCTATAACGCGCGCCAGCTTGATGATGTCGACAGCGTATGTGCGGCAGCTGATATTCTGTCATTGCACTGTGCCGCAACCCCGGATACCCGGCATATTCTGAATGCTGACCGGCTGGCTTTGATGCGGCCGGATGCGATGATTATCAATACCGCGCGCGGCGATGTGATTGACGAAAAGGCGCTCATTGCGGCGCTTGTTGATGGCCGGATTGGCGGTGCTGGTCTTGATGTGTTTCAAGGTGAACCGCATATAGATCCGGCGCTGTTGGCGGCCCCGCATACGGTGTTTTTGCCGCATATGGGGTCAACAACGCGTGAGGCGCGTACCGCGATGGGCATGAAAGCGGTCGATAATCTGGTCGCCTTTTTTGCCGGCAAGCCGGTACTTGACCCGGCACCGTAATCGCGGTGGCCGACAATGACCGATGATTTGCACAATATTTTAAGAACCGGTTTTGATGCGGCGCTTACCGCCGGCGACCCGTTTGAGATTACGCGTAAGGCCTGCGCGGATATGGCGGCGGTGCCAACCGCTATCATCGCCCTTGGCAAGGCGGCCGGTGCGATGGCCGATGCCGCGCGGGGCGCCGGGTTTGATGCGCCGGGGATTGTTGTCACCAATGACGAAAACCATCGGCAAATCGCTGGTTTTGCCTGTTTTGCAACAGCGCATCCGGTGCCTGATCAGCGCGGTATCGATGCCGGGTTGGCGGTCGAAGCGCTGGTGTCATCATTGGGGGCGGACGATCATCTGTTGCTGTTAATCAGCGGTGGGGGATCGGCGTTGCTACCGGCGCCGGCCGCGCCGTTGGGGCTGGCGCAAAAACAGGCGCTGAATGACGCGTTATTGGCCAGCGGCCTTGATATTCATGCGATGAATATTGTTCGCCGGTTGTTTTCGCGTCTCAAGGGCGGGCGTCTTGCCAAATTGACCGCGCCGGCGCGGATCACCCAATTTTTGTTGTCGGATGTGCCGGGTGATGTTCTGGAATCGATTGCCAGCGGTCCGGCCGTGGCCGACCCGGTGCCGTTATCGACCGCTATTGACCTGATTAAACAGCATCGTCTTGACCGGCTTGATTTTGTGCCGTCATTTTTGGCGTCTTTAGAGGCCGGGGCGGTGGCCGCGCCGGTGCGCCCTGATGATCCTGTCTGGCGCCATGTTGATACCCATATCCTTGCCAGCAATGCCCATTGTCGGGCCGCCGCACAAGCGGCGGTGCAATCGGTGTGCCCCGGGCTGCACATGCTGACCGCCCCTGCACTGGCGGGCGAGGCGGCAGATATGGCGCGCCACTTGGCTGATTTGGTGCGGGACGGGGCAAGCCGCCATCCCGGACGGCTGGTCGGCTTGGTGGCGGGCGGCGAAACAACGGTGACGCTTGATCCGGCGTCTGCCGGCCTTGGCGGCCGGTCACAGGAATTGGCGCTGGCCTTTGCCAGTGCGCTACATGCGGCTGGCGGTCTTGCTGACTGGGCTATTTTGGCCGGCGGTACAGACGGGCGGGATGGGCCTACCGATGCCGCCGGTGGCCTTTTATCGGCAGGCCAACCCTTTGATGCCGATGCTGCGGCAACGGCGCTGGCTGGTCATGACAGCTATCATTACCTAAAGGCGCATGACCAGTTGCTTGATGTGGGGGCAACCGGCACCAATCTGGCCGATTTGGTGTTGATCGTGGCACGCCACTGACATGGTTTTACCGCCGGCGGCGCCGGATTCGCCCGAAGATTGGTATAAGGCCAGACGATCAGCCCCCAGACGATCAGCCCCCAGACGATCAGCATAAAAAAGACCGGGCGAGAGGTCTCGGCCCGGTCCTGTTTTGTGGTGCGCTGTACCGTCCAATCCAACTCCCCCAAGCCAGTTTGCCGGTGCAGTCACGATCACAAAAGCTGGTATTATGGGTAGCGGCTGGACGGCATCTTCGCAATGAAAATGGTGAAAATTTGAAAATTGTAAAAAATTTACACTTTCTGTTTACAGCTTTTGTCATTGCTGTTAGTCATTATCACGGTGATTGCAGAGGTGGGGAGAACCTGGTCAATGCAGGAAAAGATACTCGTTGGACATAAGCTGCGCCGGTTTCGCCAATCGATTGGTTTGTCGCAGACGGCGATGGCCGAGACGCTGGATATCAGCTCGTCCTATCTCAATCTGCTGGAACATAATCAGCGACCGCTGACGGTGGCGTTATTACTCCGCCTTGGGAATAATTTCGACATTGACCTCAAAGATTTTGCCGAGGATGACTCGGCGACATTGTCTACCGGAATTGCCGAAATTTTTGCTGATCCGCTGTTGGCTGATGATCATGTGCCGCGCCGTGAAATTCAAGATATGATCACCGCCGCGCCGACCGCGGCGCGTAGTTTGATTTCGCTCTATCAGGCCTATCGCAAGGTGCGCGATGAATTAGAGGTCACGGCAGGGGATGGCGGCGGTATCAGCGTTGTGGGCAATCCCGTTGAAAAAGTCCGGGCCGCCCTGCAACAGGCCAATAATTACTTTGCCGAACTTGAAGACGCCGCCGAGGATTTGCGGCAAGCGGCCAAGCTGGAAACGACCAGTGATTTTGGCCTTACTGGTGACAGTAATTTGGCGCATCTGGCGGCCTATGTCAGCGAAACATTTGGTTTGCGGACCCGGATTATGCCGGTCACGGTGATGCGGAACCAGTTGCGGCGTCATGATTTTCACCGGCGCGAGATTTTGCTGAGCGAGGCCTTGCGCCGGCCGCAACGTCAATTTCACCTTTTGGTACAAATTGCGCTTCTTGGCCAGCAAGCCTTGCTTGACAAGATCTGTCAAAGCCATGCGATGGAAGACCAGCAGGCGGTGTCGCTTCTCAAAATCACCTTGGCCGGCTATTTCGCTGGGGCGGTGATCATGCCATATCACTCGTTTTTGGAGTCAGCGAAAAGCTTGCGCTATGATCTGGAACTGCTTGGCCGGCGGTTTGGCTGTAGTTTTGAGCAGGTTTGTCACCGTTTGACCACATTAAATGCGCCGAATGCGCGCGGTATTCCGTTCTTTTTTATCCGGGTTGATGATGCGGGTAATATCTCGAAACGTCTGGCGGCCGCCGGCATGCAATTTGCCACCCATGGCGGCACCTGTCCGAAATGGATCATGCATAAAGCGTTTCGTACCCCGGAAAAAATCCTCGCGCAGGCGGCCGAATTGCCGAATGGCCAGAAATATTTCATGTTGGCCCGTACCGCCCCGCCGCTGTGGTCGCCAACCTTGGCCCAATCTCCCGACTTTGCGGTGACCCTCGGCTGTGAAATCCATCATGCCCGCGATATGATCTATGCCGACGAGATGGATCTGTCGAAATCGGCAAAGCTGGATGAAATCGGTGTTGGCTGTGCTGTGTGCGAGCGGATGGAATGTACCCAAAGAGCGCATCCCCCAATTGGCCATGAATTGCGGTTTGATGGCCCCTTGCGGCGAATCGGTCTTTATGACCTCGGCCCGACCTCGCCGATGGGCTGACGCTGTCTGCCGGCGGCAGGGACTGGCTGCTGGCTTTGAAATAAAATTACAAAATTTACCGATAAGCGGTTTTGAAATAAAATTTCAAAGCCGGATTTGATCGATTTTGCGCTGTCTGTTCGCTTCATGGCGCGGTGTTTTTATGCTATGGTCCACCGGCTTGGTGCGGTGCTGGATGATGCGTGGCGGGAACAGCGATGCGCCGGTTTGTTATGCGGGGCGGCTGTTATTTGCCGAAAAAAACGTCCTGATGGAACTTTTAGCAGAATGGTGATCGGCCGATGGCACATAGTGACGAGCAGCCCGAACACAGCGACCGGACCGACCGCAAAGACGAGCAGGTAGACCGGCTGGCGGCCCTTTATGGCCTGACCCCCAAAGTTGAAACCGCAATTATCGATGCGGTGCAGGCGGGTAATGCGCGGCGAATCCGGACATTGGTGGCGCCGCTTCACCCGGCGGATCAAGCCGATCTGTTGGAGCGGATGCCGGTGCGGACGGCGGGTGCCTTGGTGCGGTTTCTTGGCGACCATCTTGACGCCGAAACATTGACCTATCTTGACGAAAACACCCGCGAGTCGCTGGTTGAGATCATGGGCGCCAAGGCGTTGGCACGTCAACTTCATGATTTGTCGACCGATGATGCGGTTGAGATTATCGAGGAATTGGAAGATGACGCGCTGGCCGATGTGCTGGCCGCCTTATCGGCCGAGGACCGGGTTCTTGTTGAAGAGGCGCTGTCATTTCCCGAGGATTCAGCCGGCCGCCTCATGCAGCGGGAAATTGTGACTGTACCCTCATTCTGGACGGTTGGGCAGACCATTGATTTCTTGCGAAGCGGTAAAATTCAAACCGATGAATTTTACCTTATTTTTGTGGTTGATCCGGCCCGCAAGCCGCTTGGCGAGGTGGCGCTTAGCAAACTCTTGTGCGCGCAACGGCCGCGCCGTGTTGTTGAAATCATGGACAGCGATTTTCGGTCGGTGCCGGTTGATATGGACCAGGAAGAGGTGGCGTTGCTGTTCCGCCGCTACGGCATGGTCAGTGCCGGGGTGATCGATGCTGATAACCGGCTTGTTGGGATGATCACGATTGATGATGTGATCGATGTGATCGATGAAGAAGCCGAAGAGGATTTGATGGCGTTGGCCGGGGTGGGTGACGCCAATGTCAGGTCAGGCTTGTGGGAAACCCTGCAAGGCCGGTCTACTTGGCTGCTGATCAATTTGGGCACAGCCATTCTGGCGTCGGTGGTGATTGGCATTTTTGACGCGACCATCGAACAGCTGGTCGCGTTGGCGATTTTGATGCCAATTGTCGCCTCGATGGGCGGCAATGCGGCAACCCAGACGGTAACTGTGGCGGTACGGGCGATTGCCTTGCGGCAGCTTGATACATTATCGGTCCGGCTTTTTGTGTTTCGCGAGGCAGTGGTGGCCTTGCTGAATGGCGGGATTTTCGCCGTGTTGGCGGCAGGCTTGGCCTGGCTATGGTTTGGCAATGCCGAGATTGCGGCGGTGATGGCGGTCGCGATGCTGGCCAATTTGTTTATCGCCGGCCTTAGCGGTACATTGGTGCCGCTTGGATTGTTGCGGGCCGGCATTGATCCGGCGGTGGCGTCCAGCGTGTTTGTGACGACGATCACCGATATTGTCGGTTTTTTCGTGTTTTTAGGGTTGGCCGCCCTTTATTTGATGTAACAGTGACGGTCTTGCCCAATGGCGGTACATTTGAAGAAATTGTCGGTGGGGACCGGGTCGCTAGACGAATTGCGACAATGGCAAATAATGCGCCGCCAGCAGGCGGGCCGGGTGATGCATGTGACCCGCAATCATCCACGCCGCGCCGCTGAATTAGTGGATGGTGGCTCTATCTATTGGATCATCAAAGGGGTGATGACCGCGCGGCAACGCATTCTGGATATTGTTGATGTGGTCCGGGCCGATGGCCGGCCGGCTTGCGGTCTTGTTTTGGCCGATGATCTGGTGCCGGTGGTGCCGACACGGATGCGGGTGTTTCAGGGCTGGCGGTATCTAGAGCTGGCCGATGCCCCGGCCGATCTTGGCGCCGCGGACAGCCCTGAACTGCCAAGCGAACTGGTGGCGGAATTACGTCAACTTGGTATTTTTTAACTGGTATTTTGCCGGTGTGCGTCAGCGTTGCTTTGACCGGCGCCAGTCCCACGGCGCATCAAACTGGCCAGCCCATAGACCCAAACGCGCGGCGCGCGCCGCCTCTTCATCGGCGATATAATCATCGGCATAGCGCCGATAGGCCAAGGCCATGCCAGCCCGCACCAACCGTGCGCCAACATCAACCTCGCCGGCAAAACACCGCATAATCAACCGGCCATAGCGATCAACATCGGTAATCTGGCAGTCCAATGCCGCAACACTGGCCACCAGCGTCTTTAACGCGTCCCGCGCGGCGTTGCCACATGCCCAGCGCGCCCCGTCAGACGTTGTGCAGTGCTGTTGGCGTTCGGGGGCATCAATCCCGTGAAGCCGAATACGGAGCTGGCCGCTGCGTATTGTGTCGCCATCGCTGACCGCGGTAACCACAACGCGCCCGCCAAGCGACCATGGCAGATCATCCGCCACGGTTGCGGTAGCGCCGATAACAAGAAGGCATAAAGCCGCGCCAAGTCGCCGCCCGATGATGGTGATACAGTTCATTAGTAAATACTAATACATAGAATCTGTGGCGTAACCGTTTTATGTCCTATCCGGCCATGTTTTTGGCGACCGGTATAGCTGTCTTGACGGGTTGGCCATCCGGGTAAATGGTGGCTTCTGGTCGGCCTAGGGATGGGTGGCGCACCTATGAGCAAGGGCGGCACTCTCACCGCGGTTGCAGCTGGCGGCCCAAGACGGATTGGCGATCAATTCACATAGGGGTTGTCCTTGAACGGGTCATCGGCGTTGCTGTCGCCCTCATCGGTGACCCATTCTGCCTCGGGGTTCAGGGTAACCGCCATCCCAAGTGATGAATCGGGGATCGCAACGAAACTGCCTTGCGCTTCGGTTGGGACCCCGCTTCGTGCGCTCATCCGATAGAGAACAAAGCCACTTGTCGCGAACAGCACGCTGGCGATTGTTGGCATAAAGCTGCTGGTGCCGAATAATTCGATGATCGTTGCGACCAGCGGCGACCCAGCCACGGCGCCGGCGCCATTTACCATCAGCAGGCCTGATGACATCGCCACCATCTGGCTTGGGGGCAGAAAATCATTCGCATGTGCGATAAACAATGAATAAAGCGAAAAGCTGAGGCCGCCAAACACCACCATCGAAACCAGCAGGAAGGCAAATTGCGATTTGCCAAAAAAGCTGCCTATCCCGATAGCGATTCCCGCCACCACTGATACCACAAAAATGACTTTGCGCCGGTCAAACCGGTCGGATAGCCGCCCGACCGGATATTGCAGCAGCAATGTGCCAACGGTAATCGACGCCATGAATGTGCCAATTTCGCTGTTGCTCAGCCCAATTGACCGTCCGTAAAACGACCCCATGCCAAAAATCATCGAGATCACAAGCCCGACAAGCGCCATGCCGACAACGGCAAGGGGTGATACCTGAACCAGCCGCCGAAAACTGATCCGTTCGGGTTCTTCAAAGCTTGGGGCGGCCCCGGCCGTCACCAGAATGGGGACCACCGCGATCGATACCATTACCGACGCTATCAAAAATAATGTTGTGCTGTTGCCTTCGCCCAGCGAAATCATCATCTGGCCAAGACCCATGCCAGCCATATTGATAATCATATAGAGCGATAATAGCTGACCCCGGGTTTCGTTGGTCGCCTGATCGTTCAGCCAGCTTTCACACACGATATACATTCCGGCAAAGCTGAGACCGCTGGCAAACCGCATCATTGTCCATAAAACCGGTTCAGCAAGCAACGCATGCACCAGCACGGATGATGACGCAATGGCCGCCATCGCCCCAAAAACCCGAACATGCCCGACCTTGGCCAAAATCGGCGGCACGATGATCGATCCGGCGAAAATGCCGGCAAAATAGCCCGACATCACAATACCTGTCGCGATATTGCTAAAGCCGGCATCATTGGCCCCGGTGCCAAGCAGCACGACCTGAAGCCCGTTGCCGGCAGAAATCAGCAATAGGCCAAAAAACAATGTCCAGCTTGACAATACCGCCCGTAGCATCACCACCACATCCCGGTTTCGTATCGGTTGAAACGCGTCCCTACATCGGCTGGCTGTTGGTCAAGATACATGTAACTTGCTGACCCTATGCCACGCTGATCGTGTGATAACGGCACGATGGGTTTCGGGTCTGTCTCAAATACGTTTTTGAAAGGTCGTTTTTTCAACATTATGACGTAACAATATCCGGACAGGGGGATGCAGGCGATAAGGCTGTTTTCATGAGGTGCGCGACCGCATTGCGGGCCGCATCAAGCTCTATCGCAAGCTGGTCGATGGTGGCGATATCCATCCGCGTCAGAATAAAGCTGGCCAAGGGGGGTGGCATCGGGTCCGGCACCTTGGCGGCGTTGCCAAAGGTCAGGCGAAGGCAGTGATGCAGCTCGCCAAACAGGCGGCTGGCGCTGCTCAATGTGTCATAGGTCGTATCATCCACCCGATCGGCGGCTTTCAGCCTGTCCAAGATTTCGGCCTGTGATTGGCCGGTGTCGGTGAATAAATCTCCATAGCCGTACCGTAATCCCTGAATAAGCAGGTCAAGATCGGTCAGCCCGCCTTGCTGCGCCCGCAAATCCCACTGTGATTGGGGTTTGCGGACTGTCTGCAGCCGGTTCAGCATATCGGCGATCGCCGCCGCGATGGTTGGCATGGCATGCGGCTGGTTGGTGATCTGATTGATCGTGGTGGTAATGATTGCGCCAAAAGCTTTGTCGCCCGCCACCGGCCGCGCTTTGGTCAGGGCCAGCTTTTCCCATAACCACGCATCGGTTGCAAAATAGGTGGTAAAACGGTTCAGCGACGTGGCAATGCCGCCAGCCTCGCCCTCTGGCCGCAGGCGCAGATCAACCGCATATAATACCCCTTCAGCGGTTGGCGTGCCGAGCCAGCTTGTCAGGGTCTGGGCAAGGCGGGCGAAATAGGAAATCGCCCCCAATGGTTTAGCACCATCAGACATCGCGCCATCGGCGGTATCGAACAGCACCAGCAGATCGAGATCCGAGGTGACGGTCATCGTGCCACTGCCAAGCCGGCCAAGCGCGACCACCGCAACCGAACCGTCAATATGTCCATGGCGGCGGGTCATGTCGGTCCGCACCAGATCCAGCAGGGTGGCAACCGTGGCCTCGGCGATGGCGGCCAGCCCGCGGCCAAGGCTGTCACTGTCGATGGTTTGGCTAAGCGCCTGTACCTGAATGCGAAATTTCCATTCACGGGTCTGAATCTTGATCGCATCAAGGGCTTGTTCGGCGTCATGGGCGGCGGCGATATCTTGCAGGGTGCGGGTCAGGCTGGCGCTATCCGGCAAGGGGTCAAAAAAGGACGGATAGAGAAGCAGGTCAAAGAGCATCGGATGATGCCGAAGCTGGTTGCCAAGATGCGGTGACAACAGCAACATATCGCATAATAATTTGGTCAAATGCCGGTTATAATCGAGCAGTGAAAAAATTTGCACACTTGCCGGTAGCCCCTCGATAAATTGGGCGAGGGCAGCGAATTTGTCATCGGGTTCACTGGCCGCGGTCAATTGCAGCAAGATTTCTGGCATCAGGCGGTTCAGTAAGCTGCGCGCCCGGTCGCTACGGGTGGCGGCGATACGTCCGGCCATCCACCCGGATAGGGTGTCGGCCACGATGCGCGGCCGGGCAAAACCATGGTCGCCAAGCCAGCCAATAAGCGCGTCATAATCATCAAGAAGGCTGGTAAAATCCGCCGAATCATCGGCGTCGGTGCCGGTGGTGGCGGTCAGCAGATCATGCCGGGTTTTGTCGCCGACAAGGGTCAAGACCGACTGCAATGCGTCAGTAAAGGCCCTGATGTCGGGGTGCCCCATAAACCGCGCAAATTTTAGTAAATCTTCATCACTGCGTGGCAGGCTGTGGGTTTGGGTGTCACCGATCATTTGCAGCCGGTGTTCGGCCCGCCGCAGCTGGAAATATGCCGCCGCAAGCGCGCTGGCCTGATCTTTTTCGATCCAGTTGCGGGCGGATAGTTCGGTCAAGGCGGCGATCGTTTGGCGGTGTCGCAAGGCCGGATCCCGTCCACCGGTGACAAGCTGTAACACATGCGTGAAAAATTCAATTTGCCGAATCCCGTTTTTACCGGTCTTCAGATTATATCCATGCCAGCCATGCCCTTGGGGCGGGCGGCGCAACATCGATTTCATATCCTCCATTACCGTGTAATCGAGGGTTTTTCGCCAGATGAAAGGCTGTATTTGTTGCAAAAAGCTGGCGCCAAGATTGCGGTCACCGGCGACTGGTCTGGCGCGGATAAAGGCGGCACGTTCCCAAGTTCTGGCGATTGATTCATAATAGCCAATAGCCGCCTCAATATCGATGCTGACGGCGGTCGCGCCGGGATCTGGCCGTAATCGTAAATCGACCCGCCACCCGATGCCATCACTTGTTGCCGCCCCCAACAGACGGATCAGGTCACGCGTCATGCCAACAAAAAATGGCTGGGTCTGATCGGGTGTTGCCAAGGGCGATCTGGCCGTATCATGCAGCATGATAAGATCAATATCAGACGAAAAATTAAGTTCTCCAGCCCCCAGTTTGCCAAGGGCCAAAACGGTCCATCCACAGCCGCGCATATCGGCTGCTGGCAAGGCTAGCTTGCCACGCTGTGCCGCCTGCCGGTAAAGATAGCCGATGGTTTCGCCAAGCGCGCTGTCGGCGGCATCGCTCAACATCCGGATTTGGTCACTGACCAAAGCCAATCCGGCAAGATCAGCCAGCGCAACGATCAGCGCTGAGCGGCCACGCCATTGGCGGATCGTTGCCATCGCCGCCGCGTCAGTCTTGACATCGGCCATCGCCGCCCTGAAATCGGCCTGTGCGCTGTCAAATCTTTGTGCGGCATCGCCGGCAAGGCAGGGGCCGATATCTGCACTGTGACGGATCGCAAGCCGCTGCAAAAACGGGCTGGCGGCAATGTAATTGGCGACGGTGGTTAGTGTTTCGGGCAAAAAATCACGATCTGGCCAGGCTGTTTCGAGACGACTCGTCAGATCGCTGATCACGGCGTGGCTGGCGATGCCGGTGTCGGGCACGCCTGGGCATAAAGGGTCAAAATAAGGGTGCATGGCCATGCCTCCAACTTTAGTCAAAACAGCGGCGTCTGCCAGTCGAAACTGATCCGCGGCGCGAATTTTGCGCGGCAAGTCGGGTTTGGGGGCTGGGAATGCCGGGCGGGCTTGTCAAATGCAACGGGATTGGTGATAACCAGTCATGACGTCAAAATCAAATAATGGCAAAAGTGGCAAAAAGGGTCCGTCCGGACGCAGCTATCGCAATGATACCGGTCTGACCCGTCAGCCCAAGAAAATGCGTGGCCGCAAGGTATCATCCCAGCGCTGGTTGACCCGGCAGCTGAATGATCCGTTTGTCGCCGAAGCCAAAGCGCGGGGGTTCCGCTCGCGGGCGGCGTTAAAGCTCGAACAGATTGATGATCGGTATCAGTTGCTTGCGCCGGGTATGTCGATTGTTGATCTTGGCTGTGCGCCTGGTGGCTGGCTTCAAGTGGCCTCGATCCGCACCAAATTGGGGAGCGGTCCCGCCCGCTTGGTTGGTATTGATCTGCTGCCAACCGAAGGTGTGGTTGGGGCGACCCTGTTTGAAGGGGATATGACCGATCCTGACATGTTGGAACAGGTACGCAACGCCAGTGGCGGGGCGGCCGATGCTGTGCTGAGCGATATGGCCGCCGACACCACCGGGCACCGGGCTACCGATCACTTGCGAACCACCGCCCTGCTTGAGGCGGCGCTTGATTTTGCCCTTGATGTGCTGACGCCGGATGGGTTTTTTCTGGCCAAATGTTTTCGGGGGGGAGCCGAAAAGTCGGTTCTTGATGTGATGCGGCGCAATTTCAAAACGGTGCGGCATGTCAAACCGGCGGCAAGCCGTGCCGAATCGGTTGAAAGCTATGTGCTTGCCACCGGGTTTCACGGGCAGGGCCGGGCGGATGATATCGCGGCCGATATTGTTGCGGGGCGCCGTGATCCGAGTGGCCGTTTAATCGACTGACCCTCGCCGATTTCCTCTATCCATCGGCCAGATCATTGACTATAGTTCGCCGCCACCGCAGTAACGGAAGGCTCCCATGAAAATTCGCGATGCTTTTACCTTTGACGATGTGCTTTTGGAACCGGCGCGATCGGCCATTTTGCCATCGGATGCCGATATCACGACACGCCTGACCGGTAAAATACGTCTTCATATCCCGTTGATTTCGGCTGCTATGGATACGGTAACCGAACATCGGCTTGCGATTGCGATGGCACAGGCCGGCGGGATCGGTGTGGTGCATAAGAATTTCACCATCCCCGAACAGGCCATGGAAATTGCCAAGGTCAAAAAATTTGAGGCGGGCATGGTGGTTAACCCGCTGACCATCGCGCCGCAGGAATCGTTGCGCGCCGCGCTGGATTTGATGGAACAGAACCGGATCAGCGGTGTTCCGGTGGTTGAAGACAATAATCGGCTTGTCGGCATATTGACCAACCGGGATGTCCGTTTTGCGACCGACCCAAGCCAAAAAGTAGCCGATCTGATGACCCGCGATGTGGTCACCGTACGCGATGGCACCGCCCCTGATGAAGCACGCCGCCTTCTTCACGAACACCGCATTGAAAAGCTGGTGGTGGTCAATGACAGTGGCGCTTGTGTCGGTCTGATCACCGTTAAAGACATGGAAAAAGCGCAAAACCACCCGCTGGCGTCAAAGGATGACCGGGGCCGCCTGCTGGTGGCTGCCGCAACGGGTGCGGGACCTGACGGGATTCGTCGCGCTGAAGCGCTGATCGAGGCCGGCGCCGATGTGATTGTGGTTGATACCGCGCATGGGCATTCAGAAGGGGTGCTTGGCGCTGTTGCCGCGGTCCGCAAGCTGGCCAATCATGTGCAGGTGATTGGCGGTAATGTGGCAACCGCTGACGGGGCACAGGCGTTGATTGATGCCGGCGCTGACGCGGTCAAGGTGGGGATTGGGCCAGGATCGATTTGCACCACGCGCATGGTGGCCGGCGTCGGCGTGCCACAATTGACAGCTATCATGGATGCCGCAGAAAAATGCCACGGCCAAGATATTCCGGTGATTGCCGATGGCGGGATCAAATATTCGGGTGATCTGGCCAAAGCCATTGCCGCTGGCGGTGATGTGGCGATGGTCGGCTCGCTTCTTGCCGGCACCGATGAAACCCCTGGCGAGGTCTATTTGCACCAAGGACGGTCTTATAAGGCCTATCGCGGTATGGGGTCGACCGGGGCGATGGCGCGCGGTTCGGCCGACCGGTATTTTCAGGCCGAAATTTCACAGCCACTAAAGCTGGTACCCGAAGGTATTGAAGGCCAAGTGCCATATAAAGGACCGGTTGAAAATGTGCTTCATCAGCTTGTTGGCGGTTTGCGGGCGGCGATGGGCTATACCGGCAACAAGACCATCGCCGATTTGCAGGCCAATGCGAAATTCTTGCGGATTACCGGTGCCGGCTTGGCTGAATCGCATGTGCATGATGTGACGATCACGCGTGAGGCCCCGAATTACCGCCCCGGCATGTGACCGGTTTGGTGGTGGCGTGCCAGCATGGATGGTGACGGAATGACAGGTCAAATAGCCGGTCTGTATTTGACAAGGGATCGCGTGTCATGACCCCCGCTGCCCGTATTGCCGCGGTGATCGATATTTTGCACGCGATGGATGCGGCGGGCGACGCCGCCGCGGCGCGGCAGGCCGGCCAATGGTTGCGCGCTGACCTGCAACGGCGCCGCTATGCCGGGTCGGGTGACAGGGCTGCGATCAGCGCCTTGTTCTGGGCGATCCAGCGGGGCTGGTCGCGGCTTGGCTGGCATCTTGATGCGGCGGGCGTGGCGGTAACACCGCGCGCGCTGGTGCTGGCAGCGCTGGTGCTGATTGATAAACGTACCGCAGATTTACCCAGCCTGTTTACCGCTGAGGCCGCGCATGCACCAGCCCCCTTGTCGGAGGCCGAGGCCGCATGGGTGGCGGGGTTGGCGGCGACCAGCTTGACACGGCCCGACATGCCGCACCATGTAAGGCGGGAATGGCCGGGCTGGTTGCTGGATGACGCGGTCGCCGGATTGGCCGCTGCCGGGCTGGATAACGCGGCGGTGGATGATGAACTGGCGGCTTTGTCGGATGAAGCACCAACCGATGTCCGGATCAACCCGTTGCGCCAGCCAGACCGGCGGGCCTTGCGTGACCAGCTTGCCGGACGCGGCCTTAAGGGGCATTTGACCGGACTGTCACCATTGGGCGTGCGGCTTGAAAAACGGGCGCGGCTTGAAGATTTGCCCGAATGGAAAAAGGGCCTTTTTGATGTGCAGGACCAAGGCTCTCAGCTGGCGGCGATGCTGTGTGATGCGCGGCCCGGCATGCAGATTGCCGATATTTGTTCTGGGGCCGGTGGTAAAGCGTTGGTGATGGCCGCCGCGATGGCCAATAAGGGCCGCATTCTGGCCATTGATAGCAATGCCGACCGGCTTGATAAGGCGGGGGCGCGGCTACGAAGGGCCGGCATTCACAATGTCGAACGCAAGCATGTGGCCGACAAATGGTCGAACCGGTCATGGCGTGGCAAATTTGATCGGGTTGTGGTCGATGCGCCCTGTTCCGGGTCGGGAACGTGGCGGCGTCAGGTCGATGCCCGCTGGCGATTGACCCCGGACATATTGGCCGAACGGCAGCAGACACAGGCTATTTTGCTGGATAAAGCCCGCGCCATGGTCGCGCCGGGCGGGCGGATTGTCTATATCACCTGTTCGGTACTTGCCAGTGAAGGACAAGACCAGATCAAGCGGCTGCTGGCCACCGCTACTGAACTGGAACTGGCCGATATTGCGGCGGTATGGGATGAAACGGTTGGGGCGGCTGGCGGCGGGGTCTGCCCCCCAACGCCGGGTAATATGCTTCAGCTATTGCCGGGGCGTGATCGGTGTGATGGGTTTTTCGTGGCTGTTCTTCAGGCCAGATTGCGGTAGAACTGACCGGGACAAGGCCAAGCGCTAACAAGGATGATAAAGCCGATGATCGCCCCTGATCATGGCAAAGGATAAAATAATGTCTGACTCGATTTTGATTATCGATTTTGGCTCGCAAGTGACGCAATTGATTGCGCGGCGGTTGCGTGAGGCCGGGGTCTATACTGAAATTCTGCCCTGCACCACCGATCCGGCCAAAATTGGGGCCGCCGCCCCCAACGGCATTATCCTGTCTGGTGGCCCGAACTCGGTCGCCGCTGCCGATACGCCGCGTGCGCCGCAAATCGTGTTTGATCTTGGGGTGCCGGTGCTTGGCATTTGCTATGGCCAGCAAACCATGTGCGCCCAGCTGGGGGGACGGGTCGAACCCGGAACAAGTCGCGAATTTGGCCGGGCGGTGCTTGATGTTGCGACGCCATGCGCGCTGTTCGACGGCGTCTGGGAGGTTGGCAGCCAGCAGACGGTATGGATGAGCCATGGGGACCATGTGGCCGCCTTGCCGGATGGCTTTGCGGTGGTGGCGACGTCGGCCGGTGCGCCCTTTGCCGTGGTCGCCGATGAATCGCGGCACTATTACGGGGTGCAGTTTCATCCTGAGGTGGTGCATACCGACAAAGGCGCCGCCTTGCTGTCTAGATTTGCGCTGGGGATTTGCGGTTGCAGTGGTAGCTGGTCGATGGCCGCCTACCGGACCCGGGCGATTGCGGCCATTCGTGCCCAAGTTGGCGATGGGCGGGTGATTTGTGGCCTGTCGGGCGGTGTCGATTCATCGGTCGCGGCGGTGCTGATCCATGAGGCGATTGGCGATCAACTGACATGCGTTTTTGTCGATCATGGGCTGTTACGCGCCGGTGAGGCGGAAGAGGTGGTGGCGCTGTTTGGCGGCCATTACAATATCCCGCTGGTCCATAAGGATGCGTCGGCGATGTTTTTGGGCCGGCTTGCCGGTGTGACCGACCCAGAGCAAAAGCGCAAGATCATCGGCGCCAGCTTTATCGAGGTGTTTGATGCCGAGGCTGCCAAAATCGACAATGCGCGGTTTTTGGCGCAAGGCACGCTCTATCCGGATGTGATCGAAAGCATCTCGGCCGCTGGCGGCGATGCGGTGACGATCAAATCGCACCATAATGTCGGCGGCCTGCCGGATGATATGGCGTTGGAACTGGTCGAGCC
>CAZYKI010000026.1:18280-22230 GCA_964648035.1 uncultured Candidatus Puniceispirillum sp. | reverse complement strand
GCCTACCGCTTGTCGCACCGGTTGTGGCGCATGGGCCTTCATTTCCTGCCACGGCTGCTGATGCAGACAGCGCGGCTGCTGACCGGCATTGAAATTCATCCGGCGGCGAAAATCGGCCCGGGCTTTTTTGTCGACCACGGCATGGGAACCGTGATCGGTGAAACCGCGGAAATTGGCCGTGAGGTGACCTTGTATCATGATGTGACGCTTGGCGGGGTGATGCCGGCGGTTGATGCCGACAAACAGCGTGACAACAAACGCCATCCAACACTTGGCGATTATGTGATCGTCGGGGCCGGCGCGCAAATTCTCGGGCCGATAACGGTGCATCGCTGTGCGCGTGTTGGTGGTAATTCGGTCGTGACCAAGGATGTCCCTGAAGGTGCGACTGTGGTCGGTGTGCCGGCACGTCAGCTTAGTAAAGCCAAGGCGTTGCCAGACATTGGACCGGATTTTATGCCCTATGCGGTGCATGATGAAGCGGCTGATCTTGATCCGCGTGAACGCGCGATCAAGGCGCTTGTTGACGAGGTGCAAAGCCAGCGGGCGCGGATTGCCAACCTTGAAGACCGGCTAGGGGTCGCCTCGGTCGCCGCGGTGTCAAAACCGGCAGCATCCAAGGCCAAACCCAAAACCGATCGCTGACGCGGTCCAAGGCCTTTTCGATGACCGGTCTTTATATGGATAATAACGCAACGACGCCGTTGCGACCAGCGGCGGCCACCGCCATGCAAGACGCAATGGGGCCGCCCGCCAACCCGTCATCGGTGCATGGGTTTGGAAGATCGGCGCGGTTGATTGTTGAAACAGCGCGCGAGTCGGTTGCCGCGCTGGCCGGATGCCGGCCGGCAGATGTGGTATTTACCAGCGGCGGTACCGAGGCCAATAATATCGCGTTCAGTGGTTTTAGCCACATTATCACCAGCGCTATCGAACATGATTCGGTTTTGCAGCATGGCAAGATAGCAACCATTATTCCGGTTGATCAAAACGGGGTTGTTGCGTTGCCGGCCGTGAAAGCCGCTCTTGATGCTGTTGATCCGGCGGCTGCCGCGCATACATTGCTGTCAATCATGGCTGCAAACAATGAAACCGGTGTGCTGCAACCTATCGCCGAAATAGCCGAAATGGCGGCGGCGGCCGGTATCGCCTTTCACAGTGATATGGTCCAAATCTGCGGTAAGACCCATATCGATTTTGGCCAGTCTGGTATCAGCTTTGCCAGCCTGTCCGCGCATAAAATCGGCGGGCCGACCGGGGTCGGGGCTTTGCTTGTGCGGCCGGGGGCAATGGCAGGACGGCTTCTTCAAGGCGGTGGTCAGGAACAGGGCCGCCGTGCCGGAACTGAAAATCTGATCGGCATTGCCGGCTTTGGCGCGGCGGCGGCTGATGCATTTGGCGATATTGGCCATTTTGTCAGGATGGCGGCTTGGCGCGATGCGTTTGAAACCAAACTGATAACGGCGCGCCGCGGGATTGAGATTTTTGGCAAGGCAGCCCCGCGGCTTGGCAATACAAGCTGTGTGGCAGCGGCTGGCAAGACAGCCGAAACGATGGTGATGGCGTTTGATATTGCCAAGGTGGCGATTAGTGCCGGATCGGCCTGCTCGTCAGGCAAGGTCAAGCCAAGTCATGTGCTGACAGCAATGAATGCCGGGGCGCGGGCGGCCGAAGCTATTCGCATTTCGGGTGGTTGGGCGACCCAGCAGGCTGATTTTGAAAAGCTTGCAGATGTCTTTTTGCGCCTGTACAAGCAAGCCGACTAACCGGCGTGGGCCGTCCGCTGTGTGGTTCTGACGGCGATTAAAAAAGTAGCGATGAAAGAGGATTGATCATGCCGAATATCATTTTTGTGACGCCGGACGGCACGGAACATCAGGTGACTGTCGAGGACGGCGTCACGGTGATGGAAGCGGGCCGTGATGCCGGATTGGGGATCGAAGGTACATGCGGCGGGTGCCTGTCTTGTGCGACCTGCCATGTGATCGTCGATGCTGACTGGTTTGCGGCAACCGGCGCCCCGGACGAAGATGAAATGGATATGCTCGATCTGGCGATGGGGCTTGCCGCAACATCCCGGCTTGGATGTCAAATTGAAATGTCGCCTGCCCTTGATGGGTTGCGGGTGCGGATTCCCGAGGAGGCCTGAGGACTTAAAAATGTCATCTGCCATTGCCCCTGATAACACGCCTGGTGCCGGTATGGTAAACCCGCTTGGGTTTGCCAAGCCGCCGGCCGAAACGCGTGTTGTCGTGGCGATGTCGGGCGGGGTCGACTCATCGGTTACGGCAGCACTGCTGCACGATCAGGGCTTTGATGTGATAGGCATCACATTACAGCTTTATGATCATGGTGTTGCGGTGCAAACCAAAGGCGCCTGTTGCGCCGGGGTTGATATCCATGATGCACGGACGGTGGCAGCGCGTCTTGGTATCCCGCATTATGTCCTTGATTATGAAAGCCGGTTCCATGATCAGGTGATGCAGGATTTTGCCGACAGCTATTTGCGCGGTGAAACGCCCATTCCCTGTGTGCGTTGCAACCAGACAGTCAAATTTACCGACCTATTGGCGACCGCGCGGGATCTTGATGCCGATTGCCTTGCCACCGGACATTATGTGCAACGCATGTGTGATGCGACCGGCACTTATTTATGCCGTGGTGTCGATGCGGCCAAGGATCAATCCTATTTTCTGTTTGCGACAACGCCGGAACAATTGGCCTTTTTGCGGTTTCCCCTGGGCGGTCTTGGCAAGGATGAAACGCGCGATTTGGCGCGCAAATTTGGCTTGTCGGTATCTGACAAGCCGGACAGTCAAGATATCTGTTTTGTGCCGAATGGTCGCTATGGTGATGTGGTGCGCCGCTTGCGCCCCGGGGCGGTTGATGCCGGCGATATTGTGCATGTCGATGGCAGTGTCGTTGGGCGCCATAACGGGGTGATTGATTATACGATTGGCCAGCGCCGCGGTCTTGGGATTGGCGGGCGTGCCGGGGTTGATGAATCGGAAGGGCCGCTTTATGTGGTCGGTATTGATGCTGATGCCAATCGGGTGATTGTCGGCCCGCAAAGCATGCTGGCCTGTGCCGAGGTGCATTTAGGAGACGTCAATTGGATCAATGGCATACCGGCTGACGGCACACCGGTTCTGGCCCGGCTGCGTAATACCGCGCCGGCCATGCCAGCCACCGTGGTTGATGCGAATAAAGCGCCAACGATTATACGGTTGGACGCGCCACAATATGGAATTGCCGCCGGGCAGGCCGCCGCCCTTTATGATGGCGCCCATCCTGAGCGGTTGCTTGGTGGTGGCTGGATTGTCCGGGCACCACTGATGGCTAATACTGTCTAGTCACGCGCCGCGGCGGCGGCGGTGTTGCTAACATCATTCATTTTTACGCCGTTACCATAGGCGTGATGATGAATGAGTTGATGCATATCCAAAAGGAACTGGGTCAGTCGCCACAACCGCGGCCGATGCGCCGTGCCGACCCGGATGACGAGCAACGGCCGGAAGAAGGCTATGATCCTTTGGATTGGCTGGCATCACCGGTTGATCATAGCCGCTTTCATGTCGGTTATACCACCAATCACTGGTTAGAGGTGTTCCGCGCGGTAAAGCCGTCCGTTTGACCGCCCAAGCCGTGGCGTTATGCTGCTATGACAGGCTGACGCGACAGTGCTGGCTTGGCAGGAAATTTGCAGTTTGACCGCGAATCTGCGATTGATAACGGGCAAACAGGATTGGTTCAATGAGTCAGACAACGGCACAAGACCGGCTTCGCGCCCAGATTGAGGCGGCGCGCCGTGGCCTTGGCGATACAGCGTTACCGTCTGCAGCGAATGACAGCGCTCAGCCTGCCGCCTCTATTATGCCTGCACAGCCTCACGGCCCAGAGCCTGAATTTCAGTTTTTTCACCGCAAGCAAGGGCCAGTTGACGCGGCGAC
>CAZYKI010000026.1:16522-18180 GCA_964648035.1 uncultured Candidatus Puniceispirillum sp. | reverse complement strand
TCATTGCAGGGGCGGGTTCAGCATCTTGAGGGCGCTATCGCGCTTCATCAAAAACATACGCTTGAATTGATTAACCTGTTGTCACAGGTTGACACAAAGACGCTACGTCCGGCTGGTAAATCAATCCGGCGCATGCGTGCCAAGCAGCAATTTCTGTTCTGGCTCGTGCTTGGTCTATTGGGCGTGGGTTGGGTTGCGTTAACGCCGGCCGGCCATGCTATAATTAACCATTTTCTGGCGTTGTTATAGGCGTTTATCCACAGATCAATCTAGCCTGTAACCACTTCGCGATATTGACGAATATCCCGGTTTCAGCTAACTTATCCACAGTCTTGGAAAATCTCCGCTTCAGCAAGAGTGTCCAGCGTTCATGGCGTCATATTCTACCCCGACACAGGCTTTACCCCGCCAACTCAGCCTTGATTTGGACCTTGATGATGGCGGCGCGCCAGAGCCCAAGCCCAGCGTTCAGCGGTCAGTGATTTTTCCCAAGAACATTCAGATTTTCAATGTTGCCGAATTTCAAAAACGCGTCTCGGCGCTGTTTGACCCGCTGCATATCAATATCGAATTCCGCCTGACCCGTCACAACCGTTTGGAAATGCGCTGGTCTTTTCCGGATGAAGCTGTCCAATATAATCACATCGCTGATCGGCCAGGCCCCGGATTGTCGCCGGAAGAAAATAAAGCGTTTGAAACGCTGGTTTTGTCATTTGCCGGGGCCAGCCATTAAAGGCTGCCGCTGATCACAAATTTAATGAAATGCAGGTCGGTAATCGCGCTTGGCTCGGTTGGTGCCTTGCCGTCAATGACCTCGCGGACTGCGGCCAATAATTTGGCTTCCAGTGCGTTACGCTTGGCAGGGCTGTCGATTGTGTCAATCCCCTGGTCGGACAGAATCAGGTTGATTTTTGACCGCAATTTCGGCTTGAAAGTCTCAAGCTGATTGATGGTTCGTTCACCTTTGAAAGTGGTGGCATAGGTGGCAACGGCGATTTCTGTGGTCAGGGTCCCCGACCCGTTTGTGAGGTTTGTCACAAACGGCAACGGGAAGGTGAAATAGCGAAATTTAGCAAAATCAAATGTACCATCGGGCAACATATCGGCATTGTCCGGAATATCGCCGGTCTCACCGTTGTTGTTGGCGGCGGCGGCCTTGTCTTTTGCGTCTTGCTTGGCTTTTGCCATCAGGCTGTGAATATCGTCCGGGATAGGGTCTGGTACGGTCAGGCTGGTATAGCCAAGTACAAACAACCCCAACACCACTGTCACCAGACCGGCGATAATGGCTGGTAGCATAAAGCGCTTGATCCCGCTTGGTTTCGTCTCGCCCTCAGCCATATCACTTGAGGCCTGTCAACTGACCAAGCTGCTGAACCGCCCCGCTGAAAAGTGCATAAATGTCGGCGCTGACAACGGCCATTTGGTCAGGCATCAGGACATAGGCACCGGCAATCGCACTACCAGCGGCAATCGCAAGTATGGCAGAGATAATTTTACGCCATTTGGGCCGCGCGGCGCGGCCTGTTTCGGTTTTGCTCGCGCTGGGGCCATCCTGCTGAACACGGGTAATTTCACGAATCTTGCGGATCAGCGTTTGCAGGTCGCGCTGATTTGACGCCAATTGGTCTTCCAGCGCCGTGACACGGGCGGCCAAA
>CAZYKI010000026.1:0-16422 GCA_964648035.1 uncultured Candidatus Puniceispirillum sp. | reverse complement strand
GTCGCGCTGATTTGACGCCAATTGGTCTTCCAGCGCCGTGACACGGGCGGCCAAAACGGTCATGTCATCGCTGTTGGTGGAACCGTTTTCGGTTACTGTTATTGGGGAAGCTGCCGTTGCTGCTGCCGGTGCTGTTGGTGGTGCAACAGGCGTGCTGTCGGGGGCTTGTGGCAGCGCCATAGGCAGCGGCGGTGCTGGTGGTTCGACAGCCGGCATCGCGGTGACCGCGCCCCGTGCCAAGGCGGATTTTGCCGCTTCAATCTGTTCTTTCAGGCTTTGATTTGCCATAATATTCGGCTCTGCTATTGGTCCAGATTGTTCGTTTTAAGCATTTTTGGTGCCAAGCTGTCCATATCCCCGGTAATTCCCGCGATTGGCCGTATCTTGGTCCATTTTATCCGCGCAATAGGCCCGTTAATAGGTTTTTACCGGCGTCTTTTGAAAACGATAGCCGATCACGGCGCAGTGGCGTACATGTTTGAAATTCCGCATCTCGGCGTTGATGATGTTGGTCCATGTCTCTTGTCCAAGCCGGTCAAGGAGCCGGCCACCAACGGTTTGCACAGTGCGGCGGCACGCGCCGGTTTCCCCCGGCGCGATACCCCGGCTGTTGTGGCTGTCGGTGACGTGGCCGCATGCTGCATCGCTGTTGCCAATGATATCCTTGGTCGCATTTAGCCAATAGACCGATATATCGGAAATGACGCGACCGGTACGGTTGGATATCTGTAATTCAAGATCATAGGACACGGTCGACATGCCCTGATTGTCAGTGCCGAAAATCAGTTTGATGTCGCAAGGTACGGTATCAAGCGCGTGGTGCTGGCTTGCCGTTGCGGTGGTGATTATCGCGCCAAGGGCCATGATGACGGTGCTAATGCCGACAAAGTAACGGTTCTGGGTGATCATGTTTGTCCTGTTCATTGATGACGGTCTTGTTCATTGGTGGCAGTCTTGGCACAGTATCTGCAAGGCTTGTGCCGATGGCAACAGATGCCTAGATATAGCAGCCAGTGGCAAATGCGCGGCGGTTACCGCCAGCAAGCGACACCAGAAAACGATAAGGGACAATGCAAAGATGGCCGAAGATGATGTCAGTGAAGCCGACCTCAGCGGGCGGCTGGCAACGGTTTTGGAAGAAATCCGCGACGTGATGGAAAAGCGCAAGCAGCGCATTGAAGAGTTGCGTCAGGAAATCACGCAAATCGAGAATGACAATGATGATTTGGAAAAAACGATCAGCGAATTGCTGGATAGTTTTGGCTAATCATCGGCTGTTTCAATGACCGCATGACCCTGAATGGCGGTGGCGCCAAACTGTTCGGTTAGTTCGGGGTTGGCGGTGATAAAGCCGCGCAGTTTTTCATCAACCAGCGCTTCAGCGGCATCGGGGGTGGCGGCGTCGACTTCCATCACACCATCGATAATCCATTGCACTTTAATTCCCATTTTTTCCTCCCTTGGCGGTCGCTGGTAGAGGCGTGAAGTTGTATTTGTCGAAAAGCGCGGCCGTTTTATTTTGGGCGTCAACCAAATCTTTATCGGCCAGTTCGCCTTCAACATCATCGCGTCGATCATGCGCGTCTGGCATGTTCAAGGCGGCGGCGATTGAATACCAGATATAGGCGTTCACATAATCCGCCTCTTCGACAATATCGGTATGGTAGCGTGCCAATTGTGGGATCGCCCAAATGTCTTTGGCGTCAATCCGCGCCTGCAAGGCGTCATGAACCTGTTTGCGAATATCATCAACTTCCTTGGGTGGCAGGATATCGACGATATCATCAGCCAGATCTTCCGCCGCTTCAATACCGCCAAGCTGGGCCTGCCATGCCCAATATAGCGCCGTGGTATAATTGCGGGGGCGCCCTTTGCCGGCATGTAGCAGCACCGCCATATTATATTGGGCGTCATGGCGGGCATTTTTGGCCTGAATTTCAAACAGTTCCAGCGCTGTCGGGTAGTCCTTGTTTTTGACAGCGGTGACAGCTTTTTTGAAATCGGCGTTCTCGGTTTCGCTTGGCGCATTGGCCAATGCCGGCCACGCAACACATAATGCGGCAACAACGCTAACAGCACGCGTCACCCATGGGCCGGCTTTGGTCCGGCGCGCGGGCATCAGCGCCCCGCCATCATCACAAGCTGTAAATACAAAACCCGTACTTTGAATTTGGAATCGGGCCGCTGTTCATAGACGACAATGCGCGGCCGATCAGCCTGCTTGCGTTGAAATTCAATCGACATATTGTCGGGCAGGTAAATGCCATGATCGGCCAGCGATCCGGCCGGATCCTGCTCAAACAAATCACGGAACTGATTATCAATCCAGGTGCGTGCCAACGCCCGCCCCAAAATATCCGGCAGGTTCTGCCGCACATCCTCACGGTCAGTGAAATGGCGTTCCCCATCATAAAGCGTGAAGGGGACGCTGATCTCGGTGCGGCCTCTAGCCGCCGACTTGCGGGTGACCGCTGGCAAATTTTTCCGCACCGGTACGATGGCTGTACTTGACTTATTCGGCATGGCTTACCCCAAATTTCAGCCTGATACTATGATCTATCAAACGACCAGAAACAAGAGAGATTTATACAATGCGTTCGTAGTTTGAATATTTGTACCGCATCGCCTCCGTGGCTAGTGACTTGGCCAGTTGGCACAGAAATTGCTCCCGAAGCATGACATTTTCAGGAGAACAACGTTAATGCTTTCAGTTATTCGCAGCGGGATGAGTGCAGCCATGAGTGATATTGGCGTGACGTCGAATAATATCGCGAATGCGCGCACAACGGGGTTCAAAAAGCGTGAGACTAGTTTCGCTGATGTCTATGTATCGTCAGTTTCGGTTGGTGTTGGGAACCGTGTTGGGTCCGGGGTGATAACCCCTGAAATACGGGTAACAAGTTCGCAAGGTAACTTGAAACAAACAGGTGATGTGCTGGACTTGGCAATTGAAGGGCAGGGGATGTTCACGCTGCTCGATACAAATGCAGGTCTCGACAATAAATTATACACGCGTGATGGCTCATTCAGCGTTGACCGGGATGGTGATATAGCCACAACTGAAGGGTATAAGCTCATGTCCTCTACTGGGACAATGTTCCGCATTCCACCAAGGGCAGCCGGCGTGATTACGGCTGATGGCTATAAATCACTGGATGATATTGCGCTGACCGGGGTGGTAATCCGTTCGGACGGTACGGTTGAGGCAAGTTATGGCCCTGATCAGGTGTTTGCAGTGGGCAAGGTTGGTTTATCTACTTTTGCTGATGCCAATTTGCTGACGCCTGTTGGGCAGAACCTGTTTCGTGAAAATCCGCGCTCTGGCCAGGGACAATTAGGCGCGCCGGTTGCCGACGGACGTGGCAAGATTCACTCTGGGGCTTTGGAAATGTCAAATACTGACATGACCGATGAAATGGCCAAGCTGATCAAGGCACAGCAAGCCTTTTCGGGCTCGTCGCGGTTGATGCAGTCTGAAGGCGAAATGATCCGCCGGCTACTCGGATAAATAGTCGTGTTAGCGTAACGGGAATGACCAGAATAAATCAGTTATCGTCGCGTCAACTGGCCCGTCAATGAACAAAACCCCCTTTTCGTCAACGGCAAGATTTTGATCAAGCTTTACCACAACGGTAATCGGGCGTGGCGCTGGGTGCCGTAAATATCCAACCAAATTTTGAAAATCATCCCTACCCAGTGATACATAGGCTGACATAACAGCCCTGTCTGCCGGTATATGAATCTGGCCGGACGCCGCAGTTCCAACACCCGCATCGGGGCGTACAAGCATGGTGCAGGACCCGCGGGCGATGGTTATCAATGACAGGGTGATGTTGATTCGTTCGGTGCCAGGATAGTGATGCAAATTATGCTCGGCGATTTGCACCGCCATTTGAATATCTGACACGCTGTCAAAGGCGGGGCTGGCCACGCTCATCCGAGTCCTTGCGCATCATTTATCATGCGGCGTAAATTAGCGACGGCTGATTTTTTAATTTGCGACACGCGGCCTGTCGACACCTCCAACACCTCGGCGATCTCAAAGACGTTCAGCTCTTCGACATAGTAAAGCTGGATGACCAACGCTTCTTTTTCTGGCAGTTCCCGCAATGCATCTTTTAGCAAGGCTTGCAGCTCTTGTTGATCCATCAGATCTTCAGGCGAGTCGTCGCTGGACGCATACCATATAGAAAATTGATCATACACATTATCCAGTGAGTCATGTGCGTTGGCTTGAAACGCTCTTTCCCATTCGTGTAGTTCGGCCTCACTCATCCCCAGCTTGCGACTTATCTCGGTCGAGGTGGGCTGCCGCATCAGCTGGCTTTCGAGCTGGCTATGGGCTTGATTGTATCGTTTTTTGATTTGGATTGTCGTGCGGCATAAATTTGAGCTTTTCCGCAAATAATCGATGATTTCGCCTTTGATGCGAATGCTGGCATAGGTGCTGAATGTTGCGCCTTCTTTACGCGTATATTGCTGCGCCGCATTGATAAGACCGGTGAACCCAATCTGCATAAGGTCTTCGATCTCGGTTAAGTGACTGGTTCGCCCATGAATTTGCCAGGCTATTTTTCGGACAAGCTCGCTGTGACGTTTGATAAGATCATCAACATCGTTCTTTTGATTGGCATAATGGTCACGCTTCACCGTGTTCATCAATTGCCCCCGTTAGAAAAATTTGACCGCGTCGTGCCGACTATGTGGCGCGGTGGTCAAATCCTTGGCAATGGACCCAAATGTTTTGGCTAATGCGGTGTCTGTTTCGCCGGCACAGATGGGTTTGCGTTGCACAATCGATCGCCGGATTGCGGTAGATTGCGGTATTGATCCAGCGTAATGCAATTTCAGGTCCAAAAAGCGCATCGCGATATCACGAAATTTGGAAAAGTTTATTTCGGCAGTCCGGGCGCTGTCCGCCATATTAACCAAGACCGAGAAATCGGTGACGCCTTTTTCGAGATGAGCCGCCTTTACCAAAGCATAGGCATCAAGGAAACTCGTTGGTTCGGCAACAAGAACGACCAGAACTATATTTGCCGCATTCGCGAAGAAAAGCGTACTGTCTGACGCACCTGCCGGACAGTCGACAATCATATAATCGATCTTGTCCTGTAAATTGGAAAGGGCGGTAACAATACGATATCGCGCTGTATCATCAATCTTTAACAGTTCAACCAAACCCGAACCGCCAGCGATCAATTGTACATTTTCACCCACATCGGTGATGGTGTCTTCCAATGAAGCTGTACCGTTCAGAAAATCGGCAACGGTCTTCGTGGGGTTGCAGCCCAGCATGATATGCGTATTGGCAAGCCCAAAATCAGCATCAAACAGCAAGACACGCTGGCCAGCTTTGCCAAGCGCTAAGGCCATATTGACTGCTGAATTGGTTTTGCCAACGCCGCCTTTGCCGCTGGTGACCGCTATTGAAACTGCCATGTTACCTACTCTGCGGACAGAACAATGTTGTCATTATCCTGACCAGCTGTGAAATTTTCTATTAGATATTGCAGCAAGATGTTTTCCGACGCAAACATTGCCGCCCCGATCACCGATTTTGTCCCCGACAGGATGCCGATTTGTGCTTGCTGTTCAGCCAAAGCTGAAAATTCGGCAGGTGTTGTTTCACATTCATCAAGTTTGGTTAAAGCCACCGTCGGGTGCAACGTTTCAAATTTCTGAAGGGTCAAATCAATCATCGTCCGGCTCGTACTTCCGGGCATTGTCAAAATTGTGGCAATGTCCTGTGTTCCAAGTCGCGTTTTGATGTTCTGAATTTTTTGGCATGCCTCTTCAGGCGATGCGGTAACGTCAAGAACCATGACGTCATAGTCGGTCATTTTGTCGAAATCTGACTCCGGTGTGTCGATGCTCAAGTCGCATACAGGAACATTCAACAGACGGCCAAATCCCCGCAAGTCAGATTGGGTTGGCGTGTTTTTACCATTCAAACTGGCCGCAACGATTTCCTTCATCGGGTGTGCGTCTCGTAACATGGCAACCAGCTTGGCTGCCATCGTGGTGCGGCCGGTTCCTGTGGCACCGACCACAAAGATCAAACGCTTGGTGAGAATCGACTCCGCATTTGGATCAACTAGTCTGGTCGCTAAACGCGCTAAAAAGGCGTGGTACCCATCTTCGTAAGACAGGCCAGCGAAGGTAGTTTTGAGATCATTCAAAACAGCGGGGCTGAACCCGGCTTGTTGAAGCCGAATACGGGTGCTTCCGATAAGGTCAGGGTTGATGCCGTCAAGATCTGTAATAATTAAGCCAGACAGCAAAGATTCTAGCCTAGCAATATCCTTTTGCACGCGTGCCAGATCACCCTTCATCGATGGCAGGCTGGGTGCAGTTTCCGCTTCTGCGCGTGCCGCCACGGGATCACCAAGCATTTTGCCCGAGAAAATTTCCTTGAACGACTCGGTGATGGGCGGTGTGGTGGATGTATTTGCCACTTCTGTTGTCGCCTCCATGAACACGCGGCCCTGCCGCTTTTTGGTCGAGACAATCATCGCGTCGGGCCCAAGCTTATCCCATATTTCCTCCATCGCGGTTGCGGTGTCGTTGGCTTGAACGGTCAAAGTTGGCATTGTCATCCTCCTTTGTTGGATGAACGGCGTGCTGCCGCGTGGTTATTTGTTTTCCAGTTTGTCATCAGTGTCACCGCTGATGGTGGCGATAACCGAAATCTTGCGATTATCAGGTAATTCGGTAAATCCAAGCACCGGAAGATCATCAATATGTTGGCGAATGATCGTTGATAGTTGCCGGCGGATTTGTGGGGAGACGACCAATACGGCCTGACGTCCGTCAGCCGATGCCTTTTCACTAGCTTGGGATACCGATTTGATCAGCCGTTCTGCCAAGCCGCTATCCAGCAGTAAGCTGCCGTCATTGCTCTGACGCGCAATCGAGATCAGCATATGTTCCAATTCGGAACTAAGCGTGATAACCGGTAAAGGTTGGTTTAAGGGCGCGATCTGTTGGATCAAAAGTCCGGCTAGACCGGGACGCAACGCCTCGGCTGATTCAATGATGCTAAGATTGCGGCCAGCCATATTGGCCAAGGTTTCAAGGATTTTTCTTAGGTCGCTGATTGGCACCCGTTCAGCCAAAAGCGTGCTTAGGATACCTGTTAGCGCATGCAAAGGTACCAATTTTGGTACAACTGATTCGACTAGGTTTGGTGAAGTTTGCGCCAGATTATCCAGCAATTGTTGTACATCATCCTGACCAAGGACTTCGTGCGCGAACTTGTACATGATTTGCGATAGGTGCGTCGCCAACACAGATTCGGGTTCAACCACCACATAGCCGTTACTCTCTGCCTCGGCTTCTTTATGCCGTTCGATCCATATGGCGTCCATGCCAAAGCTTGGGTCTTTGACCTCTATACCTGCAATTTTTACATTGCTGGTATCGCCCGGAATAGCCAACTTCCGGTCGGGGTAAATACTGTCCTCGCCGACAATGCTTTGGCCTATTCTGATACGGTAATCATTTGCACCAAGCGCCATATCATCACGAACACGAACCGGCGGTATTACAAATCCAAGGGCGCGTGACACTTGCTTTCGGATACCGGTGATCCGGTTGATCAGCGGTCCGCCTGAAGCCTCGTCTACCATTTCTATCAATCCATAGCCAAGCTGTACCGACAAGGCTGAATTGTCGGTAACATCGGCAAGGTTGATTTGGTCTGGTTTGCTGGCTGTTTCGTCTGCCTTCATGTCATCAAGGTCTTCTGCTTCGGCAGCAGGATTCAATTCACGGCGACGCATGACAATACCGGCGGTGCCGGCGATCAATGCGGCAATCAGAAAGATAAAATTCGGCATGCCGGGAACAAGGCCAATCAAAAACAATACCGCCGATACCGGTAACCACGCCCGTGACAGGCTGACCTGTTTACCAATATGAGCCGCCATATCCTGAGTGGACGATACACGCGTCACGATGATTGCTGTTGCGATGGCGAGCATCAATGACGGTATCTGGGCGACTAACCCGTCACCGATTGATAGCAGAATATACGTTTCGGCAGCATCTGAAATAGCCAGATCATGTTGTGAAATGCCAATGATCAGCCCACCGATAATATTGATGGCAAGGATCAAAATGCCGGCAATGGCATCGCCTTTGACGAATTTCGAGGCGCCATCCATAGCGCCGTAGAAGTCGGCTTCTTTGGCGATGTCTTCGCGCCGTTCACGCGCTTCTTCACTGGTCAGCACACCGGCATTCAAGTCGGCATCGATTGCCATTTGTTTGCCAGGCATGGCGTCCAAAGTAAAACGAGCCGAAACTTCGGACACGCGTCCGGCACCCTTGGTGATCACAACAAGGTTGATAATGACCAAAATGATAAAAACGAAAATACCAACAGCATAATTCCCGGCAATGACAAAGGCACCAAATGCCTCAATTACCTTGCCGGCAGCTTCGGACCCTTCATGCCCTTGACCCAAAATAACCCGCGTCGAGGCGACGTTAAGGCCCAATCGCAACACAGTGGCGATCAGCAATAAACTCGGAAAACTAGAGAAGTCCAATGGCCGAAAGGTGTGAAGAGCCACCATCAGAACCAATAAGGATACAAGAATATTGGTCACGAAAAATGTATCGAGGAGAAACGCGGGAAGCGGAAGAACCATCATTGCGACCAACACCAAAATGCCGATCGACACGATCATTCCAGACAGCATGTGCGTAAACGATCCTAATCCCAACCGCTGCAGTGTCATAATCATGACAGTTTCCCTTTGATGGGCATGCCCAGCAGGTCACAGAATTTGCTGTGAGGAGGGTTTGCCGTTTTGCGGAATTGATCTAAACGTATGTAATTCATAAATTTATTCTCTATTTTTTAATCAGCATTCGCTGGGTTTTCTTGGGCCAAGAAATCGTCCGACCAGCTGAAGAGGCAAAAAGCGTGCCAAGCGGGGGCACTATGTAGATTGATCCTGTCTGTGATCGAAACTTGGCACAGCTCTTTGCCGTCAGCGGCCAGTGCTGCCCCTTGGCATGAAAAATGCATGCTTGATTGGCGTAATAGTTTTGACGGACGGAGCGTTAGATGCACAAATTCATGAAATCAGCCATAGGTTTGGCTGTCGGCGTGGGGCTTTTGACTGGCTGCCAGCATGTGGGTGGAGCAGGTGATGGCAATAAAATAGCCACCCTTGAAGCATCACAAACACAGACGATTGTTAATTTGAAGGACGTTCTTGATGCCAGCACCGAAACGATCCCGACCCTGACCGCCGTGGGATATGCGGTAACATCGTCACAACCCGGCCGAACCGAGGCGCAAAAACGGCTGATGGCTATTCGGTCTGCGCGCATGGCTGCGATGCGTGATCTTGCCGAACAAATCCATGGGTTGCAGGTGGACTCAAGCACGACAGTTATCGACCTTGTGGTGCAAAACGATACGTTCCGTGGTGTCGTTGCCGGCACTATCCGTGGCGCGCGGACGGTAAGAATCAACCCAACCGGAACCGATACATATGAAGTTGTCCTTGAGATCGATCGTGAGACCATTGGCTATCTGCTGAAAACCGCGCGGCGCACGGTGTAGTCAATGTCAGCTGTTGTCCTGACCATTCTTAGCGTGGCATTTGCTCTTTTTGGCGGGCCACATGCGGTGGCGGCTGAAGACCTGATAAGGGTTATTCAGGCAACCGGCCGTGCGGCTATTGTGGCTGGTGAGGATGTGCAGACAGCAAAGGGTCGCGCGTTGGAAGACGCGCTGTATCAGGCAGCATTAACCGGCGGCGCAAAAATTAACGGCTTTAGTGCCGTGCAAGCGGACACACGTTTAGATGACCATTTTGTCGTGCGACCATCGAATGAGATTGTGGATTACGCGATTATTGACGAGCTGTATGACGACCTGCATTACGAAGTGCAAATTCAGGCAGCGGTTGGCAAAGTTGAACAAAATGGCTGTTTCAGCCGCACACATGGTCACATTGTGATGTTTGCGCCACGTCTCACCGTATCGCAGGACGCGCCGGCGTGGCTTGTTAATCTGCCGCATAACATGACCAGACGTTTAATCGACAGTCTGTCCAGTAATAAATTATTATCGTTGGAAAAGCAGCTCTCTACCGTTTTGAAACCGAAGGAGCTGACACAAGACCAGCGCTTTCGCTACGTCGCTTTGACCCAACCGATGCCAACAGTGCGCCCAGGAGACTTTGCCGTTGAAACCCAGATTGTGCTTCAACCGCGCGCCAAAAGAGACATCTGGAGCCGGGAGAATTTCATCGAGGTTGTTGTCCAGAGCAAGATTTATACCGGTGAAAAATACGATTATTTGACGACTGTATCGAACCAGACGACCATCGCCCTTGGCCGTGACACGATGGTGCGGGTATGGGATGTTCTTTCCAAGCCACGACGTTCACGTATTGTTGAAGAGCTTATGGCCCTTGTGCCAATCCATGCTGCTGATTTGAGTGATCGCATTCTATGTACACCGCTTCATGCTGTCATGCAGCAGAAAGACAACAGGCTTCATGTCCGCCTTGGGACACGCCATGGTGTGGCGATAAACCGTTTGGGTGTGGTATCTGGAGATAATGCTGCTTGGAGTGTTATGCGGGTTGTTAAGGCGGATTCTGACGGTGCGGAGCTGGTGCCGTTGAACACGCAGCGCCAGATGGCTGAATTGGATGGCAAGGCTGTGACATTTTTGGAGATGAATTGATGCGCTTCATTGTTTTTTGCCTGACAGCTATTGTTCTTTTGGCGCAGGCGAGTGCGGCACAAGAGCCGATTGTCGTGCTTGATTACAGCCAACAGCGCGGCGGCACCGGAATGTCTGGTGCGGCGGTTGATCATCCGTTCCGGATTGACCCGGATTTCACGCAAACCCACAAGGTTATGACAGATGAGACCTTAGGCCATATCATCGCGACCTATTATCACGGCAGCGGTTTGAATATGAAGTTTGTTGAAATGGCCATTGTTCAATTGAATAGTCATGCATTTGTCCGGGGTAACCCACATTTTCTGTATGCTGACAAAACATTGCATCTGCCGTCGGTCAATGAAATGCAGGCGTTAGTCATTGGCGCGAGGGGGTCGGCAGAGAAGGCGGTACAGGGTAATCAACGCCGCGACGAAATTTTCTTCTTTGGCGGGTAATATGGTCAGGGTAACGGCAGCGATAGCGGCTTTGGTTGCAGTGGTAACAACACCGGCGATAGCGCGCGAGACAGTGAGCGGGGCTACGCTGAAAGCCTACATCAACACCATATTGGCAAAAAAGGGGTTGGAATCGGCACCAATTTTGGCTGACAACCGACAGTTTCGCGCATGCCGTCAGGATATGCAGCTTGCGCCGATGTTTGGCGATTACCGCACTGTCAAATTAACTTGTCCTGATGCCGACGGGTTTCAAATTGCGGTTCGCACGCGTATCGATAAAGATGGCTTGCCAACAAGGCGCGCTCATGATGACCTGTCTGACGTAAACAATATTCAGGTATTGTCTCTGGCGCGCAGTGTCAGTCGGGGCGAAATTTTGGAAGCTGACGATCTGGTTATGGTCCCTGTTGCACAGGGACGACATGTCGGGCATTTCACACGCCTCAATGATGTGGTAGGCCGCCGGGTCAAGCAGACATTAGGCGTCAATCAGGTTTTGCTAGCGCGCCATTTGGACATATTCTGGGATATCCAGCAAGATCAGACTGTTTTAATCGAAACAACAATTGGTAATGTGACCGTGGCCAGCACCGGAATAGCGCTGGAAAATGCACAAATTGGACAGATTGTCGGGGTTAAAAACCAGAAAAGCGGGCAGCATGTCGAAGGCATTGCTGTATCCCGAAAAAAAATTCGTATTTTGACTAAATAATTCCAACAGCCCGTCGTTACGGGAGTATCGGAGGTCAATGAAGATGGTTGAAAGTATTAAAAATGCAGTAAGCCGGATGGAACCGCGCAAGGTAGATAACACCTCTGCGGCTAAATCCGAGCGCCTTAATGGCGTGAAATCTGCCTTGATGACAAATGATACGGTCAGTCTGAAATCAACAGACAACCAGTCGGTTGTCAAGGAGATGGCTTCAAGCGCGCCGGTCGACATGGAAAATGTCAATCGGATCAAAGAGGCTATCAAGCGCGGTGATTACCCGATCGATATTGATCGTATTACTGATGCTTTGATGGATGCTTACAGGGAAATGAAAGACTGAACTGAAAAGGTCCGTCATGGATAAGGCAGACCAGTTGGACACGGTTATCGCGCATGTTGAGCCTATGCTTGACGTGCTTCTTGCGCATGGTCAAACCGCAGCCGAATTTGCGGCGCGTTGCCAGGCTTTGGAGGCTTATTTGGCCGCTAATCCGTTAGGCCCTGATCTTGCCGAAGGGATGGACGAAGACCGTCGTAACCGGCTTGGTCGTGTTGTTGATAAATTGAACAAACTGACCCTGCGTGCCCGTGACCGGGCCGATATTCCAGCAGGGTTGCAAAAATTTATTGCCGAACAGCAGGATTGAGACCCATACTAGGGCCTTAGTTGCGTTGTCATTGTTTTGGACATTTTGTTAATGGCCGGTGTTACGTTTTTGTCTGAAAACCCTTCATTGATCATTGTCGTTACCGTTTTTGCGCTGATTTTTTTGCTGATTGGCTTTGGCGCGGTTCATTTATTGGCGAAACTTCGTCTGTTGGGACAGCGGTTGGCACAGGTGTCTGCGATGGCTGCCGAGATCAATGAAAAATCGGTTCGGCTGCATTTGGCGCTTGAATCGTTGGCCGAGCGGCTTAGCAAGATTGAGACCGCCCAGACTGAAACCAGAGCATTGATGGATCAAAGCCGTGTAGAGTTGGCTAGTCTGGTCCGCGCGGTTGGCGGTGAGAACCAGTTATCAAAGGCTATTGAAATGGCACGAAGCGGGGCCATTGCCAATGAGATCGTATTGACAACCGGTATTGGCCTTGATGAGGCGGAAGCCATTGTCAAATTTCATGGATTGGCAAAATAACGTACTGGTTTTGGATGCTGGTTGCCTAGACACTTCTGTTCGCTGCGGGCGCGTCCTTTACATGGTAAAGACGGTTTTTTTGCATTTTATTCTGGCGTAACGCTTGTTCTTGAAAATTGTGATTACCGCATCTTGCCGGTTGATATGAATGGGGTGGCCCGCAAAGTTGATTTGCAATTCATTCTCGGTGGCTTCGGTTATCGTGCCTTGCTCATTACCTCTTGATGTTGTCACCGTTACCGTGTCGCCGACGGCTGTTTTATTGACGGTGATTTCGGCAAGGTTCAATGACGGGCTATGACAAAGATATTTTTCATGACGAAACCGTTCCGCAGGGCAGGCTGTCAGCCCTATGGTGATCAGTGAAATAGCGCTCAATTTAACAAAGCGTGACCACGTCATGACGACTGCGTTTTGGTGTCGTCAGGATTGTTGGCAGCATCTTCATCGATGCTGTTGGCTTCGGGATTCGACGCATCATCAAGGTCGTCGTTTGGGTCCTTGGTGCTGTCGGCGTTTTCAGGCTTGGTGTTAGCTGCGGGTATAGCATCCTCTTGTTCTGATAAAGCTTCAGATTCTGCCATGCCGGTGTCACCTGCCGTTGCATCATTTTTGCCTGTCGCTATCTCCTTACCGTCTTCGTCAATGTAGACAGCGCGACCGGAACTAACCAGCTTTTCGGCATCTCGCTGTTTTGCATCAATAATAGTGCCGGCTAAAAAGCGCACACCATTGACCTCACCAGCTTCACGCATCTGTATTTTGGTCCAGACGATATTGGGTTCATTGTCGCTGTCGCCGCTATCGTCCGTGGCGGTTTCATCAAACCCTGGGAGACCCGCATTGAGGGACGCTGTGGTGATTTCAGGGACAGCTGTTAAAGTTGGGTTCCGATTAAATTCCTGAACATTGGTAATTCGGTGGCGCAGAATGTAAATGCGTGCTGCCAAAATGCCCAACCGACGAAACTCGTCAGTTTCTCTTTGCAAGGCCTGTGACATGAACTGATTCATCGTATCGACCGGTTCACCCATAAATTTTTCGATAAGCGCGTCGCGAATACGGATCGTTTCCGGCGCTAAGGAAACAGATGATCCGGGGCCTGCTCCGGTGCTGATTGATACTCTGCTCATTTTTTTGCCTCATCGCTGTTTTGGCATCCTATTTGCAATTTTCACACCAAATCCCCGGTGTCGGGTGACGAATTTATTATCTGGTATAGGCCGGAGTTTTGGCAGAAATGAACAAGATTGCATCATATCTTGATTTTCACGCGCAGGCACTAGCCTTGCGTTCACGGCGTAATGACGTGTTGGCTTCTAATATAGCCAATGCGGCGACGCCTAACTTCAAGGCGCGCGATCTCAATTTTGATGCGGAAATTAGCCGACATATTGGCAGCGGCCCATTACGCACTACGGATAGTCAACATTTGCCAACAGCGATCAATCCGGTTCGCGACCGCCTGCAGTTCCGTGACCCGATCAATCCGTCGATGGATGGCAACACCGTTGAATTGGCCGTTGAACAAATGGAATTTTCAGAAAACGTGGTGCGGTATCAAACCACACTTTCATTCTTGAACCGTCGTATTAGTGGCCTGATGTCGGCAATTCGGGGCGAGTGATGAGCGAGATCAAAAACATTTTTGACATCTCCGGCCGGGCCATGGCGGCCCAACTTGTGCGTTTGAATACCGTGGCGAGTAACCTTGCCAACGCCGGAACCATCAGTGGAAGCAAGGAAACCGCCTTCAAAGCGCTAAAACCGGTGTTCGAGACAAAATTCGCGGATGCGTTGAAGCGTAGCGGTGTTTCCACTGTTGATGTTGTGGGTGTTGAGTCGGTCACGCGCGACCCTGAAAGGGCCTATATGCCGGATCATCCGCAAGCCGACAAAGATGGTTTTGTTTATCGCGCTGCGGTTGATGAAAACGAGGAAATGATCGAGATGGTCGAAGCAAGCCGACAGTATCAGAACAATGTCGAAGTTGTGTCAACATTGCGCGCCTTGATGATGCGCACCATCAGCATGGGCAAATAAGGGTTAAGTCAGGAGATCGTGACAAATGAGTAGCATCGATAGCAGCAACACCTCGTTGAATAGCATTCTTGACAAGTTGGGCATTCAAAAGCCGGCTGACCAAACTGCGCCGTCAGACAAGCTGGGGCAGGCGGATTTTCTGAAGTTGATGACAACCCAACTTCAAAATCAAGATCCATTCGCGCCAATGGAAAATGGCGATTTTATCGCGCAAATGGCCCAGTTTTCAACGGTCACTGGTATCACCGAAATAAGCGAGTCATTGAAATCACTGTCGGGCCAGCTATCTGAATTCCGCATCGCCACAGCCGCAAATATGCTTGGCCATTCGGTCCTGGTGCCGGGCAGCAATGCCTATCCTGACAGCGATGGTGTGGTATCGGGTGCTGTGGATATTCCGTCTGCCTCGGCCAACACAAATATTCTTTATCGCGCCGCTAATGGCGAAATTCTGCACACTCAAGATCTTGGCCCACAAGCCGCTGGTCTTGTTGGATTCCGGTGGGAAGATATTCCGCAGGCTGTTCTTGATGCGAATGAATATATCAAGATTGAAGCCTATGCCGATACCGGTACTGGTCTGCAATCTGTTGGCGCGTCGGTATATAGCGAGGTGCTGGCCGCATCAACCGGTAAAGCGGCTGCTGATGTTGTCTACGACGTTCGTGGTTATGGGGACGTCAAGGCCAGCGATGTTGTGCAATTCAAGAAATAAAGCAATTCAAAACCCGAAAAAGATCGCGTTCACTAGGAGTTAAATCGAATGTCATTCTATACCGCTTTGACAGGCCTTAACGGTTCACAGGCCGATATTTCAGCGACTTCAAATAACATCGCGAACGTTGGAACAACAGGGTTTAAGCGTAGCCGCGCCGAATTTGGTGATATTTTCGCAACATCTCCTCTGCAGAACGCTTCTTCATCGATTGGTTCGGGTACAATCTTGAAAGGGATCAAGCAGCAGTTTACCCAGGGTAACATTTCATCATCTCTGAACGCGCTCGACCTTGCGATTTCGGGGCAAGGCTTTTTCACCCTGAAGCCGTCCCTCACCTCGGCACAAAAAGTGTATACGCGGAACGGTTCGCTGAATGTGAATAACGACCGGTATGTCGTCGATTCTGCTGGCCAGTATTTGCTGGTCTATCCGGTGAACGATGATGGCTCTGTCACGGCAAAAGATTTGGACAGCGCGTTACCGTTGCAACTGCCGGTTACATCAGGTGACCCGCAGGCGACGAGTAATATTTCGCTTGGGGTGAACGTACCGGCTGCGGCAGACGTTGTCACCGACCGGCCGGAATTTACCGATGGATATAATTTTGATCCGACTGATCCCAATACATTCACCAACTCAACATCTATCACCAT
>CAZYKI010000025.1:20886-23934 GCA_964648035.1 uncultured Candidatus Puniceispirillum sp. | reverse complement strand
ACTGTCGGCAGCTATTGGCCGTATGCGTCAACCGCTTATGACTATATCTATCGGGCAATGCCGTTTGGCGAGGCGCAATCGCTTACACATGACGAAACCTATGGCGTGGTTGCCTATATTCTGTATATGAATGACGTCATTGCCGATGATTTTGTTCTAAGCAACGAAAATATCGGTACCCTCAAAATGCCTAATCGCGATGGATTTCTGTTGCCCGACCCGCGTCCAGATGGCCAACCGGCCGGGGCGCCCTGCATGCGCAACTGTAACGTGTCGACCAAAATTATTGGCCGGGCCCGGATCATCGACGTCACGCCCGAAGGGCAATAACAAGATCAGAACAACCAACCAACCGGCCATGACATAATGGCCGGCCGGCACCCGTCAAAGAGGCATTGATGTCCAAGTCGTTAAATCGCCGCCAATTTACCAGCATGGCTCTATCGGCTTGTGCTGTGATCGCGATGCCGCTGCCGGTGATCGCGGCGGCCCGCCCGTTTGCGACCGGCACCTTGTACAGCTTTGCCGACGGGGTGATGAATTTGCCGGTCGAGATGCTGTTCAAGGATGTGCCCGCCGATCAATTGGCAGCAGGCCTTGGCACCACGGCGCCAGCCGGAACGATGCAGCGTCCGGTGAATGTGAATTTGCTCGATATTGGTGATCGCAAAATTCTGTTCGATGCGGGATCGGGAACGAATTTCCTGTCGACCCTTGGCCGTTTGCCGGCGGCGTTTGAGGCGGCCGGGATCGATCCCGCGGCAATTACCGACGTGCTTTTGACCCACGCGCATCCCGACCATCTGTGGGGTGTGCTTGACGATTTCGACGATTTGTTGATGCCGGATGCAACCTACCATATGAACCGGGCCGAATGGGCGTTTTGGGATTCAGATGCCGCGTTGGCGGCGATGCCGGCGGGTCGCGAAAATTTTGCTGCCGGGGCCAAGTCACGGTTTGACAAGATTCGTGATCAGGTGGCGTTATTTGACGCCGGCGCGGCGGTTCTGCCGAATATTGAGGCGGTTGATACGGCCGGACATACGCCGGGCCATTCGTCGTTTTTGCTTCATGATCAAGCCGGTTCGGTGCTGATTGCCGGCGATGCGTTGACGCATCCGGTATTGTCATTCCGACACCCTGACTGGCGCAATCAATCCGATATGGACGGGCCGCGTGCGGCGATCGCACGCCGCCGCCTGCTTGATCGGCTGGCGACTGACAAAATCGGTCTTGCCGCCACCCATCTCCCTGCCCCCGGTTTCGGGCATGTCGAAAAATCCGGATCGGTTTGGCGTTTTTCTGCCGACTAACCTTTTATGTGAATAGGAAAGCATCATGCTGTCACGTCGCGAATTTATCCAGATGGCTGCGGTTACTGCGGGCATTTATGGCACCACGTCACACTGGGCGCGGGCCGCTGCACAACAGAAAATGTCGCAGGATGACTTATTGCGCTTTGACAGCAAAGGTCAGGTGACATTGCTGCATATCACCGATATTCATGCGCAGTTGAAACCGCTTTATTTCCGTCCGCCATCCGAAAATTTTGGCGTTGGCGCGTTTGAAGGTCGCCCGCCGCATCTTGTGGCCGAAGAGTTCCTGACCCATTTCAATATTGACCCGGGCACACAGCTCGCCTACGCCCATACGATGGTTGACTATGTCAATCTGGCACGGACCTATGGGCGGCTTGGCGGTCTTGATCGGACCGCAACGCTGATCAAGGCGATCCGCGCCGAACGGGGTGATGATAAGGTGCTTCTTCTTGACGGGGGCGACACATGGCAAGGTTCATATAGCTCGTTAAAGACCAATGGTCAGGACATGGTTGACGCGATGGCACTGTTAAAGCCGGATGCGATGGTTGGTCACTGGGAATTCACCTTTGGCGTTGATCGGGTCAATGAAATCGTTGAATCGATGGATTATGCGTTTCTTGGTGGCAATGTGTTCGATACCGAATGGGACGAACCGGTTTTCGAAAGCACCGCCTTTTTTGAAAAGGGCGGGGTCAATGTCGCGGTGATCGGCCAACATTTCCCCTATACCCCTATTGCCAACCCGCGTTACATGGTGCCGGCATGGTCATTTGGCATCCGGCCAGATGTGATCCAGAAAAATGTCGATGCGGCGCGCGCCAAAGGGGCGGAAATTGTCGTGCTGCTGTCGCATAATGGCTTTGACGTTGATCAGAAGCTGGCCACCGTGGTGTCCGGCATTGATGTGATCTTGACCGGTCATACCCATGATGCGGTGCCGGAAGCGTTGAAAATTAACAACACGTTGCTGTTGTCGTCTGGCTCGCATGGTAAATATCTTGGCCGCGTAGACCTCGAGGTCAAAGGCGGCAAGGTTGTCGATTACAATTCAACCCTGATCCCGGTCTTTTCCGATGTTATTACCCCGGATGCCGAGATGGCCGCCCATATAGATGCGTTGCGCGCGCCCTATGAGCAGGAATGTCAGCGGGTGATTGGTAAAACCAACGGATTGCTCTACCGGCGGGGTAATTTCAACGGCACATGGGATGATTTGATCTGCCAAGGTATCATGGAAGAACGCGATGTCGAGATCGCGCTTAGTCCGGGTTTCCGCTGGGGAACCACATTGCTACCGGGCCAAGATATCACCATTGACGACCTTTATACTCAGACCAGCATGAGCTATCCGAATGTTTACCGAACAGAAATGACTGGCGGTCAATTAAAAACAATTCTGGAAGATGTCTGCGACAATCTTTTCAATATCGATCCGTTTTATCAGCAGGGTGGTGATATGGTGCGGGTTGGGGGTGTCAGCTATAGCTGTGCGCCAAAGGAATCGATGGGCAACCGGATTACCGACCTCACCTTGACCCGCACCGGAGAGAAATTGGACGCTGATAAAAGCTACAGTGTTGGCGGATGGGCCTCGGTTAACGAAAATGTCGATGGGCCGGCTATTTATGACCTGATGGAAAAATATATCAGTCGGCAGAAGGTTATTGATCTTCCCACCCAAGAGGCGGTCAAAGTTATCGGTTTGTAGCGGCGCGCAAACGGCTGG
>CAZYKI010000025.1:13539-20786 GCA_964648035.1 uncultured Candidatus Puniceispirillum sp. | reverse complement strand
GTGCCGGGTTCAGATCATATTTTGATTTGACAAGCGCGCTTCAGCATTCTCTAATTCTAGCTGATAGTCACCTATGTCTACAGGCTCCCCCGACCGTCGCCAAGGATAGAAACGGTTTGTCCGGCAACCGGACGTGCCGGTTGTTTCACCCCATCCAACGGTGTTTCGATACGGCGGGTGTCGTTGTCTGAAACCTTAACCTGACCGGATGGGATTGTATGAAACCTGTTCCTTTCGATTATCAGCGCCCATCGACCATTGACGAGGCATGCCAATTGCTGGCCGAAGACAGCAATGCGCGGATTTTGGCTGGTGGCCAGTCTTTGGTGCCGATGCTGTCGATGCGCCTGTCACGGCCGTCCCTTCTAGTCGATATCGCGCATATTCCTGAACTGGTGAAGACTGACGATACTGGGACCCATATCGAAATTGGCGCGATGGTTCGTCAGGCCGACGCGTTACTGTCGCCAATGGTGCGCCAGCATATCCCGCTTCTTGCCAAGGCGTTGACGCATGTTGGCCATCCACCGACACGCGCCCGCGGTACAATTGGCGGGTCACTTGCCCATGCCGACCCATCGGCCGAGATCGCCCTAACCGCGGTCACGCTAGGCGCTGACATTATTTATCGTGATGCTGGTGATGAAATCCCATTTGCGGCGACCGATTTTTTCATTGGGCCAATGTTAACGCTGGCACCGCCAAGCGGCTGTTTGGTGCGGGTAGCGTTTCCCAAAGCGCCCGGGCGTTGCGGCACCGGGTTTCATGAGGTGGCCCCGCGCCGCAGTGATTATGCGCTCGCATCGGCCGCGGCCCAGATCGATGCCGACGCCGATGGGACGGTTACCGCCATCCATCTGGGTGTTGGGTCGGTTGGTGATTTTCCCGAACGGCTTGATGTTGATGGTCTTCTTGGGACCGCGCTGGATGATGCGTCGATTACCGATGCGGTGGCGGCGGCGATCGAAGCCATCGAAACGGTCGAGGATCTGCATGCGAGTGCTGCCTATCGCAAGCGGGTGGCCGCGGCATTGGCTGTGCGTGCCCTTGGTGATGCCCGTGATGAAGTGGCCAAAGGAAGCAGCCAATGAAAGATGTGTCGATAACCATCAATGGTCAGCAGGTTACTGCCCGCGTTGAACCGCGCTTGACGCTGCTGGATTTTGTGCGTGATGTGGCTGGCCTCAAAGGTACGCATGCGGGATGTGAACATGGGGTATGCGGTGCCTGCACCATTCTTGTCGATGGGGCGGCAGTCCGGTCATGCCTAATGCTGGCGGTACAGGCGGACGGCATGGCAATGACCACGATCGAGGGGGTTGGCGGCAACCATGAACGGTCGGGCGAATTGAATATTATTCAGGATGCCTTTTGCGAGACGCATGGTTTGCAATGCGGATATTGCACGCCCGGCATGGTGCTGGCGGCCGAGGCCTTGCTGGCTAAAAATCCAGCGCCGAGTGAAGACGACGTGCGTGATGCTATTTCTGGCAATATCTGCCGTTGCACAGGATATGTGCAAATTGTCGAGGCGATCATGCTGGCGGCCGACCGGTTGGGAAGTCGCAATGATTCCGGTCTTGATGATCCGGCCGTTGGTGCCACAGGGAAAACAGAGTAGATCATGGCCAACACAAATTGGAAATTTCTGTCGCGTCACCGGCGTCCGGTTGAAGACCGCCGTTTTGTTGCGGGTCGCGGTACCTATGTTGCTGATCTTGAACGCCCCGGCATGCTGCATGTGGCGCCATTGGCATCGCACCATCCAGCGGCAATCATCAACAGCATCGACACCAGCGCGGCCTTGGCGGTGCCCGGCGTCATTGATGTGATCACCGGTGCCGAGATTGGCAAGGCGATCCAACCGCTGATGAACGGCCTTGATACGCCGCATGTCCGCCGCTTTCCGCTGGCGGTTGACCGGGTGCGTTATGCCGGCGAATGGGTCTGTGCGGTGGTGGCCGAAAGTCGGGCCATTGCCGAAGACGCGCTGGAAAAAATCATCGTCGATGTCACGCCGCAGCCGTTCGTTCTCGAGGCTGAAGAGGCGCTGGATCCGGCCAGCCCGCCGGTTCATCCCGAACATGGCAGTAATGTCCTGCTCGACAAGAAATTTGTCTGGGGGCCGGTTGATGATGATTTTGCCGCCGCCGCACACAGCCTGTCTTTCTCGGTCACATGGGGCCGTAACTCAACGGTGCCGATCGAAACCTTTGGGGTGATTGCCGAATGGAACGGGTGGGACGCAATGCTGGATATTTGGGCCTCGGTACAGATGCCCAAATATGCCGACCAGATATCGCGCTGTCTGGGACTGGCGGGTAACGCGGTCCGGGTGCATTATGATGTTGATGTTGGCGGCAGTTATGGCGTCAAGCGGGGCATCAAACATGCGATCTTGGTTGGTTATATTGCCCGCAAACTAGGCCGCCCAGTGCGCTTTATCGAGGATCGGCTGGAAAATATGCGGGCTGGCGACGCCCACGGCCCCGAACGGAAATTTGATATTGACGTCGCGTTTGATGGTGACGGTACCATCAGGTCAATGAAAATGCGGGCCTTGGACAATGCCGGTGCCTATGCCGGCCGCGCACCGTTCCAACTGGGTAAACCGATCGGCGCGATTGTTGGCCCCTATCAGATCAACTCGGTTGCTTATCACGCGCTGTCGGTAACATCGAACAAAACCGTTCAAGAAGCGGTGCGTGGTTTTGGTCAGTCGCCAACCAACTATGCGCTCGAAACCGCGCTTGACCGGGTTGCCGCCTTTTTGCAGATGGACCGGCTGGCCCTACGTCAACATAACTTGATCCGTGCCGATCAGTTCCCCTATCTGATCCCAAGCGGCAGCACCTATGACAGTGGCGATTATCATACGGTGATCGAAAAAACGCTTGCGGCTGCCGATTATCCGGCGCTGGTTGCCGAACGCGACCGCTTGCGTGATGCTGGGATGATGGCCGGCATTGGTATTGCCGCCTGCCTTGAGCCAAGCGGTGGCAATTCGTCATTTGAACCATTGCTGAACGAGGCCAACAAAACCTCGACTTGGATGGAATCCTGCCAGATCAATGTCGATGCGCTGGGAACGGTGATTGCGCGCATTCACACCACCTCATCGGGCCAAGGCCATGAAACCTTGGTGTCAACAGTCCTTGGAGAGATATTGCAAATCGACCCGGACAAAATCCGTGTCACCCGCCCCAATTCGTTGGAAAGCTTGCCGGGTAATTCACCGGTTGGCAGCCGCATGGCAATTATGCTTGGCGGGGCCGCTGCACGGGCTGCTGAAAAGCTCAAGGACAAGATTATCGCGATTGCGGCGCACCATCTTGGCATGGCCGCCGACCAACTAACCTATGAGGGCGGCGATGTTCGTGCAGCGGACGGGCGCTTATGTAAATGGGACGATGTGGTCGAGCTGGCGCATCGGCAATTTCATAATTTGCCTGACGGCATGGACCCGGGCCTTGCCGCTTTTGATATTATGCAGGTGCCAACCGGTGACGCGTTGCCGGTAGATGGCAAGGTGCAGATGTATCCATGCTATTCGTTTGAGTTTCATCTGGTCTTGGTCGCGTTTGATCCGGTGATCGGCCGGCCGGACATCAGGTCCTATACGATTGGCCATGATTGCGGCACGGTGATTAACCCGGCGATTGTCAGTGGCATGACCTATGGCGGTATCGCCCATGGTATCGGGGCGGCGCTGTTTGAAGAATTTGCCTATGATGCCAATGGCCAGCTGATGACGCAAAGCTTCCTTGACTATTTGATGCCATCGTCACATGAAGTGCCAGCGATCAGCGTTGTCAAACATTGCACGCCGTCACCGCATACAGTCTTTGGGCAAAAAGGGTCTGGTGAAAGCGGCTATCTTGGTGCGCCGGCGGCGATATCAGGGGCGATCAACGATGCCGTGGCCGGGCTTGATATTCGGTTTGAAAAACTGCCAATCCGGATGAGTGCGATCAGCGATGCAATTGCATCAGCCCAAGGATGACCTGTTAAATTTTGACATAGGGTAAACGAGACATAGATGATTATTGATAGCCATGCCCATTTCATTCCGCCGCGCCTTCTTGAGGCTATTCAAGATAGCGCCGGTGATTTCCCCGCGCTTGAATTATTGCCTGATGGCAAGGGCAGTTTTGGCTTTGCCTTTGCTGGTAACAAGCCAACACGCCCGGCCAGCAAAATGCTGTCAGATACCAAAGGGCGGCTTGATTGGATGGACAGTCACGGCATTGATGTGCAGGTAATCGGTGGCTGGCTTGATATGTTCGGCTATGAAATGCCAGCGGATCAAGGCCGCCAATGGGCCAGCATGATCAATCAGCACCTCAAGGAATTTTGCGCCCAAAATGACCGCTTTTTGCCGTTGGCAAGCCTGCCAATGCAGGATGGCAATGCCGCTGCCGCGGTACTGGATGCGGCCCATCAAGATGGGTTCAAAGGGGCGATGATCGGCACCCAGCCAAAAGGCAAGGGCGGTGTTCTTGACGATCCGGATCTGACCCCATTTTGGGAATCGGCGCATCGTAATGGCTCGGTTTTGTTTATCCATCCGGTGTTCGATTCGGGTGATGACCGGGTCAATGACTATGGGATGAATAATGCGATTGGCCGCATCACCGACACCCTGATTGCGATTTCGCGCATTATCTATTCTGGTCATGTTGAAACCTATCATAATGCGAAAATCGTGATCGGCATTGGCGGTTCGGCGCTGCCTTATGTGGTGGGCCGGATGATGCGGAATTATAACCTTCATAAAGATACATTGGCCGATCCGTCCAAAGCCCTGTCGATGCTGTATTATGACACGCTGTTGCATGATCCGGCGGCGCTGGCCTTTTTGATTGACGCGGTCGGGGTCGACAGGATCATGATGGGGTCGGATATGCCGTTTCCGATTGGTGATCCGGCACCGCGCGCCGTGCTTGATCATTTGGCGCTTGATCAGGCCGACCGCGCCACCTTGGAAACGGGTGTCGCGCGCAAACTCTTCGGCCTGTAATCAGGTCATTTCACCAGATCTTTGATAAAATCAGGCAATCAAATCGAGGCCCTTAGAATTGACCAGCAGGATGACGACGCATGAAACTCGAACTTGGCGGTGAAGAAACGATCAATACAAGCCCCGATAGCTTGTGGGAATCGGTGATTGATCCGGCCGTTTTGCAGCGGGCTATCCCCGGCTGTATCAGCATGGTCGAAACCGAACCCGGCCACTATGTGATGACGCTGGAACTAAAAGTGGCGGCGGTTGGTGGCAGCTTTGAGGGCAGCGTTGCCTTGTCTGATATGGACCCGCCACGGGCATGTGTGATCACCGTATCCGGCAGCGGGACATTAGGCACCGGAACCGGCAGCGCCACTGTCACTATCAGTGAAACCGACGATGGCAATGCCAAGATTGCGTATCAGGCATCGGGCGAGGTTGGCGGTCTTGTCGCTGGGGTTGGGCAACGTATTTTAATGGGTGTTGCCAAACATCTGGTGCGCCAATTCTTTGCTGCCTTGAAAAAGGAATTTGCCGCGGCGTGACAGCTGTCTTGCCGCAAGATTATTACCGTGTGACGAGGAGAGGCCGTGATGAAAACCTATGATGTTGTCGCCAAAGCGATTAAGGCGCAGGACAGCAGCCATTGTTTTGCGCTTTTGGGCGATGGCAATATGCATTTCGCCGGTGCGCTGGCCCATTTGGGCATGCCATTCACCTATGCGCGGCATGAACATTGTGCGGTATCGATGGCGATGGCGCATGCGCGTGTGAGCGGCGAGACCGGTCTGGCCACAGTGACATGCGGCCCCGGCTTGACACAGATCATGACCGGCCTGACTGCGGCAGTCCGCGCCCGGATTCCATTGGTGGTGTTTGTTGGCGAATCACCGGTAGCCGCGCACTGGTACAATCAGGATATTGACCAAGCGCCGTTTGTTGTCGCTTGCGGCGCCGAATATGTGCGTATCACCCACAAGCCACGCATGGCCCGTCAGATTCAAGACGCCTTTGCGCGAACTCGTTTGACCGGCATCCCGGTTGTTATTGGCATGCCGTTTGATATTCAGGAAAGTGCATGGGGTGACGCGCCAGTCGCGGTGGCGTCGGCGGCTGATTTTGTGCCGGCCGCGGGCCGCGTTCATCCGGATCCCGCAAAGGTGAACGAACTGGCAGCGTTGGTCGCCGCGGCCGAACGGCCGGTGGTGATTGGCGGGCGCGGGGCGGTGATGGCTGAGGCCGGCCCCGCCTGTGTTCGGCTGGCCGACCATATTGGCGCACCATTGCTGACCACCTTGCCGGCGCGGGGGCTGTTTCATGATTCGGCCTGGTCGCTGAATGTGACCGGTGGGTTTGCCTCGGACACCGCGCGTGAGGCCTGTATCGATACTGATCTGGTCATCGCCGTTGGGACCAGCCTTGCCGCCCATGCGGCTGATTCCGGGCGGCTTTATCCCAACGCCAAAATTCTGCATATCGATACCGCCCCGCGGGTCTATAGCCAAGGCCGGGTTGCCGCGCATCATCATCTATGCGCCGATGCCCGTATTGGGGTTGAGATGCTGCTGGCGGCGATCATCGCCGATTATGGCCCGACCGCGGCCAGCACTGGTACATGGCGTGACGGGCTGGCAGCCAAAGCCGCTGCCGCCGACTACCCTGATGCGATGCCGTTTCAGGTGGCGCCCGATGTGCTTGATCCCCGGCCGTTGATCAAGGCACTTGACGCGCTGTTGCCAAAAGAGTGGTTCATGGTCAATTCATCTGGCCATTGTTCCTATTTTGCGGCGCATATGCTTGGCCGGTCGCATGAAAATTTTCTCACCATTCGTGAATTTGGTGCGATTGGCAATGGCTTGTCCTATGCGCTTGGTGTGGCGGCGGCCCGGCCCAAACAGCAGGTCGTGCTGTTTGACGGTGATGGCGGCTTTTTGATGCATGCACAAGAGTTGGAAACAGCGCGGCGACATGGGTTGAAGCTACTGATCGTTGTTTTGAACGATCGTGCCTACGGATCTGAAATTCACAAATTGCGGGTTGATGGCCATGACGAGGACGGGGCCGCCTTTGGCACCACCGACCTTGCCGCGATTGCCCAGGGCTTTGGCTTGACCGGCAAAAGCTTTACCAGCCTTGATGGGCTAGATGACGCATTTGCCGAATTTCTGGCGCAGGATAATGGCGCGTTATGGGATTTTCAGATATCTGATCAGGTTGTCTCGCCGGTCATGCGGCGGCTGAC
>CAZYKI010000025.1:1348-13439 GCA_964648035.1 uncultured Candidatus Puniceispirillum sp. | reverse complement strand
AACCAATAGTCTGAAAACCAATAGCCCGGCGGGCCGGTGCGGTCGCTAGGAGACCGCCCGACCATGGCGGATGGCGGGCACCAGCCAGAACACCGCCATGCCGACGATCGCGAATATCAGGCTGACGGTAAACCCGGTGTTGTACCCACCGGTCATATCATACAGAAAGCCGGCCAGAAAGGCGCCAAGCGCGGCACCACATCCCTGCCCGATATTGGTCGCACCAAAAATTGAGGCAAGGCCGCGTCCGGCGAATAATTCAGCCATCTGAGCGGTAATGATCGGGCCGCGCGCCCCAGCTGACAAACCGAAACAAACAACAAAAATCACCAGCAATGCCCAGCTTTGATAAAATTGCAACGCGGCCAGTGCGGTGATTCCGGCAATGGTCAGCCCATAGCTGCCTGTGGCCACAATATGGCGCGGAAACCGTTCGGCAAGAATGCCGGTCAGCGCAATCCCAAGAATAGTCAACATGCCGACAAACCCAAAGGCAAAGGCCGCCTCGACCTTGCTGAACCCCTGTTCAACAAGATAGGCAACGGCCTGCAACGATACGCCGAAAACCGAAATGGCCGAGGCACCAAAAATCGTGAAAAAGCCCCAAAATTCGAGTCGATAGATCGCTTGGCCAAGTGACAGGCCCGGCCCGGCTTGCGGGATCTTTGGCCGTGTTGTCGCGGTCTCGGTCACGTCATCGGCACCGGCGGCAATGCGCCGCCAAGGCATAAACAGGATCAGGATAAAACAGGCGATGAACCCGTCACTTGCCAACTGATAGGCGCTTTGCCAGCCAAGTGCCGAAATCGCCATTTGCGCGGCCGGTGCCAGCAGCATGACACCGATGCCCTGACCCGCATAGGCAATCGACAGGGCGGTGGTGCGCTTGCGTTTGAACCAGCGCGAGATCAGGCTTTGCGTCGGGACGATACCAACCATGGCGGCGCCAACCCCGCCACACACACCAACCACGACATAAAAGGCAACAAGCGACTGCAACTGGCCGGCAAACCCATAACAGCCTGCCAGCATCGCCAGACCAAGACTGTAATTCGCCCGGGGGCCAAGCCGGTCAAACACCAGTCCGGACAGCAGCGAGCCAAGACCATAAGAGACCATATAGACCGAATAGACCGACGTGACACTGGCACGGTTCCAGCCAAAATGATCGGTCAATGGCAGCAGAAATATGCCATAGGTCTCGCCCATGCCGCGGCTTGTCGCGATCATCATCATGCAGAATGCAAAGATCAGCAATGCGGGCATGATTTGTGCCGGTCGATCAGAGGGGGGAACAGGTGCCATCAGCTGCCATGCATATATTTATGATAGCGGTCCAACCCCGGAAACGGGTTGGCCAAAAGGTGATTGGCAGGGCGCATGATGCATTGTGCAACCAACCCGGCCGTTATCAGTCTTGGCCGTTGTTCAGGTGATTGCAACAGGATTTTACAAATATTCGGTGATTGGCTGAATCAGGGCTGGATTTCCCCGTCGAAATCGCGCCTGATAGAGGCTAAATTACAGATGCCTCGTTTCGGGCTGTTCACAGGATTGTTGAAAATGAGCGAACATACCGCCGTTTCCCGGCATGTTGGATTTATTGGCCTTGGTAATATGGGGGGGGCGTTGGCGATGCGCCTGTTGGCGCCGTCATTAACGGTGTTTGACAATGACCCCGACCGCACCACCCCGTTTGTCGATGGGGGCGCAACGGCGGCCCCGGATTTGGCCATGCTAGCGCGTCGCTGTGATGTGATTTTTGCCTGTTTGCCAACCTCGGCCGTCACCGAGGCGGTGCTGTTTGGCGCAGACGGTCTTGTCGATCATATGCGTCCTGGGCAGATATTTGTCGATATGACATCGGGCGACCCGGCGATAAGCCGCGATCAAGCCGTCCGCATGGCTGATCGCGGGCTGACATTCATCGATGCGCCGGTTAGCGGCGGCCCGCGTGGAGCGCGCGAGGGAACGATTGCGATTATCGTTGGTGGCAGCGCGGCGTCATTTGCGGATCTGCAGCCCCTGTTACGCCAAATCAGCAGTAATATTTTTCACGCTGGCCCGGTCGGGGCTGGCCATGCGCTGAAGGCAGGAAATAATCTGTTAAATTTGATTTGCCGGATGGCCAGTTTTGAGGTGGTGTCCCTGCTGGTCAATGAAGGTGTTGACCCGGCGCGGGCGGTCGATATTTTGCAAAAAAGTTCAGGCCGGAATTATGCGACCGAAATCACCCTTCCCGATAATATTTTGTCGGGTAAGATGCTGCAGGGGTTCTCGATGGCCTTGATGCAAAAAGATGCCGGCCTTGCCTTGGGGATGGCGGCAGCGCATGGACAGGCGATGCCGCTTGGCGCCGAGGCATTTGCCGAACTTGAAGCGGCGATTGCAACGCATGGCGCCGAGGCGGATATGAGCCTTGTCGCCTTGGATTTTGAATCAAGAACAGGCGCCAGAATTCGGCCGTAATATTGTGCCCGCCCCGGGGGACAGACGGCGCCTTGAAAGGAGATTTTGATCATGAAGCTGACAGTTTATCTTTCCGGTGAAATCCACACCGACTGGCGGAACGAGGTGGCCGCCGCCTGTGCGGCGATGAAGCTGGATATCAGCTTTCTGGCACCTGTTACCGACCACGCCGCGTCAGATGATTGTGGGGTGGCGATCATGGGGGCTGAGCCCAACAAATTTTGGCATGATCATAAAGGCGCAAAATTGAACGCGATCCGCACCCGCACCGCGATTGAACGCGCCGATGTGGTGGTTGTGCGGTTTGGCGAGAAATACAAACAATGGAATGCGGCCTTTGATGCTGGCTATGCCGCGGCGCTTGGCAAGGCGCTGGTGATTATGCATGGAAGTGACCATGCGCATGCCTTAAAAGAGGTTGATGGGGCAGCGCTGGCGGTGGTCGAAACCGCCGATCAAGTGGCGGCCATTTTGAATTATGCGATCACCGGAGCATTGCCGCAATCATGACCGATCACGATGATTGTCTGCCGCTGATCTTTGACGGGCATAATGATTTATTATCGGTATTGCATGCGGGGCAGGCCGCGACCGAACTTGGCGTTGATGTGAGCAAGGTTGGTGGCAATCTGCCGGGGCATCTTGATGTGCCGAAAATGCGAGCCGGTGGGTTTGGCGGGGGTTTTTTTGCCATTTGGGTGCCGTCAAAAATCGATGGGGCAGCCAAACGCGCACAGATGAATTTGCCGGCCTATGATCTTCCGCTGCCGCCAGAAATTGACTGTGATGCTGCGCTGCCGGTGGCGATGGCACAGGCGGCGATCCTGCACCGCTTGGCGGCGGCCGGCCATGTTGCTATCTGCACCAGCGCGGCGATGATCCAAGACAGTCTCGATAAAGGACAGATTGCCGCGATCATGCATATTGAAGGCGCCGAGCCGATTGATCGGGATTTTTACAACCTTGATATGTTCTACCGGGCCGGTTTGCGATCGATCGGACCGGTATGGAGCCGGCCTAACCGGTTTGGTCATGGTGTGCCGTTCCGCTATCCAAGTAGCGGCGATATTGGGCCGGGCCTTACCGAGGATGGAATGCGGCTGGTCGCGCATTGCGACAAGTCCGGCATTCTTCTTGATTTGTCGCATCTGAATGAGGCTGGCTTTTGGGATGTTGCCAAATATAGCCAGAACCCGTTGGTTGCGACCCATTCCAACGCCTATGAAATTTCGCCGCATGCGCGCAACCTGACCGACCGGCAGCTGGCGGCAATCGCCGAGAGTGACGGCATGGTTGGGCTGAATTTTGCGGTGGCCTTCTTACGGCCAGACGGCCAGATGAATGCCGATACCGGGATTGATGTCATGTTGCGGCATCTGGACCATTTGATCAGCCATCTTGGCGAGGACCGGGTTGGGCTGGGATCGGATTTTGACGGCACCACAGTCCCCCAGACAATTGGCTCTGCGGCTGGGCTTGGGGCCTTGCGTGCGGCCATGCGACAGCATGGCTATGGCCCGGACCTGATGCACAAATTATGTCATCGCAACTGGGTCCGGGTGCTTGGCAAAATCTGGGGTGCTTAAGATCGCTGGTTGAACCGCCGCCCAACAAGCGCCGCGGCGATATTGACCTTTTGAATATCGATTGATCCGCCAGCGATTCCCCATCCCCACGCATCGCGCATTTTTTGTTCCATCGGATAGGATTTGGAAAATCCATAGCCCCCCATCAACTGGACGGCGGCGCTGGTGACATCGCGGGCAATTTCATTGGCAAAACATTTGGCGATTGAACTATCGGCGATCGACGGCAAGTCATGTTCGGCACTGGTCACCGCCCGATACAGCAACAGCCGCGATGCGTCCAATTTCATTTTCATCTGGGCAATTTGCAATTGTACCGCCTGAAAATCGATGATCGGTTTGCCAAATTGTTCGCGTTCCTGAACATAGTCCAACACATAGTCAAAGGCTGACTGGCCGCAGGCCAGACTCATCGTTGTGTTGCCACAGCGTTCCAGATCAAACGCCTCCATCAATTGCTTGAAGCCGCCGGCCGGCACGATAATGTTGCCAGCAGGGATTTCAACATTGTCGAAATACATGTCGGCACTGGCAATGCCGCGCCAGCCCATATGTTGTTCAGGCGCGCCAAAACTAAAGCCGGGTGTGTCTTTTTCAACCAATACCGCGCCAATGCCTTTGGCGCCGGGCGCATCGGACAAGCGACAATAAACAACATAGGCATCGGCATGGCCGCCGCCTGAACACCAGCGTTTGGCCCCGTTCACCACCACCGTGTCACCGTTGATGCGCCCAGTGGTTTTCAGATCGGTCAAGGCGGTGCCGGCCTGTGGTTCCGACATCGATACCGCGACCACCATATCGCCTGCACAAACGGCTGGCAAAATCTTCGCGCGCAAGGCTTCAGGGGCGAAATGGGCGATGGCAAGCGCTGGGCCAAAGCTGGCCTCGAACACAGGAAATGCGACGGCGACCGAAACTTTTGCCAGCTCTTCCAATACCAGCACCGCCTCAAAATGCCCAAGCCCGGCACCGCCATAGGCGGTTGGCAAATTGATCCCTAAAAAGCCCATCTCGGCAAAGCGCTTGCGCAAGGCGAGGGATGGTGATTGGTTGGTCTCCTCAATATGCTTGGCGTGGGCTGGCAGTTCGTCCTGTGCAAAGCGACGTGCGGTATCCTGCAACATCGCCTGTTCGGCGGTCAGTGAAAAATCCATGATAAATCCATTCGGGCGGGGCTGACGTTGACGGGGGTTTTGCGCTATCCTGCGGCAAAATGACAATTCAAACTGCCAAGTTTCGGCAAGCCTGTAAATTCAAATTTTCGCACCTGCCAGCCTGTGATCTCTCGCATGCGCTGCAGCAGGCGCCATGATAGGGTGATCAGGCAGACGCCGATTAGAACGGAACAAGCGATGACTGACACCTCCCAACCGATGGCGCTGGCCGGATTGAAAGTGCTTGATCTTAGCCGCATTCTCGCTGGCCCCTATGCGGCCCAGACCTTTGCCGATCTTGGGGCTGATGTGGTCAAAATCGAAACCCCGCGGGGCGGTGATGATACCCGTAAATGGGGCCCGCCCTTTACCGTCAATGCTGATGGGAGCCGTGATGACGCGGCCTATTTTTCGGCCTGTAATCGCAACAAACGCTCGGTAACCGTCGATTTTTCAACCGCTGAGGGCAGTGCGTTGGTGCGTGATCTGGCCGCCAAAGCCGATATTCTGATCGAAAATTTCCGGCCCGGAAGTCTGGCGAAATACGGGCTTGATTATGCGTCGCTGGCGGCGATCAACCCGGGGCTTATCTATTGTTCGATCACCGGATTTGGCCAAACCGGACCCTATGCGCATCGTTCGGGTTATGATTTTTTGATTCAGGGCATGGGCGGCTTGATGAGTATTACCGGCCAGCCCGATGCTGTGGATGGGGGTGGGCCGGTCAAGGTCGGCGTTGCGGTGTGTGATCTTTTTACCGGCATGTTTGCGGCGAATGCGGCGCTGGCGGCGCTGGCCTATCGCGCCCGGACCGGCAAGGGCCAGCATATTGATTGCGCGCTTCTTGACAGTCAGATCGCAATGCTGGCCAATCAGTCGGCCAATTGGCTGAATGCCGAGGTCTGCCCCGGCCGGATGGGTAATAGCCATCCCAGCGTTGTGCCATACACGGTTTATGCGGCAGAGGATGGGTTTGTTATTGTGGCCTGCGGCAATGATGCCCAGTTTGGCCGGTTGACGGCGGCTTTGGGCGTCGCGCATCTGGCTGATGATGCTGACTTTCAGACCAATGAAGCGCGTATTTTGAATCGTGACCGTCTTGACGCTATGCTTGGCGAAGTGATTGGCGGCATGGACCGGGCAACGGTGATTGCAAAGCTGGAAGCGGCCGCGGTGTCATGCGGGCCGATCAATAGCATTGCCGAAGTGTTTGATGACCCGCATGTGGTGGCGCGCGGGGCCCGCATTGATCAACAGCGTGACGATGGCAGCCTTGTCTCAACGACCGCCTATGCGGCCAAATTGGGGGTTACCCCGGCGCAATATCGTAGCCCGCCACCGCGATTGGGCGAACATACCAACGAGGTGTTGCGCGATTGGGCCGATTTGCCGGAAGACGCGATTGCCGCCCTTCGTAGCGCCGGCGTGATTTGATCAAGCGTGATTTTATCAAGCATGATGGGGTTAGGGATGATCTGGCGGTGTTGGTGAGGCGGCTTATTGTTTGAATTGCTGGTTCATCGAATCAAAAATCGACCGTAGCCGCGGCGATACCGAACAGTCGGCGGTCAGCACCACTTCGGCTGCAACATCCTGTGGCACATCATCATATTGAAAGTCGGGATAGGCATTAGATAACGTTAATTGGATGGTCGCGTCTTCAGGAAGCCGCATGACCGCCACCTTGTCATAAAAGCGGGCGGTCCGGTTCTGCTGTGGCGCGAATGCCAAAAACGCCTCGTCGGCAAGCGGGCAGCGATTGTCTAGATAGGCTTTGACCTGAATGATTTTGGCCGGCTCAAATCCGCGCTGAAAGCCTGGCATAGCAAACCACAGCAAGGCAAAAACACCGGCCACGACGACCACCAGTCCGGCAAGTGCGGCGATCAGTTTCATCGGGTTTGGTCCGGTGTCATGGCCTGTGCCTGTCAGGTAACGGGGCGGATGGCTAGAAGCTGAAGCCGAATTTTTCGGTCAGGCCGGTGGCCAATTCTTCCAGTGCCTCTGGCGCCATCGGGCGCATTGGTGGGCGCAAATTGGCCCATGATTTATGGCCGGTCGAACGCGCCAAAAGCGCCTTTTGTGCCGGGATCGGGGCGTATTCTTGGAACATCAGCCGTACTGCCTTGACTTTTTCATGCTTGGCCGCGGCCTCGTCCCAGTTGCCGGCAAGGCACAGATCGATCACCTCGGCAATATCGGTGCCATTCAGGTTGGCGGTAGCCGAAATACAGCCCGGCGCCCCAAGCCGTATCGCTTCGATAATCGGCAGTTCGGCGCCCGGATAGACAATCAGGCCCTTGATGCCAAGAAGGGCTTCGGTGTTTTCCCACACGCCCGAACTGTCCTTGATACCGACCACCGTTTCCGGATAGTCGGTATGAAGCCGGCGCACCAGATCGATCGACAGGCCAACGCCGGACACTTGCGGAATGTGATAAAGGTAAATCTTTAGACGCGGATCATTGATCCGTTTGATCAGTTCAACATAATAGGCATAAAGCCCGTCATCGCTCATGCCCTTGAAATAAAAAGGGGGCAAGGTCATTACGCCGGCGCAGCCTTGGGCAATCGCATGCTGGCAAAGATCAACCGTGTCCGGCAAATTACAAAGACCGGTGCCGGGGATCATCACGCCCGGGTCGATCCCGGCGGCCACCAGCCCTTCCAGTGCAGCTTTCCGTTCGGCATTGCTGACCGATAGCGCCTCGCCGGTGGTGCCGAATGGTGCCAGCCCTGACAGGCCGGTATTCAACAAATGTTTGGCCAGTTCGTTATAGCGGGCCTGATCGAGGTTCAGATTGTCATCGAACGGGGTAAGAATAGGAGCAATAAGGCCTTTGATCATGATGATGCTTTCTTGAGGGTAGAGATTGTCTGCAACGATGAATGCGCCGTTTGGACCCGGCAACCATTGCCAGTATGGCCCGAATGTCAGCATCGCTCAAGCCGTATCAACAGGTCTTTGCGCGGCCGTCCTGCCAACCGGTATTTTGCCGGTTTTTGAATTTTTTGTGCCATCCCGATTGTGACTTTGATTTCGGGTCATTCCGCTTTAGACTCGGTCCACGGCAGGGCTTGGCCATTCTTGGTGTTATAGCCTGAAAACATGTAACTATGCCGATGATCGGGAAAGAAATTTATGTCAGCTACTCGTCAAGACACCGGATGGCCGCGCGCCACCAAAATTGTTGCCACCCTTGGTAATGTGTCATCAACGCCAGAGATGTTGCGGCGGTTGGGTGATGCCGGGGTCAATGTGTTCCGGTTGAATTTTTCGCATGGCACACGCGATGAACAGGGCGCGCGGGTTGACGCTATTCGGGCGATCGAGGCGGAAACCGGCAGACCAACCTGTATTTTGGCAGATTTGCAGGGGCCAAAATTCCGGGTCGGCGTCGTCGCCGACGGTACCGTTGTCGAGGCCGGTGCCAGCATTACCTTTGCGCTTGATTGTGACAATGGTGATGCCAGCAAAGTAGGGCTGCCGCATGCGGAAATTTTCAAGGCCATGTATCCTGGGGCGCGGCTTTTGATGGATGACGGGAAGCTGGTGTTCAAGGTTAAGGCGGTCAATGACAGCAGCTTTACCGCCGAGGTGGTGGTTGGCGGCCCGTTGAAAAGCCGCAAAGGGGTCAATTTGCCAGATATCATTCTGGACACCACGCCCCTGACCGAAAAGGATTTGGCCGATCTGGAATTTGCCCTTGATAAGGGGGTTGATTGGGTGGCGCTGTCGTTTGTGCAACGGGCCAGCGATGTGGTGGCGGCGCGGACCATTGTTGGCAAGCGTGCCGCGTTGATGTCGAAAATCGAGAAGCCGGCGGCGCTCAAAGACCTTGACGATATTATCGCCGCTTCTGACGGGGTGATGGTGGCGCGCGGCGATTTGGGGGTTGAATTGCCGCCCGAACTGGTGCCGGGCTGGCAAAAAACCATTATTTCGAAATGTCGGCTTGTTGGTAAACCGGTGGTGGTCGCCACACAAATGCTTGAATCGATGATCGAGGCCCCAACCCCAACCCGCGCCGAAGCATCAGACGTTGCCGGTGCGGTGTTTGACGGTGCTGATGCGGTCATGCTGTCGGCGGAAACCGCAGCCGGAAGTTACCCCGTTGAATCGGTGGAATTTATGGCGCGTATTGTGCATGCGGCCGAGGCCCATATTCGTGACAATCCGGGTTCGGGACCGGCTGAATTGCCGGTTGAACACAGCGTTTATCACGCGGTCGCTAAGGCCAGCGTTGCGCTTGCCGAGACCGTTGAATCAAAGGTCATGGTCGCCTTTTCAAGCTCGGGCAATACCGCGGTGCGCATTGCCCGTGAACGCCCCGCTATCCCGTTTCTGGTCATGACGCCAAGCCTTGATGTGCGGCGGAAATTATGTTTGCTGTGGGGCACTGACACCGGCGCTAGCGCACTAAGCGACGATTTTGAATCGGCAATCACCGAGGCTATTGCCGAAATCCGGCAGCGCGGCATGGCTGGCACCGGCGAGCAGATTGTTGTGGTTGCCGGGATGCCATTTGGCATTGTTGGCACAACAAATTCCATGCGGGTGGTAACGCTGTAGGCGGCAGCTAAAACGCTTGCGTCATTTTCTACCCCCCTTTTAGAGTGATCCATAATACCGGCGTCAAACGCCGGTGGATCCTGTAAAAAAGGGGGGCAAAACATGCAAAAAATTGGCTTTATCGGGCTTGGGAATGTTGGCGGGAAATTGGCCGGCAGCCTTCTGCGCAACAACTGCACCCTAGAGGTGCTTGACCTCGACAAGGACGTTGCCGCGCCATTGCTTGCGGCCGGGGCGGTCTGGGGCGAGACGCCGAAAGCGATGGCCGAATCATGCGATGTGATCATCACCTGTTTGCCGTCGCCGGCTGCAAGCGCGGCCGTGATGGAGGCAGATGACGGCATTCTGGCAGGGCTGTCGGCGGGCAAGATCTGGGCCGAGATGAGTACCACCGAAGCGGATGAGGTCAAGCGGCTTGGGGCGCTTGTCGCGGCGCGCGGCGCGGCGGCGGCAGATTGTCCGGTATCGGGCGGCTGTCATCGGGCGGCAACCGGAAATATTGCGATTTTTGCCGGTGCCGAACGGCCGGTGTTTGAGGCTGTGTTGCCGGTGTTGACGATTCTGGGGCGCCGTGTTCTGCATACCGGCCCGCTGGGCAGCGCATCGGTTTTGAAAGTCATGACCAATTATTTGGCAACGGCCAATCTGGTAACGCTGTGCGAGGCGTTGGTGACATCAAAAATGGCCGGCATGGATTTGAATGTGGCCTATGAGGCCATTCGCATCTCATCGGGTAATTCTTTTGTGCATGAAACCGAAAGTCAGGTCATTTTGAATGGGAGCCGCGATATCAATTTTACGATGGATTTGGTGCTAAAGGATATTGGCCTGTTTCAGGCCTTGGCCGATGCCCATAATGTGCCGCTGGATATATCGCCCCAATTGATCCGCATTTTCGAGGATGGTCAGGCCCGCTATGGGGCGCGTGAATGGTCGCCGAATATCATCAAACGCCTTGAAGAGGCATGCGGCACGGCCATTCTGGCGCCGGGGTTTCCGGCCGAAATGGTCGATGATGAACCCGAATCTGCAGGCTATGAAATAAAACCCAAAAGCCGCAGCCACTGATCGATTGGCAATTGCCCGGTTTCACGCGCCCAATAAAGATAGCCAGCGAGACTGATGACAATCAGCAAATATAACGGCACGCGGTTGATGTCACGATCCCGCTGCGGCCGTGTCTTTTTGTCGGCGGTGATATCAGGCGTTGGGCGCGATTCGGTGTCGTCCGCCACAGCATCATCATCATCATCGGCGGTGTCCTGCTGGCGTAATTTGTCTATATCCAATTTGCTATCACAAAGCGGGCAGATCATATCGATCACGCCCGCATCGGGAAACGGATCCGGCACCGAGATCGGCTGCTGACAGGCGGAGCAGTTTTTGATCGCTATGCTGGCGGCGCGCCCGGTTTTATAGGGGCCGGCCAGTGGCTCGCCGGTGGTGGCGGGCGCAAACTGCTCGCCACAGTGATGGCAAGAGATCAGCACCATCGTGCCGGATGCAACAGCATCGTCAACAGCCTTTTGTGCGACCACACAAAGCTGATCACATGTGGGGCAATGATGTATCATCTGGCTATTGCTCATCGTCATCACAGTCTAGGCGTCGGCCGCTCTTGGCGCGGTGATCATATTGTGCGCGTTGGCTCCATCCGACGCAAGCGCTTTGATCCCACGCCCGCTGTTCATTCCGGAAAGCCGCCGGCAGACCATTTCGGTTAAATCGATGCGCCGTTCAATTGTCGCGAAATTTGTGTGATGATTCGATCAATGTCGGGCAAAAATGGATTTTGCTGGCGGGCTGCCTGATATGCGGTCAAGGCCGCGGCAGGGTCACCATTTTTCATATGAATCATGCCAAGCCCGGCAAGGGCACCAAAATGACGCGGCTCCTTGTCGATAACGACGGCAATATCCTGCCGCGACCCGCTGTGATCGCCCCGGAAAAATCGCACCGTGGCCCGCTTGTTCCATGCCTCGGCAAAATTTGGATCGCGGGCGATGATCGCGCTGAACGTGGTTTCGGCGGCAGCCAGTTGGCCGGCCTGCATCAGGGCAATGCCGCGCTGCATGGCGGTGGCGATGGTCTTGTCTTTATGGGCCGCCCAGCGTGACCAGATTTCCGACTCGATAGCTGCGGCTTGTTCGGGCCGATGACTGGTTTTAAGGGCGGCAAAAAGCGCCCCAAGCGCGGGGTCAGTCTGGTCGGCTGAGGCCATGTCCGTGACCGCCAATATTCCGCTCACCAGCCCGGCCGCCACCATCAATCGCAACCGGCACCGCCACTGGCACCACCACTGGCCC
>CAZYKI010000025.1:0-1248 GCA_964648035.1 uncultured Candidatus Puniceispirillum sp. | reverse complement strand
CTGGCCCCGGCGCTGTCCGTCAAAGCGATGTGCTGTATGTGTCATAGACCAAAGCCTATAATTTACCACCAAAAATGCCAAGCGCTGTCAGCATGCCGGTCCGACATGGTTTGTGCCATAGCGAATTACATTTTGCATCAACTCGACAAAGATCGAAAACACATGGCGAACCTGTTTCGGGCTGTCGGTGTGATCAACGAGCCTTTGTCGCAATGTTGTGCCAACCGCTTCCAAAATATCTTCGGTCACATAGCCGCTGTAGCTCAGAACAAACGCATCTTGTAACAGCAGTGTGCCAAACTGGTGGAACCGGTCAAATTCCATCAATAATAGCCCTTGAACAGCCTTTGCCAAATCAACAGGCTGCAAGAATTGGTCTAATTAAGGTTTTGCTCAAATTAAAAACTGGTGCCGGGCTGACATTTCTTGCGGCCAGGCGGGTGAAGGCGGGATTAGCTTTGCTGCCACGGCAGGCCCGCATGCCGCCAGCCATTGATCTGGCCGCGGTGCCCGAACGGGTCAAGGTCGCCTTCAAAACCGTCACTGATATTGATCACCGTTTGGTAACCGGCGCCCAGCGCGGCATTGCCGGCGGCTAGGGACCGTGCCCCCGACCGACACATCATCAATAAAGGTGTTGCGAGGGGCAATTCGGCTGTCAATTGATCCAGAAAAGTCGGGTTCAAGGTGCCGCCAAGCTGGCTCCATTCAATCAACACCGGTTTGCGGCCAAGCGTATCGAGGTTGGCTATACCGACAAACATCCATTCAGCGCGGGTGCGGACATCAACCAATCTGGCCTGTGGCTGTGCTTCGAGAAACGTCCATGCCTCGGCAGCGCAAAGTGAGTCGATCATGACTGTGCCCTCCAGAGTGGTGCTGTGACGCGTCACAAAAAAGCGTCCTCTAACAGGACTGTCGCCCATAATGTTTTCTCTGCCAAGGCAAATATGCTAGCCTGCCGGCCTAAAACTGGTTGTAGAGGAGCTGTCCCATGTCGAATTTCAACGCCTTGATGGTGACCCGCGATGACGACAAAACGATCCATCATGCGGTCAGCAGCTTGACGGTTGACGATTTGCCAGCGGATGGCGATGTGCTTGTCAAGGTTCGCTATTCGACGGTCAATTATAAAGACGGGCTGTGCCTGTCTGGTAAAGGGGGGCTGGTACGCAGCTATCCCCATGTGCCGGGGATTGATTTTGCAGGTGAAGTGGTCAGCAGCGCCGACCCACGGTACAAGCCGGG
>CAZYKI010000024.1:11690-24179 GCA_964648035.1 uncultured Candidatus Puniceispirillum sp. | reverse complement strand
GGTGCTAAACGGTATCTTGTTTGTCGCGGCGTGCCGATTGATATGGTCGGGCGTGGCTGGCCTGCTTGGTTTTTAGCGACAGCGTTAATAGGAGCGCGGTAATTTCAACACATGTTCGGCGATGTAGCTGAGAATAAGGTTGGTTGAAATCGGCGCCACCTGATAGAGACGCGCCTCGCGGAATTTCCGTTCAACGTCATATTCCTCGGCAAAGCCAAAGCCGCCATAGGTCTGCACACACATTTCCGCCGCCGCCCATGACGCGTCGGCGCATAATAGCTTGGCAAGGTTGGCTTCTTCGCCCGGATTTTCGCCCGCCTCGTAACGGCGGATGGCTTCATGCAGCATCAATTCGGCAGCGCGCATCTGGCTATAGGCTCTGGCGATCGGAAACTGGATTCCCTGATTTTGACCGATTGGCCGGCCAAAGACGCTGCGCTCGGTTGAATAGCGCGAGGCTGATTCAATGAACCATTTGGCATCGCCAATACATTCGGCGGCAATCAGGATCCGTTCGGCATTCATGCCGGACAGGATATAACGAAACCCTTTGCCTTCCTCGCCAACCAGACTAGAGGCGGGGATTTGCATATCATCAAAAAACAGCTGGGTGGTTGAATGATTCATCATCGTACGAATGGGGGTAATGGTCAGTGACTTGCCCCGTACCTCGCGCATATCAACCAGAAACACCGACAGACCGTCGGTTTTCTTGGCGCATTGTTCAAGCGGCGTGGTGCGCGCCAACAGCAGCATTAAATCCGAATATTCGGCGCGTGAGGTCCAGACCTTCTGGCCATTGACGATATAGGTGTCACCGTCACGGCGCGCGGTGGTCCGCAAGGCGGTGGTGTCGGTGCCGCTTGTGGGTTCGGTCACCCCAAAGGCTTGCAACCGCAGGCTGCCATCGGCGATACCGGGAAGATAGGCGGCCTTTTGGGCGTCGGACCCATGCCGCAGAACCGTTCCCATCGTATACATCTGGGCGTGGCAGGCCGCCGCATTGCCGCCAGAGCGGTGGATTTCCTCCAGAATGGCGGCGCCGGCGGAAATCGGCAGGCTTAGGCCGCCAAACTCTTCAGGGATCAGCGCCGACAGATAGCCAGCCTCGGTCAATGCACCAACAAAATCAGTCGGATAGGCGCGATCGGCATCACAGGTCCGCCAATAGTTTCCATCGAAACCGGCGCATAATTTGGCAACAGCCTCTCTGATTTCTGGATGGTTGTGGGGGTAGGTAAACATCACGAAAAACCTTTGCACGCATGGGGACTGATCAAGAGCCGCGCCCCACGACAGGAGGGCGGCATAAATGGAGGTGCATAACGTGGCGCAAATCGTCGTAATATTCAACCACTGAATTATGCGATTTGACCCCTTTGCTGTTGGGTTGTCTGATTGAAAAAGGCCGGCAAAGCCGGCCTTTTCTTCGGTCTTTTACCCTTTGTGTTATCCGCAGGCGGTCACCGCGCGCCGGGCCATTTCAGCGATCAGATGTGCCCGGTAATCGGCTGACGCATGAATGTCACTCATCAACCCATCGGCAGAGACACTGACCTTGTCGATGGCGCCAACGCTGAAATCAGCGTCAAGCGCGGCTTCAATGTCGGTCGCGCGGAACACCCCGTCTTCACCGGCGCCGGTTACCGCGACCCGCACACCATCGGCGAATTTGGCGACAAACACCCCAACCATCGCATAGCGTGATGCTGGGTTTGGGAATTTGACATATCCGGCCTTTTCCGGTTTCGGCAGGCTGATGGCGGTGATGATTTCGTCTTCATCAAGCGCGGTGTCGAACATGCCGGTGAAAAATTCATCGGCGGCGATCGACCGGTTTTGCGTGTGGACGGTACCACCCAAGGCCAATACCGCCGACGGGTAACAGGCTGACGGGTCATTATTGGCGACTGACCCGCCAATGGTGCCACGATTGCGGACCTGCCTGTCACCAATATGGCCGGCCAGATGCGCGACCGCGGGGATCGCTTTTTGTACGACCGGTGAATTGGCCACATCGACATGGCGGGTCATCGCCCCGATACGGATCGACTGGCCGTCATCACTGATTCCGGCAAGATCACAGCCCGCCAGATCAACAAGACAATCCGGATTGGCAAGCCGTTGCTTTAGCGTCGGGAGCAAGGTCATGCCACCGGCAAGCAATTTGCCGTCATCGGCAGCGCCAAGCCGGCTGGCAGCATCAGCGATAGTGGTCGCTTTTACATAGTTTGTTGCATACATGTTCCTGTCTCCTTATTCGGCAGCTTTGGCCTGCGCGTCTTGAATCGCGCGCCAGACTTTTTCGGGGGTTGCTGGCATGCTGAGGTCAGTCACGCCAAACGGTGTCAGCGCATCGATCACGGCATTGATCAAGGCCGGCGGCGATGCAATAGCACCAGCCTCACCGCACCCTTTGACGCCAAGGTCATTATGCGTGCAGGCGGTGACCAGACAATCAACCTGCATTGACGGTAGATCATCGGCGCGCGGCATGCAGTAATCCATATAGGACGCTGTCAGCAGCTGGCCATTGTCATCATAATGGGCGTTTTCCAGCAAGGCTTGGCCAACCCCTTGGCCGATGCCGCCATGAACCTGACCATGCACAATCATCGGATTGATCAAATTGCCGAAATCATCACAGCAGGCCCAATCAACAACCTCGACCACGCCAGTGGCCGGATCGACCTCGACCTCGGCAATATGAGTGCCGGCCGGATAGGTAAAGTTGAGCGGGTCATAAAACGCCGTTTCTTCAAGCCCGGGTTCAAGCCGGTCATGCGGAAAATTATGGGGCACATAGGCCGACAGGGCAATTTCGCCAAAGGATTTTTCCTTGTCGGTACCGGCCACAGTAAATTTACCATCCTTGAATTCGACATCGGCATCATCGGCCTCTAGCATATGGGCCGCAATAATCCGCCCCTTGGCGATCACTTTGTCGATCGCCTTGGAAATGGCGGTGCCGCCAACAGCCAGTGAGCGCGACCCATAGCTGCCCATACCGAACTGAATCCGGTTGGTGTCACCATGCACGATTTCCACCCGCTCGATTGGAACGCCAAGACGTTCGGTAACCAGCTGGGCAAAGGTTGTGTCATGGCCTTGGCCGTGGCTGTGGGTGCCGGTAAAGACCGATATGGTGCCGGTCGGGTCAACCCGCACCACAGCGCTCTCATAAAGGCCGACACGGCCGCCAAGCGCCCCGACAACCGCTGATGGGGCAATGCCGCACGCCTCGATATAGCTTGACAGGCCAATGCCGCGATATTTGCCCTGTTTGAGCGATTCAGCCCGCCGCCCAGCAAAGCCTTTATAGTCAATCATTTCAAGGGCTTTGTCGAGAAGCGGCTCATAATCGCCAATATCATATTGCAGGGCGACCGCGGTCTGATATGGAAACGCATCCTTGGGAATGAAATTCAACCGGCGGAATTCGGCCGGGTCCATGCCGACCTGACGCGCCGCGGCATCCATCGTCCGTTCCAGCAGATAGGTTGCCTCGGGCCGGCCGGCACCGCGATACGCATCAACCGGCGCGGTGGTTGTTGCCATCCCTTTGACATTGGTATAAATCGCCGGAATGTCGTAACAGCCCGACAATAATGTGCCGTGCAAATAGGTTGGTGTCGCCACCGCAAAGGCCGACAGATAGCCGCCAAGATTGGCCAGCGTATCGACCCGCAAGCCAATGATGCGGTTGTTACTGTCAAGCGCCATCTGCACTTTGTTGATGTGGTCACGACCATGCGCGTCCGACAAAAAGGCCTGGGTGCGATCCGCGGTCCATTTAATCGGCCGGCGTAGCTTTTTGCTTGCCCATGTACAGCAGGCCTCTTCGGCATACAGATAAATCTTTGAGCCGAAACCGCCGCCAACATCAGGCGCAATCACCTGCATTTTTGATTCGGGAATGCCAAGAACAAAGGCGCAAATCACCAGCCGCAACAAATGCGGGTTCTGGGTGGTTGAATGAAGCACATAGGAATCGGCAATCGGGTCATAGTCAACGACGGCGGCCCGCGGTTCCATCGGATTTGGAATCAGACGGTTGTTGCGAACGGTCAAATTGACCACTGTTGCGGCTGACTCCAAGGCGGCCGCGGTGGCCGCTTCATCACCAAGTTCCCAGTCGAAATAGGTGTTATTGGCCATGCCGTCATGAATTTCGGCCCCTGAGGCGGCACTGGCCAGATCGACCACCGGTGGCAATTGATCATAGGCCACCTCGACCGCTTCGGCCGCTGACATTGCCTGTGCGGCGCTTTCGGCAACGATCATCGCCACATGGTCGCCGACATAGCGCACCTTGTCCTTGGCCAAAATCGGATGCGGCGGTTCGGTCATCGCGCTGCCGTCACGGTTGGTGACCGCCCAGCCGTTGATCAGCCCGCCAACACCATCATTGGCGACATCTTCGCCGGTGTAGACCGCGACCACGCCATCCATCTTGGCGGCTTTGTCGGTTTTGACCGATTTGATCGTGGCATGCGCCACATTGGCCCGCACGAAATAGGCGTAAAGCTGGCCCGCCCGGTTGATGTCGTCAGTATAGCGGCCTGACCCGGTCAGAAAACGCTTGTCTTCCTTGCGCCGTACCGAGGCGCCAATGCCGTTGTTTACGGTTCCTTCTGGCATTTTATCCTCCCATCTTTGCGGCTGCAGCCTGCACTGATTTGACAATATTGTGATAGCCGGTGCAGCGGCAGATATTGCCCTCCAGCCCTTCACGGATGTCGCGTTCGCTGAGGTTTTTGTTGCGTTCGACAAGCTCGATCGCGCTCATCACCATGCCGGGTGTGCAAAAGCCACATTGCAGGCCGTGATTTTCATGGAATGCTTGCTGCATCGGGTGCAATTCATCACCATTCGCGATGCCCTCGATGGTTGTGACATCGGCGCCTTCAAGCTGGGCCGCCAGAACCGTGCAAGATTTGATCGATTCGCCATTGACATGCACGACACAGGCGCCGCACTGGCTGGTATCACAGCCGATATGGGTGCCGGTCAATTTCAGCGTTTCGCGCAAGAATGATACCAGCAAGGTATTGTCTGGCACATCATGCGAAACGGCCGTCCCGTTCACTGTCATTGTTACTTTGGCCATTGGTCTCTCCCTTTGCGGCAAATTGTTTTTGTTGTTTTGTTTGTCAAAAGAAAAGCTTGTCGCTGTTTTCGGTATTTGTAAACATGGAAGCGTCAAAAACAGCCATTTTTCGGGGCGTTCAGCATGACCAAGGCATTTCAGTCAGTCCAATCGCTACAGCAGGCGCTGGCGGCTGTCGGTTATATTGCCAGTGAGGGGCTTGCGGTCAGCCTGTATCTGGCCCTCGCCAAGGCGCGCCCGCTGTTCCTTGAAGGCGAGGCCGGCGTTGGCAAAACCGAAATCGCCAAGACTTTGGCCCATGTTCTTGGGCGCGATCTGATCAGGCTTCAATGTTATGAAGGGCTTGATATCAATCAGGCGGCTTATGAATGGAATTATGCGCGGCAATTACTGGAAATTCAGGCGGCTGGCACCGATCAGACCGACGCGCATACGCGCGTGAATGCGCTGTTCAGTGACGCGTTTTTGATCGAGCGACCATTGCTGCGCGCGTTGCGGCCGGGTGCCGGCGGGGCGCCGGTCTTGCTGATCGATGAGCTGGATCGGGCCGACGCAGCGTTTGAGGCGTTTTTGCTGGAAATTCTGTCCGACTGGCAAATTACCATCCCCGAGATCGGTACCATTGCGGCGGCCAGCCCGCCTATTGTGATCATTACCTCTAACCGGACCCGCGAAATCCATGATGCGTTGAAACGACGCTGCTTTTATCACTGGGTCGATTATCCGTCACGGGCGGTTGAATTGGCGATTTTGCAGGAAAAGGCGCCGGTCGCTGGTGCGGCCCTGCAGGCACAGCTGGTCGATTTTGTTCAGGCGTTGCGTGATAAACAGCTTTTCAAGGCACCGGGGGTGGCCGAAACGATCGACTGGGCGCAGGCGTTGGTGGCGTTGAATTGTGTCGCGCTTGACCCGCAAACAGTCGACCAGACGATGGGCGTGTTATTGAAATACCAAGACGATATTGCGCGGATTCAAGGTAGTGAAGCCGCCCAAATTCTGGCTGAAATTCAGCTTGCCGCCACACATGGTGACGCGGCCTCGGCATGACCGGGTCGGTGGCGCCCATCCCGTCCGTGCCAGATCCAAAGCTGGATCAGAATATCATGCTGTTTGTCCGGCTGTTACGCCAGATCGGGTTTCGGACCGGACCGGCCAGCATGATCGATGCCGTTGAGGCGGTGCAGCAAACCGGCCTTGCCAGCAAGGCGTATCTGTACCACGCGCTTGCCAGCAGCCTGATCAAACGGCATGAGGACCAGCCCCTATTCGATCAGGCCTTTCGTCTGTTTTGGCGCAATCCGCAGTTTCACGAAAAATTGCGCGCCTTGCTGTTGCCGCAAATCCGGCTGCCCGGTGGTGACGCCGATCAGGCCGAGGACATGGCCCGGCGTCTTTCCGATGCGTTGGGCGGTTCGCCAGAAACCAAACCAGATGCGCTGGAAGAGGTGACGATCGAATTTGACGCCACCGCCACCGCCACCGATACAGATCGGATCCTACATAAGGATTTTGAAACAATGTCGGCCGATGAATTGCGCGTGGCCGAAACGGCGATTGCCCGCCTTGCCCCGAAATTGCCAAAACGGTTGACCCGGCGCTATCGCCATGGGCACCAGGGCAAGACAATTGATTTACGCGCCGCCTTGCGTGATGCCAGCCGCAGATGCGGCCTGGTGATGCCCCGGTTTCGTCGCCGTATCGAGATGCCGTGCCCGCTGGTGATATTGTGCGATATATCTGGGTCGATGGAACAATATAGCCGGGTCATGCTGCATTTCATCCACCGGCTTAGCGCCGTGCAGCCGCGTGTCCACAGTTTTCTGTTTGGGACAAAGCTGACCAATATCAGCCGGCAGATGCGGCAGCGCGATGTTGATCTGGCGGTCGGTGATGTTGCGGCACGGGTTGACGACTGGTCGGGCGGCACCCGGATTAGTGACAGTCTGGCACAGTTCAACCGTGAATGGGGGCGCCGGGTACTTGGTGAAGGCGCGGTCGTGCTGTTGATCACCGATGGTCTTGATCGGACCCGTGATGACGGGTTAAGCGCACAGATGGAACGGCTTGGGAAATCGACATCATCATTGATCTGGCTGAACCCTCTGTTGCGATTTGACGGATTTGTACCCAAAAGCCATTCGATTCGGGCGATGATGCCGCATGTCGACCGGTTTTTGCCAATTCACTCGCTGCAGTCTATAATGGATATTGCCGATAGTCTTGGCGGTGTGGACAATTGTCTTGACCCGTCCATCGAAGGATGGCGCCGGGCGGCGCGCCTGGCCGCGCTGGCGCCGCAATCCGCTGCGGCTTATGCACAGGAAAAGGAATGACCACCATGGCTGAAAATGGCCAGATGCAGGATTTGATGCTGGCAGATGACCGGCTTTTTGGACTGGCCGCCGGGTGGCAGGCCGCCGGTCATGGGGTGGCGCTTGCCTTTGTGATTCGGACATGGGGATCATCGCCGCGTCAGGTGGGCAGTGTGATGGTGATCCGTGACGACGGACAAATTGCTGGGTCGGTGTCGGGCGGTTGTGTCGAAGGTGCGGTGATTGATACGGCATGTGACCTGATTGCCAGTGGCGGGGCAAGGCGTGTTGATTTCGGGGTCGCTGACGCCACCGCATGGGAGGTTGGGCTGTCATGTGGCGGCCAGATTTCAATCTTGGTCATGGCGGTTGCCGAAACCGGCTTGCCGGCACCGGTGCTGATCGCAGCTGCCGAATCGCTTGCCTTACGCCAACCGGTCGGATTGTGTTTGCCGCTTGACGGGGCGCCAGCCACGCTGATGGCCAGAGTGCCACCGGCGAATCTGCTCGAAGACAATAACTTTTGGTTTGTGCAAGACGCGCGGCCACAGATTGTGATTATTGGGGCCGTTCATATCAGCCAGCATCTGGCGCATATGGCGACCGATTGCGGATTTGATGTGACAATTATTGACCCGCGGCGGGTTTTTGCATCGGCAGACCGGTTTCCGGGGCAACGGCTGGTTCTTGATTGGCCTGATATTGTACTTGCCGATATGGTGCTTGATGACCAGACGGCGATGGTCGCTTTGACGCATGATCCAAAGATTGATGATGCGGCGCTTCAGGTCGGGCTGACCAAGCCGTTGTTTCACATTGCCGCGCTTGGCAGCCGCCGCACCCACGCGGCACGGCTAGAGCGTCTGGCCGATGCCGGGTTTGACGCGGCGACGACCAGCCGGATCAAAGGGCCGGCGGGTCTTGATATTGGCGCCAAGACACCGGCTGAAATTGCGGTGTCGGTGCTGGCAGAACTGATCGCCGCCTATCGGGGACGAGGGCGCTGATGCGGCTTGCCCGGTTTCCGATTGATGCGTGTGACGGGTTGCTGCTGGCCCATCGGCACAGCTGTGCCACCGGTAGCATCGCCAAAGGCACGCGCCTCGATCTGACGATTTTGGAGCGCTTGCGTGCGGCCGGTCAAACGCATCTCATTTGTGCGGCACCCGACGATGGTGATGTGCATGAAGACCAGGCGGCCGACCGGCTGGCGCGGGCTTTGGCCCCGGCAGGTGTTGACCTTGACCGGGCGGCGACTGGCCGTGTCAATATTCGGGTGCCGGTGCGCGGTATTGTGCGCTATGACCGTGACGTGATCCGCCGTCTGAATGAAATTGATGAAGCGATTACCTTTGCGTTGGTCCAGCATAACCAATTGTTAGACGCTGGACAGATGGCAGCAACCTTGAAAATTATCCCGTTCTTTGTGGCTGAATCGTCGCTTGCCGCGATTGAAGAGTGCCTTGGCACCGGACCGGGGTTTAGCTTTCATCCGTTGCGGCAGGCCAAGGTGGCATTGATCCAGACACGTCTTGCCGGACAAAAGGACCGGCTATTTACCGCCACTGAAAAAGTCACCGCGGCGCGGCTCGCCCAGCTTGACTGCCAGCTTGTTGACAGCCGTATATGCCCCCATGACCGCCAGCCGCTTGCTGCTGCCATAAAGGCCTGTCAGGACGTTGATATAATCTTGTTGTGTGGTGCCTCGGCAATTGCCGACCGGCAGGATGAATTACCGCAAGCGGTGGTGCTTGCCGGCGGACAGATTGACCGGTTTGGTCTGCCGGTGGATCCGGGAAATTTATTGATGCTGGCCCATCTTGGTAGCGGTGCAACAGCGACGCCGGTGATCGGCATGCCGGGGTGTGCGCGTTCGCCGAAATTAAACGGGCTTGATTGGGTACTGCAATTGGTGCTGGCTGATATCGATGTGACAACGGCCGAATGTGCCGATATGGCGGCCGGTGGTTTGTTGATGGAGATCGCGTCACGACCGATGCCGCGCGCGCTGGCAACGCGTCATTTAGTTGGCGATCATGTGGTCGGTATCTTATTGGCGGCCGGCCAGTCACGGCGGATGGGCGCGGTCAATAAATTGCTGGCCCCGTTAGCGGGCAAGCCGCTGGTGCGTCATGCCGCCGAGGCGATGCTTGCCGCCGGACTTGATGAGGTGATTGTCGTGGTCGGACATGAAGCGGACAAGGTCGCGGCGGCGCTTGACGGGTTGCCGGTCCGCCCGGTGTTTAATCCGCATCACGCCAGCGGTCAGGCCACATCGGTGGCGACAGGCATCGGTGCGCTGGCAGCCGATGTCAGTGATGTGATGATCGGGCTTGGCGATATGCCGCTGCTCACCGCCGATATGATGGACAGGTTGCTGCGCGCACATCTTGACCAAGCCGATCATCACCGCCGAATCACCATGCCGCTGGTCGGCGGCAAACGCGGTAATCCGGTGGTGTGGGGGCGGGCCTTTTTCCCCGAGCTTGCCGCCCTGTCCGGCGACAGCGGTGGCCGCCAACTTCTGGCAGATCATATTGCCGCGCATAACCCGGTCATCAGTGACGAAGCTGGATGGCTGCAGGATGTCGATACCGTCGATGCCTTGGCAGCGCTGGACCAGTAGCACTGTCAATGACGGGTGCTGTTTAGGGCTGGTGCGGTGCCAGTATTTTGCGGGTGAACAAGCCGCCAATAATCGGCCTTGCGGCATAATCGGTTAAGGCCAAAGACAGCAGCAAACCGGTCAGGACACTGGTCGCAATACCATACCAAATACCGACAACCCCAAAGCCAAGATGATACACATAGACATAGCTGAAGAACGCGACCCCAAAGGCCTGACGGTAGATGCCGATAACCAGCGTCCAAACGGGTTTTTTTAATGCCTGCAGGAATGAATTGATCGCAAACAGCATCATATAGATCGGCAAAATGAAACCATCGATATGAAGATAGCGCACGCCAATTTCGACCACCGCAGGATCGTCGGTAAAGACCCGCATCAGCCCCTTGGCCGCGACAAACAAAATTGGACAGGCAATTAGCATAAACAGCCAGCCAAATTTCCAGCAGGTGAAAAGGGCCGCCCGCACCCGGTCAGGCTGACCCGCCCCAAAATTCTGGGCAGCAATCGGCAGCAGCGCCCCGGTCAGGCCAAAGACCGGCAGCAAGAATAATTGTTCGACCCGTAACGCCACACCATAGGCCGCGACTGCCGCCACACCGAAAGATTTGAGGTAGATCTGCACGATAAAGCCCGCTGCAAACATCACCAGCATGGTAAAGCTGGTTGGTATCAATTGCCCCAGAATCTGCCGATATAGGGCAAGGTCAGGCACAAAGCTGGCGGCTTGGCATCCGCGGAAAATCCCGCTGTGCCACAGGCGCCATAGAATGAAGGCTAACACGCCTGTCTGGCTGATCACTGTTGCGGTGGCAATACCGTTAAAGCCGATGCCGGCCCACAGGCCGGGAACGCCAAACACCAATAGCGGGTTGAGGCCGATATTAGCAAAGCAGGCGCCGATCAGGGCGAATTGCATCGATTTTGTGTCGCCCTGCGCCTGCAGGATGCCGTTCAACCCGTAAGCCATGACAAAGCTAGGCAAACTGAACAAAAGCACCAAAAAATAAGCGGTGCCGGCCGCACGATACGAATCACTAGCTGAAATAAGGGCAATGAGCGCCGGTCCGCCGGCAAGGGCGAGCCCGACAAGACCAACCGAGGCAATGACTGAAAAGCCAAGCCCCTGTGCCGCCATGTGGCGGGCCTCGCTGTCGCGTTTGCCGCCAATCGCATGGCCGACAAGCGCCGTCATTGCTGATCCCAGCCCGAAACCGATCGTGACAAAAATGAAGAAACATTGAAAGGCGATGGTCAGGCCGGCCTGTGCGGTGGTGCCAAGCATGCCGGCAAAAAAGACATCGACAACATTGTAAATCGTTGAAAACACCATGCCGATGGCGGCTGGTACGGCAAGACGCAGAAAATGGCCGGCCAGCGGCCCGGTGGTCAGATCAGTTGATGTGGTAGTGGCAGCAGGCCGGGTCATTATTGGGGGGTCACTTATGCTGTTGCTATTGTCCGGCTTCGGCAATGCGGTACAGGCCGCCATCATCCTCGTCGCTCAACAATAATATGCTGCCATCAAACGCCACGGCGACATCGCGGATTCGGCCGATCGTGCCATCAAGCATGACCGCCTCGCGCACCGGTACGCCATTTTCAAGAATAACCAAATAAAGCCGTTTGAACTTGAGCGATCCGACCAGCATCTGCCCGTTTAGGTAATCAAACATCTGGCCTTGATAAAACACCATGCCTGACGGGGCGATGGATGGGGTCCACACCCACAGCGGGTCGGCCAATCCGGGGGCGCTGGTACCGCTGCCGATCGACGGGCCATAATATTCGCGCCCATGGCTGACTTTAGGCCAGCCATAATTGGCACCAGCCGTGACAATGTTAATTTCGTCGCCACCACGCGGCCCATGCTCATGCGTCCAGATCGCCCCGGTTTCGGGGTGGATAGCCATGCCTTGCGGGTTGCGATGTCCCTTGCTGAACAGCTCGGGCGCCCAGCCGGCTAATTTAGGGTTGTCGGCGGGAATGCCCCCGTCATGGTCAAGTCGGATGATTGCACCGGCATGAAGCGCCGGGTCTTGGGCGTCATCACGTTCACCGCGCTCGCCAAGTGACGCATAGAGATACGACCGGTCAAGCGCTAACCGGCACCCATAATGAATGGCCGAGTCTGACGGGTTGTTGGCTGCAAAAATGGTGGTCCTGTTGGTGAGATTCTGCCCGTCAAACCCTGCCTTGTCGATAGCGGTAACGCTACCGCCGTCAACCGGACGGCTGTAACAAAGATAGACGCTTGGCGGGCTGGCTTCGTTATCGCGCCACACCGCTACATCCAGCAGGCCGCCTTGTCGTGCGGCCCGCACCTGCGGCACATTACCGATGGTGGTACGGTTGCCGGTCATTAAATCAACCCGGTATAGCTGGCCGCCGCGTTCGGTGACCAATAGCGTCTTGTCATCAAGAAAATCCATGCCCCACGG
>CAZYKI010000024.1:0-11590 GCA_964648035.1 uncultured Candidatus Puniceispirillum sp. | reverse complement strand
GGCTATATCAAACCATTGGCCGAATGTCCGGCTTGCGGCGAAAATTTCCGCCATATTAGCGCTGATGATGGGCCGGCTTGGCTTACCTTGCTGGTGGTTGGGCATGCGGTGGTGCCGTTGATGCTGTTGTTTGGCCGCTATGATATGGTGCCGATATGGCTTGCGGTGGTGATCTTGTCGGTGGTGACGCTGCTTGGTGTTTATCTTGTCCTGCCGCGGGCCAAAGGTGCGTTTATCGCGTTAATCTGGGCAACAGGCGCGACCGGGCAGGCCGTCGAAACCGACCTCGACTAATCTATCTCTATCCGGCCGACAAGGCCTACCAACAAGATATGACATGCCAGCCGCATGGATCACCCATCGCGCGTTATATGCATCAGCGCTAATGAAAAAAGCGATAAAAATTATTCAAAATTGAAAATTTGATTGAAATTTTCATTTTAAGGCGGCAGGCTTTTGCCAATGGGGGTGCTGATGCTGGTTGATCTGCGGTCAAAAACCAAAAGCCGGACCGCTCTGCCGTTGCGGTCAACGGGGGCGATCGGATCTGATATTCGGGCTTTACGCCGGTCGCGCCGGTGGACATTGACGGATCTGGCTGAACAGCTTGACCGGTCGGTTGGTTGGTTGTCACAGGTTGAACGCAATGTATCTGAGCCGGCGCTTGAGGATATCCGCAAGATTGCGGCCCTGTTTGCGTTGCCGGTGAGCTTCTTTTTTTCGGCGCCGGCGGATGATGATGAATCAACCCATATTGTGCGTGCCGGGGCGCGGCGGTTGATGCGCGATGATGCCAAGGGGCTGTTTGAAAGTTTGCTGTCGCCGGATTTGGGCGGGGCCTTTGAAATGGTGCATTCGGTGTTTGCGCCGGGGGCACGCTGTCCGGCGCCGGTGACGCGGCCAACCGAGGAGGCCGGTTATGTTGTTGCGGGCTGTTTAACCTTGCTGATCGGGTCAGCCCGCTATGACGTCGGGGTCGGCGACAGTTTTCGTATTTCTGGTGAAGCGTTCCAATGGCGCAATGACGGCGATGTCGAGGCGGTGGTGATCTGGGTGATTGCGCCGCCGGTTTATTAGGCAAACGCCGCCGCGCAAGACCGTGCGCCGGTGTTATAGGGCAATGATTAAGAACAGGAGAGATCGATGGCAGGTCAAACCAATGCAGAGGGTGCAATAGACGCCGCTATTCCAAAAACGGCGCGCGTTGTTGTTATCGGCGGCGGCGCGGTTGGCTGTTCGGTGCTGTACCATCTTGCCGATATGGGATGGACCGACTGTGTGTTGTTGGAAAAGAACGAACTGACATCGGGGTCAACATGGCACGCGGCGGGGAACTGCCCAAATTTTGTCGGGTCATGGACGATGATGAAAATTCAGTCCTATTCGACCGCTCTGTATCGCCGGCTTGGTGAACTTGTCGATTATCCGATGAATTATCATGTCACTGGCGCGATCCGTCTGGCCCACAGCCGGCAGCGGATGGAAGAGTTCCGCCATGTCGAATCGATGGGCCGCCAGATGGGGGTCGAGCTGCATGAAGTATCAAATGACGAGATGAAGGCGTTGTATCCGTTTTTGGAAACGCATGATCTTTATGGCGGCCAATGGGACCCGCTTGACGGCGATATCGACCCTGCCCAGCTGACCCAGGCCTTGGCCAAAGGGGCGCGTAACAAGGGCGCCAAAATTATCCGTTTTTGTCCGGTTACCGGGGTCACGAGGGTTGGCGATGAATGGGCGCTCACCACACCGAAAGGTACAATCAGAGCCGAATTTGTGGTTAACGCCGCGGGTTATCGGGCGGCAGAGCTTGGCCGTATGTTTGGGCGCGATGTGCCATGCGTGTCACTGGCGCATCAATATTTGATCACTGAACCGATCGCCGAATTGACCGCGCGTGACCAAAAATTGCCGTTATTGCGTGACCCGGACAGTTCGTATTATTTGCGTCAGGAAAAGGACGGGCTGTTGCTGGGGCCCTATGAAAAAAATTGCCGGGCGCATTGGCTTGATGCAGATGATCCGATGCCGGACGATTTTTCCTTTCAGCTTTATAATGATGATCTCGAACGACTTGAATGGTACATCGAAGATGCGTGCGCGCGGGTGCCGATTCTGGGAACGGCCGGGATTACCCGGGTCGTCAACGGGCCGATCCCCTATACGCCGGATGGGCTGCCATTGATTGGGCCAATGCCCGGTGTGCCCAATGCGTTTGAGGCATGCGTGTTTACGTTTGGCATCGTTCAAGCTGGCGGTGCTGGCAGACTTCTTGCTGAATTGATTGTCGAGGGCGAGACCGAGGCCGACAGCTGGGCGGTTGATCCGCGGCGCTTTACCGACCATGTCGATCTTGCCTATACCACCGCCAAGGCCATTGAAACCTATAGCCATGAATATGCAATGCATTTTCCGCAAATCCAATGGCCGGCCGGTCGCAATGCCAAACAGTCGCCGCTTTATGGTCGGCTGGCTGATGCAGGTGCCGCGTTTGGCAGCTATGGCGGGTGGGAACGGGCCGACTGGTTTCCGGCGGCAGATGCTGACCGCCGCCCCGCCGATAGCTATGACCGGCAGCATTGGTTCGATGCGGTTGGCCGCGAATGCCGCCATGTGGCCGAACATGTGGGTGTTCTTGAATTGACCGGATTTTCGCGGTTCCGGGTAACCGGAACCGGGGCGGGTAACTGGCTGGCAGAACAAGTCACTGGCAATCTGCCGCGGGTTGGCCGGATTGGTCTTGTCTATTTTGCGTCCCCACGCGGCCGGGTTCTCAGCGAAATGACCGCGACCCGATTTGCCGACAATGACTTTTTGTTGATGACCGGGGCGGGGGCCTATTGGCATGACCGGGATTTGCTGAATAGCCGTCTGCCCGATGATGGCAGCGTGACAATCGATGATGTGACCGCTGATCTGGCAACAGTGCTGATCACCGGTCCGAAAGCGCCAGCGTTGCTTGCTGATGCTGCCGGGCTGGCAACCGATGCGGTAGCGTTCCCGTGGCTGAGCCACAAGACCATCACGATTGGCGGCGTTGACATGCTTGCCGTTCGCGTGTCCTTTGCTGGCGAGTCTGGCTGGGAACTTCATATGGCGATGGATGATCTGGTGACGGTTTATGATGCGGTTATGGCCGCCGGCGCCCCCCATCAGATTGGGCATTTTGGTATGTTGGCCTTAGACTCAATGCGGCTTGAAAAAGGCTATCGGTCATGGAAATCAGATCTGACGTCTGATTATACGATGCTGGAATCGGGGCTTGGTCGCTGGGTTAATTTTGACAAAGCCACCTTCGTTGGTCGTGCCGCCCTACAGGCGGAATTTCAGGCAGGATGTGGCCGTGATTTTATCACCCTGGTGCTGGATGACCCGGATGATGATGGCCCGTTTGGTGAAGCGGTCTATCTGAGTTCGGTCTATATCGATGGGGTGGTTGCCGGACTGGTGGTGTCAGCTGGCTATGGGCATCGTGTCGGCGCCTCAATCGCGATGGCGGTGGTTGACCGGGATGCGGTGGCCAAGGCGCAAGATATCAGCGTGCTGGTACTTGGCCGGCAGCGCCGTGCCCACCTGATTGACGGCGGCGTTTTGTATGATCCGTCCAACAGCAAGCTGAAAGCCTGACTTATGCAAATCCCTTCAAAAGCTCGTGCGGTTATTATTGGTGGCGGCGTGGTGGGTTGTTCGATCGCCTATCATCTTGGCAAGCTGGGCTGGCGTGATGTGGTGTTGCTGGAACGCAAGCAACTGACCTGTGGGACAACATGGCATGCTGCCGGTTTGATCGCACAATTGCGCGCGACACAGAATATGACGCGGCTGGCCAAATATTCGCAAGAACTCTATTACGGGCTGGAAGCCGAAACCGGCGTTGCTACGGGCTTTAAGCGCAACGGGTCGATCACCGTGGCATTAACCGGCGAGCGCATGGAGGAATTGCGCCGGTCGGCGGCGATGGCGCGCGCGTTTGGTGTCGATATTGATGAAATTGGCGCAAGCGACATTGCCAGCCGGTATCCCGGCCTGAAGATTGATGATGTTGTCGGGGGGGTGTGGCTGCCCAAAGACGGGCAGGCCGACCCGGTAAATATCACCCAAGCCTTGGCCAAAGGGGCGCGTCATTTTGGCGTGTCGATTTATCAGGGCGTCAAGGTGACAGGCATCCGCCAAGAACGCGGCCGGGTGACCGGTGTTGATACCACCCACGGGCCAATTGACGCTGAATTTGTGGTCAATGCTGGTGGTATGTGGGCGCGTGATATTGGCGCTATGGCCGGGGTCGCGGTACCGCTTCATGCCTGTGAGCATTTTTATATTGTGACCGAACCAATGCCCGGTTTGCAGGCCAATTTGCCGGTGTTACGGGTGCCGGATGAATGCGCCTATTATAAAGAAGACGCTGGCAAATTGTTGCTTGGGGCGTTTGAGCCCAATTCCAAGCCTTGGGGTATGGATGGTATTCCTGAGGATTTTGAATTTGACTCTCTGCCCGAAGATTTTGACCATTTTGAGCCGATTTTAGAACGGGCGGTTGACCGGTTTCCACAGCTTGCCACGGCCGGCATTCAGACATTTTTCAACGGGCCGGAAAGTTTTACACCGGATGATCGCTATATCCTTGGCGAAGCGCCTGAACTGGATAACTTCTTTGTTGCCGCCGGTTTCAACTCGATCGGCATTCAATCGGCCGGCGGGGCCGGGATGGTGCTGGCCGACTGGATGGATCGCGGTGAGCCGCCGATCGATTTGTGGGATGTCGATATTCGCCGCATGCACCCATTTCAAGCCAATCGTCACTATCTGCAAACGCGGGTTTCAGAAACCTTGGGGCTGTTATATGCCGATCATTTTCCCTACCGGCAATTTGCCTCAGCGCGGGGTGTCAGACGGTCACCGATTCACCAGTATCTGGCCGCCGAAGGGGCGTGTTTCGGCGAGGTGGCCGGCTGGGAACGGGCCAATTGGTTTTTGCCACAAGAGGCGCGCGATGCCGGAAAAATCGCTGCCTATGACTATAGCTGGGGTCGGCAAAACTGGTTTGACTATGCGGCGGCTGAACATCGCGCGATCCGGCAGGCGGTTGGGTTTTTTGACATGTCCAGCTTTGGCAAGATTCGGGTCAAGGGACGCGATGCTGAGGCGGTGTTACAACATATTGCGGCGAATGATGTGGCGGTGCCGCCCGGCAAGATTGTCTATACACAGTTTTTGAACAAGGCAGGTCACATTGAAGCGGATGTGACAATCACGCGGCTGTCGATGGACGAGTTTTTAATTGTCACGCCGGCGGCCACGATCCGGCGTGACCTGCATTGGCTGACCCGCCATATCCCCGATGACGCGCATGCGATAGCCTATGATGCGACCGAATCCGAGGCGGTTTTCGTCATTATGGGGCCGCAATCGCGGGCGTTTTTGCAACCGCTGATCCCCCAAAGCCTGGCCAATGCAGATTTTCCGTTCGGGTCCATGCAGCATATTGAAATTGGCCATGCGGTGGCCCGCGCGCACCGCGTCACCTATGTTGGCGAGCTTGGCTGGGAGCTTTACGTCCGCGCTGATATGGCAGCCCATGTGTTCGAGGTGATCAGCGCCCATCGCCAGCAGCATGATCTGACCTTTTGTGGGCTTCATGTGCTTGACAGTTGCCGTATTGAAAAGGCCTATCGCCATTTCGGGCATGATATCTCGAACGAGGATCATGTGCTTGAAGCGGGTCTTGGTTTTGTGGTCAAGGAAGACAAGCCGGCAGGTAAATTTGGCCCGATGATCGGCGCCGATGCGGTGCGGGCCAAGCGCAATGATGGGCTGTCCTGTCGGCTGGTGCAATTCCGGCTGACCGATCCAGAACCGTTGCTCTATCACAATGAAGCAATTTTGCGCGATGGTGAAATTGTGGGCTATCTCACAAGTGGTAATTATGGCCATCATCTTGGTGGTGCGATCGGCCTTGGCTATGTGCCATGCCGTTCGGTTGGCGAAACAGCTGCCGCGCAGTTGGCATCGCGCTACCAGATTGATGTGGCCGGCCGGCTTGTTGCGGCTGAGGTAACGATACGACCATTTTATGATCCAAGTGGTGAACGGATAAAACAATAGCAAGGGGCAGTCATGGGGGACGGTGATGACAATAAACAGAGATTTGCCGCGGTCGCGGCGTAGCGGTGGTCGGGCGGCACGGCGTAGCTTGCGTGCGGCGCCCTTGGCCGCCGCCTTGCGGCCGGTGCGGGGCGGGCTTGAAGGGGGGCAGTTCCGGCCGCTTGATGCAGCCGCGATCGCGGCTATCGACCAAACGGTGATGCAGATCTTGGCCGAAATCGGCCTGAGCCAAGCCCCGCCGTCTGGTATTGACTATATGACCGCCGCCGGTGCCGAATGTGGCGATGATGGACGGCTACGCTTTCCGCCGGCCCTCGTGCGCCATACGCTTGCCACCTGTGCGCGCGATATTACCCTGCATGGACAAAAGCCGGATCATGATTTGTTGCTGTCGGGCACCCGGGTCCATTACGGAACGGCCGGTGCGGCGGTGCATGTGGTCGATGTCGCCAATAACACCTACCGCGAGTCATATCTTGCCGATATTTATGACGCCGCCCGCATCGTCGAACAGATGGACAATATCCATTTCTTCCAGCGGCCAATGGTGGCGCGCGATATTGAAGATCCGGCGGCGCTTGATTTGAACACGGTCTATGCCGCGGTCAAAGGCACCACCAAACATGTGGGGGTCAGCTTTACCGAGGCTGCCTTTATGCCGCCGGTATTTGAGATGCTGCATATGATCGCCGGGGATGAAGCGAGTTGGCGGGCACGGCCTTTTGTGTCCAACAGCAATTGTTTTGTTGTCCCGCCGTTGCGATTTGCCCCCGAGGCATGCCTTGTTATGGAGGCGGCGGTACGAGGCGGCATGCCGGTCTTGTTGTTATCGGCGGGACAAGCCGGGGCAACGGCACCGGCCAGTATCGCCGGTGCGGTGGCCCAAGCGCTGGCCGAGGTGATTGCCGGATTGATTTATGTGAATGCGATGCAGCCGGGCCATCCCTGTATTTGCGGTACTTGGCCATTTGTGTCTGACCTGCGGTCCGGGGCGATGTCGGGCGGGTCGGGCGAGCAGGGGCTGCTTACCGCGGCCTGTGCGCAAATGCTGCACTATTACAATCTGCCGGCCGGGGCCGCGGCGGGTATGGCCGATGCTAAAATGCCCGACGCGCAATCCGGCTATGAAAAAGGCAGCACATTGGTCATGGCGGGTTTGTCCGGCCTCAATATGGTGTATGAGGCGGCCGGCATGCATGCGTCATTGCTGGGGTTTTGCCTTGAAAGCCTGATCATTGACAATGATATGCTTGGGCAATGTCTCAGATGTGTGCGGGGGATCGAGGTGAATGAAGATACATTGGCGCTGTCGGTTATGAAGGATGTGTGTCTTGACGGGCCGGGCCATTATCTGGGGCATGACCAGACGATCCGGCTGATGCAAAGCGAATATGTCTATCCGGTGATTGCTGACAGGTCGAGTCCCAAGGAATGGGCCGAACTTGGCCGACCAAATCTTGTCGAGGTCGCAAGCCGCCGTAAAGAGCAGATCCTGCAAAGCCCGGGTCCTGGGCATATTGCGGGCCCGCTCGATGCGGCCTTGCGGCAGCGGTTTGATATTCGATTGCCGCAACCCGCCACGGTTTAAGCGGTCAAAACCGAAACCGCTGCCTAGTTCCTGACCGGCGCACCATGATCCATCATGCTGGCAATGCGTTCGGCGGTTGCCGCGGTCTTGGCAAGCCGGATAAAGGCGGCCCGTTCGCGGGCAAACAATTCGGTCTCATCAACCACGGCCGCATCGCCCGTGCCGCGCACCATGATGCTGGCAATCGCCATGGCAACAGTTTTGTCATGCGGCAGAAAATCACCACGATCGATACCGTCCTGCATAAAACCGGCCATCTTCTCGGTCATGCTGGCCGCTGCCAGCTGGACATCGGGCGGTGCCGGCGGCTGATAACCATTGGCCATGTCCTGCACCACGGTGATCGCCCGCGGCAACAGCCGGTCCCGATTCATCACGGTCTCGTCGTGGTCGGGCCGGAAATATTGCATGCGTGCGGCCAGTTCTGGCGATGATCCGGTGGCCGCATAGCCTAAATTCATCCAGGCTTTCCACGCGGCGTCATCCCAGTTGCCAAGCGCCTGATGCCAGCGCAAATAGCTTTCCTTGACCCCGCCACCACTTGGCACAACACCGACAGCGGCCTCGACCAGGCCAAGCACACAATTGCTGTGAACGACAAGCCGGTCACAATGCGCCAGCACTTCAAACCCGCCGCCTGCCGCCAGGCCTGATGGCGCCCCAACAACCGGCACCGGCACATATTTCAGCATGGCCACAGCCTGCTGGAACCGCCATAAAAAGCCGTCCATGTCGTCCCATGCGCCGGTTTCAATCATCTGCCGGAATGCGTTCAGATCAACCCCGGCGGAAAAATGCTGGGCGTCATTGTGAATGATGATTCCAGCCCCGTGATCGGTCGCAGCGGCGGCGACAATCTGCATCGATTCATCGGTCAGTGCATTGGCTTTGGAATGGAATTCGACAAGCCGCAAATTGCCGTCTAGCGCAAATAGGCTGGCCGCATCATTTTCGACAATCGGGTCGAGGGTGCGGCGGGTCATATGAAACCGCATCACCCCGGCGGGCAGATCAACCGGATGACGCGCGCCATCGGCGTGGCGCACCGTCAACGCATGGTCATGGACCTCATAAACCGGTCCGCTCGCGGTTAAAAAGGCCGGCATCGTCAGGCCGCATTCATCAAGCAGCGCGGCAAAGCGGCTGGTGCCAATTGCATCAATCATTTCAAACGGGCCACGTTGCCAGTTGAACCCCAGCTTCATTGCATCATCAATATCCTGCGGTGTCGAGGTGACCGCGGGGATCAGGCTGGCGGCATAATGCAGGATGCGGCCAACTGTGCGGCGGCAGAATCGCGCCGCGTCATCACTGCCGTCCAACAGCAAGGTCAATGGCTCTTGCTGGCGGGCCATAGCATCGGCGGCGGCAAGTGCGGCAGCGGGTAAATCGCTTTTGACCGGGGTATAAGGCGGCATGTCTCCGGCGGCGGCCTGAAATCCAGCCAGTTGGCGCGCGCTGCGGGCGCCATTGGCATCGGTCGTGTAAAAGCCACCCTTGCCTTTGTTACCGGTATAGCCGGCAGCGATCATCGCGCTGATCACCGGATTGTCACCACCCACCGCGTGGAACGCGTCATCGGCGGGCAAAATCGTCCCAAGTGAGGTCACTACATCTGCCATCAGATCAATCCCGATCAGATCATAGAGTCCAAAAACACCGGTTTTTGGAATGCCCATCGGCCGCCCAAACAACGCATCGGCATCCTCGATCGCAAGGCCACAGCGTACCGCTTCGTCAATGCCAACCTGAAGCGCATAGACACCAACCCGGTTGCCCAAAAAGCCCGGCGTGTCGGCACAACGCACAACACCTTTACCAAGGACCCGGTCATTAAAATCGGCAAGCCGGTCAATCACCGCCGGCGCGGTATCGATGCCGCGTACCAATTCCAACAGCCGCATATAGCGAACCGGATTAAAATAATGGGTAATCGCGAAACGCTGGCGAAAGGCGGGTGGCATATCCTCGATCAGCAGTTTGATCGGAATCGTAGAGGTGTTTGAGCTGACAATACAGTCAGGGCGAATAACCGTATCAAGACGGGCATAAAGCGCCTTTTTGATATCCAGCCGTTCGACAACTGCCTCGATAATCCAATCACAGTCGGCAAGCTTGTCAAAATCTTCATCGATAATGCCGGTGGTGATGCGGTCCGCATAATGTTTAGACATCAATTGCGGCGGGTCTGACGCCAATAGCCGGTCGATCGCCAGTTCGGCCGGGGGTTTGGCCCCGTCGCGGCCCGCCAAATCGAGCAGTAAAACCTGATGCCCGGCATTGGCGATTTGTGCGGCAATCCCGCTTCCCATAGTGCCGGCGCCGATCACGGCGATATGTTTGAAATCAGTTGCGGTCATGATCTGTCTTTCTGGTCATCGGGCGGCGGTGGTTGATCGCCGGTTTGCATACAGGCTTGTCAGGCTGGCAAAAAGCGGCGCAGGGCAGCGTTGACCTCGGCCGGTCGTTCGGCTGGCAACATATGGCCGGCACCGGGCAGAATTTCGCAACGGCTGTTGGCAAGACTGGCGGCCATTTGCTGGCCGAATTTAACCGGTGTCATGCGGTCCGCGCCAGCCAGGATGCATAAGGCAGGTTGGCTGATTTTGGCGGCGTTTTCGGGACCGGCTTTATAGTCGTTGCACGCCCCAAGATCGGTCCGCAACGCGTCCGCCTTATTCATATCCATCAGCCGGTTGCCATAGCCGATAAAGGAATGGCCGGGCTGGGTGTTATCATGCATGTGGGCCATCGGCCCATGCCCCCAACTGACCATCACGCCAATGGCCTTGGCCAAGGCATGGTCGGCCAATGACAGCAATTGTGCATTGACCGGAATCGCCAAGGCCCCGGCGATCAGCCCCAGATGTGACACCCGGTCCGGATAGCGCGCTGCCGCATCAAGCGCGACAAGACAGCCTTGCGAGTGACCGACAAGAACAGCGGTTTTCACATCGAGGCTATCCATCAGCGCAATAACCCAGTCGGCCATCGCCTCGATCGAGGGTAGCGGGTCGCCCCCCGACAGGCCATGTCCGGGAAAGTCGGGGGCCAGAACGGCATAATTGCGATAGGCAAAATACCGGCTTTGCAAAACCCAGGTCAGGTGGTTTTGACCACTGCCATGCAAAAACAGCAGCACTGTCTTGGTAGGATCAAACGGGCGACCACCGGTGGCAATATGAACCGGCATCTCATCAAGCTGGTGTTTCATCACGAGGTCCTTTTGTTGCAGTCGATGCGGGCCGGCATATCAGGCCTTGGCCGCCTTGCCAGCAGCCTTGAAGGCCTGTTCAAAATCGGCTTTCAGATCGTCAAAATCCTCTAGCCCGACCGACAGGCGGATCATGTCGTCGGACAAGCCGCCCTCACGCATCGCTTCGGCCGAAATATGCGAATGGGTTGTGCTGGCTGGGTGGATCACCAAGGTTTTGGCATCCCCAACATTGGCCAGATGCGATGCCAATTCGACCGATTCGATAAAGGCCCGCCCCGCATCACGCCCACCTTTCAGGCCAAACACAATGATCGATCCGGCGCCACGCGGCATCATTTTTTGCGCCAGCGCATGTCCTGGATGGTCGGGCAAGGTGGGATGGCGCACCCAGGCGACAGCGTCATGGTCCTGCAAGAAGGCCAACATCTTGGCGGTGTTGTCCATGTGGCGCTGCATCCGCAATGGCAGGGTTTCCATGCCTTGTAAAATATGAAACGCATTGGTTGGCGACAGGCTTGGGCCAAAATTATACATGCCTTCGGCGCGGAATTTCGCGGTAAAGGCAGCCGGGCCAAACTCCTCATAAAAATTGATCGACTCCATTGCATAATGCGGGCCGGCAATGGTCGGGAATTTGTCATTCTGACCCCAGTCAAAATTACCGCCATCAACGACCGCGCCAC
>CAZYKI010000023.1:2140-24581 GCA_964648035.1 uncultured Candidatus Puniceispirillum sp. | reverse complement strand
AACCAGCGCCTGAAATTATCGTTTTTTGTTACCGGCCTTGAACTGCGCTCCGACGCGATCACCGTACAAGCCTATCTGCAAAAGCGGGCCGGCGATAGCTGGGTTGATGCCGGGCGCGATGATCAATTGGCCCGCCGGCTTGAAGATTTGGTGCTGACACGGGCGCGCGAATTGCGGGCCGCCGGCCTTGGCGAAACCACACAATAGAGCAAACCAACCGGATAAAGCGCGTATCGGCACGGATTTGCCGCACGGCAACGCATCGGGCTTTGACAAATAACGCCGCCTATCTATGCTTGGCACGGACCCGATAAAGGACAGAGTGATGAGCCAGTATAACGCGCCGCAAATCGAAAAAAAATGGCAGCAAAAATGGGACGAGGCCGGGTGTTTTACCGCCCGCATCGACCCGGACAAACCAAAATATTATGTGCTGGAAATGTTCCCCTATCCGTCAGGCCGGATTCATATGGGGCATGTCCGCAATTATACGCTTGGTGATGTGGTCGCACGCTATCGGCGGGCCAAGGGGTTTAATGTTCTGCATCCGATGGGCTGGGACGCGTTTGGCCTGCCAGCTGAAAACGCCGCGATGGAGCGTGGTATCCATCCGGGAAAATGGACCGTTGAGAATATTGCCGCGATGCGGGCCCAGTTGAAATCGATGGGGCTGTCCTATGACTGGGCACGGGAATTTGCCACCTGCACCCCCGACTATTACCAGCATGAACAAAAAATGTTCCTTGCCTTTCTTAAAGCCGGTCTTGCCTACCGCAAGGAAAGCTGGGTGAATTGGGATCCTGTTGAAAACACCGTTTTGGCCAACGAGCAGGTGGTTGATGGCTGTGGCTGGCGTTCTGGCGCGCCGGTTGAACGGCGGCGTCTGGCGCAATGGTTTTTGAAAATCACCGATTTTGCCGATGATCTTTTGGCCGCGATTGACCGGCTTGACCGCTGGCCTGATCGGGTGCGGCTGATGCAGCATAACTGGATTGGAAAATCAGACGGGGCGCGGGTGCGGTTCACGCTTGATACTGCGCCGGTTGGCGATATTGACGCGATTGAGGTCTTTACCACCCGGCCCGATACGCTTTATGGCGCGTCTTTTGTCGCGATTGCGGCCAATCATCCGCTTGCCGCGGCGGTTGGGGCCACCAATAAGGAGGCCGCCGCCTTCATCGCTGACTGTGCCAAGCTTGGCACATCCGAGGCCGCGGTAGAAACGGCCGAGAAAAAAGGCTTTGATACCGGGCTTGTTGTCGCCCATCCGTTGGACCCATCATTGAAACTGCCGGTCCATATCGCCAATTTTGTGTTGATGGAGTATGGCACCGGGGCCATTTTTGGCTGTCCGGCGCATGACCAGCGCGACCTTGATTTTGCCAATGCCTATGGCTTGCCGGTGCGGCCGGTGGTGTTGCCTGATGGCGAGGATCCACGTGGTTTCACCGTCACCGACACCGCCTATACCGGTCCTGGCACGCTGTTTAATTCGCGTGACTGGGACGGGCTTGACAGTGACGCCGGTAAACAAGCGGCGATTGCGGCGATTGGCGCGGCGGGTGCCGGCACTGGCGAGACAACCTATCGGTTGCGCGATTGGGGCGTGTCGCGGCAGCGCTATTGGGGCTGCCCGATCCCGGTCATTCATTGCCCGTCTTGCGGTCCGGTACCCGTCCCGGAAAGCGACCTGCCTGTAACCCTGCCAGACGATGTTGATTTCAGTGCCAGCGGTAACCCGCTTGCCAACCACCCAAGCTGGAAGCACACCACATGTCCAACTTGTGGTGGCGCCGCCGAACGCGAACAAGACACGTTTGATACGTTTTTTGAAAGTTCCTGGTATTTCCTGCGGTTTGCCGACCCGACATCCGACAACGGGTTCAGCGCCGATGCCGCCGCCTATTGGTTGCCGGTCGATCAATATATCGGCGGGGTAGAACATGCGGTTTTGCACCTTCTTTATTCACGCTTTTTCACCCGCGCCTTGTCAAAAGTTGGCTATCTTGATCTGGATGAACCCTTTGCCGGGCTAATGACGCAAGGCATGGTGTGTCATCAGACCTTTCAGGACGACAAAGGGGGGTGGCTATTTCCGTCCGACGTTACCAAAGACGGGGATAAATGGACCGTTACCGCAACCGGCAAACCCGCCAAAGCCGGCCGGATCGAAAAAATGAGCAAGTCCAAACGCAATGTTGTGGACCCGGAGATTATTATCGAAACCTATGGCGCCGATACCGCCCGGCTGTTCATGCTGTCCGATTCGCCGCCTGAACGCGATATGGAATGGACCGAATCCGGCGTTGAGGGCGCCTCACGCTTTTTGAAACGCGTCTGGCGCATGGCCCAAGACGCCGACATTGCGACAGCATCAAGCGATACCGCCGCCTGTTCCGGTAGCGCGCATGACCTTGTCCGCATCGCGCATAAAGCGATCGTCAATCTCTCTGCCGATATTGAAAACTTCCGCTTTAACCGGGCCGTTGCCCAGTTGCACATGCTTGCCAATGCGATTGGCGAGGTCAAGCCACATGATACAGGTGCTGCTGCCGCCAAACGGTTTGCAATCGAGACTTTGACCCGGCTGTTAAGCCCGTTATCACCGCATATTGCCGAAGAAATCTGGGCGCTGTTGGGGCATGACACCATGCTGGCAGATATGGAATGGCCGGTTGCCGACCCGGATCTGGCGCGCGATGATGAAATCGAAATAGGTATTCAGGTCAATGGCAAATTGCGGGATACGATCACCTTACCGCTGGATTGCGCCGAGGAAGACGCGCGCAACAGGGCGCTGGCATCACCAGCGGTTTGCCGTTATCTTGACGGCAACGCCCCGAAAAAAGTCATTGTGGTAAAGAACCGGATTATCAATGTTGTTGTCTAAACTGCATCATATCGGCTGCATGTTCAGCCGGGCGATCCAAACCATCAGGCCGCTATATCTGCTGCTTGGGGCTGGGCTGTTGCTATCGGGGTGCGGCGATATCAAAATGCAGCGTCTTGATGCAACCAATCAGACCCAGTTGCAAAGCGTCGCGGTGGTATCGGCCGGCGGCCGCGACGAGCAATTGTTTAATCGGGAATTACGCCGGCTTCTTTATATCGATGGGCCCACCACAGCGCGATACCAGTTATCAAGTTCAATATCCTATAGCGCCACAAGTACCTTGTCGGTCAAAGGCGCCAGCTCAACCCTGAAAAAGGCCAGCATGTCGGCAAATTTCACGCTGGTGCAGCTGGATACCGGTAAAACCGTTTACAGCGACAGCGTAACAGGTGAGGCAACCGTTGGTGCGGTCACATCGCTTTACGGTCAGGATCGATCTGAAACAAACGCACGGGAACGGCTGGCGGTTTTATTGGCCAAAAAGACAGTGCGGCAATTGCAGCTGTATTTTTTGAATGAAGCCAAATGACCTGACCGCCGATGAAAATTGCGCCGCGACAAGTCAAAGATTTTTTAGCCCGACCGCCCGCCACTATCCACGCCGCCTTGTTTCATGGCAGTGATCAGGGCATGATCAGCGAGCGCGCCAAACAATTGGCGCGGCATTATAGCGATAATCTTGACGATGTGTTTTCGGTATCACGGATCAGCGGCGATATGCTGACTGGCGAAACCGGGCTAATTGCCGACGCCGCCGCGGCGATACCGGCGTTTGGCGGACCACGGCTTGTGCTTGTCAAAGGGCGCGGTACCGAGCTTTTGGAGGGCTGCAAATACGCACTCGAAGGCAATCTTGACGGCAGTATGATCATTGTTGAGGCCAGCGACACCACAACCAAACATGCGATTGTAAAGCTATTTGAAACCCACAAGGCCGCCGCCTCGATTGGCTGTTATGCTGATAGTGGTGGTGATATCCGGTCTTTAGCCACATCGATTTTTAGCGCCGATAAAATAACCGTTACCCGTGACGCGCTCGATCTGATCGTCGCCCGTCTTGGCAATGACCGGGCCACATCAAGGGGCGAAATTGAAAAATTGGCCTTGCTAGCCGGCCCTGGCGGTGCGTTGACAGCCGCGGATGTCGCCGCTGCTCTTGGGGATAGTGGCCTGTTGGCGATCGATGATATCGCCGATGCGATTGCTGCAGGTCACGCCAGCCGGTTACGCCTTGCCCTGCATAAGGCATGGGCTGATGAGGCAAATGCGGTAATGATATTGCGCGGTTGCCAATCTTATTTTCGGCAACTTGGCCTTGCTGGCCATGCGATGAAACAGGGGCAAACGGCACAAAATGCGGTGCGCGCTTTGCGCCCGCCGGTTCATTTCAAATTACAAGACCGGCTTCAGGCACAATTGCGGCGCTGGACCCCGGATCAGGCCATTGCGGTGGTCGGGCGGCTTCAAGATATTGAATTGGACGTCAAATCGGGCGGCATTGATGAGACAATTCTGACCGGGCAGAGCCTTCTTGGGATTTGCCTTCGTGCGCCGCGTTAATCAAGACCCAGTTTTTTCAAAAACGCGGTCATCTGATCCAAAGACCGACAATCAATCGTGACTTTGCCGCGCTCGATCGCTTCATCCCAGTCGATCGCCATAGACAGGCCCAGCTCTGTGGCGGCGCGTTTTTCCAAGGCCTTTATATCGGCTGATTTTTCCTGTTTCTTTGCCGATTTACGATCATTCGCCGGCGATTTCACCAGCGTTTCAACCTGTCGGGCCGATAGGCCCTTGGCAACAATAAGTTGCGCCAGCTTTACCGCGTCAGCATGGCCAATCAACGGGCGGGCTTGACCCATCGATAATTGGCGGTCCAAGATCAATGTCTGCACCGCATCGGGCAAACTAAGAAGACGCATCAGATTGGCAATATGACTTCTTGATTTTCCAATGATTTCAGATAGCTGATCTTGTGTATACCGATTTGTGTCAAGCAGGCTCTTATAGCCTTGTGCTTCTTCAATAACGGTCAGGTCGGTGCGCTGAATATTTTCAATCAGCGCAATCTCATAACAATCCGCCTCATCAAGGTTACGGATAATGGCCGGCACCTGATGCAGTTTTGCCAGCTGTGCCGCCCGCCAGCGCCGTTCACCGGCAACAAGCTGGTAGCGCGCGGCTTTTTTGGGATCAGGCCGGACAAGAATAGGCTGCACAATGCCCTTTTCCCGAATCGAACTTGCCAGTTCAGCTAACGCCGTCTTGTCAAACCGGCGGCGCGGCTGCCACGGCCCGACATTGATCCATTCAACCGGGATCTGCTGCAAGCCTGATACGGTAGCGCCAGCCGGCAAAGCGGCGGAAGCTGTTGCCGCCTGGGCAATACCGCTGTCACCCAAAAGCGATGACAAACCACGACCAAGGCCACGACCAGCCGGCTTTTTGCCGCTGGTTGGCGCTGCAGTCGGGGTTTTTCCAGACGGGGGCGGGGCAGATGACATCAGGCGGCTTCCTTTTCTTGGTTCAACAATTCGGCCGCAAGGGCGACATAGGCCTGCGAACCGGCGCATTTCAGATCATACATCAACACCGGTTGACCGAATGAAGGCGCTTCTGAAACTCTAACATTTCTAGGAATTACAGTATGATAGACTATTTCACCAAGATGGGTCCGCACATCTTGAGCGACTTGTTCCGACAATTTATTGCGATTGTCATACATGGTCAAAACGATACCTTGCAAGCGCAGTCCCGGGTTCAGACGAGCCCGCACCGTCTCGATGGTTCGCATCAATTGCGACAGCCCTTCAAGCGCATAAAATTCGCATTGTAGCGGCACCAGCACCCGATCTGCCGCACATAGCGCATTCACCGTCAACAGGCCCAGTGATGGCGGGCAGTCGATCAAGATATAATCATAATCAGCGGCCAGCGGTGCCAAGGCGTCGCGAAGACGATATTCGCGATTCTCTAGGTCGGCCAGCTCAATCTCGGCCGCTGACAAGTCGACAACCGCGGCGATAATATCCAACCCGTCAACCGAACTTGGCCGCACCGCAGCGGTGGCGGTGATATCGCCGGTCAGAAGACGGTAACTGTTCGCGTCACGATCATCGCTATCAATCCCAAGACCGGTGCTGGCATTGCCTTGCGGATCGAAATCAATCAACAACACCCGGCGCCCACAGGCGGTCAAGGCGGTTGCCAAATTGACCGATGTGGTGGTTTTGCCAACGCCACCTTTCTGGTTGGCAATGGCGATCGTTCGTGTGGATGCGGTCATGTCACCAAATCCTGGCTCAGTGATGGCCATTATTCGGCCACGACGCCCGCCGCGCGTTTATCGCGTGGGCAATAATTGCAGAACTACCCCGTCCGCGCCTGACAGGCTTGGATGAATAGATGCGATCATACTGGAACAAGACTCGATTTGGGTCAATTCCTCATTGATTGACGCGCCTTTCAAAAAAAGGCAGCTACACCCTTCATGTAATTGTTTTTCAATAAGATTTAGTAATTTTGGCAACGCCGCCAAAGCGCGTGCCGTGATCACATCTGGATAAAGCGGCGGTAGCGATTCAATACGGCAATTATGGACCGCCGCATCAAGACCCAATTCCCGGATTACCGTCGACAAAAATACCGCTTTCCGCTGATCCGATTCGACCAATTCAACCCGATGACCGGTCATAATCGCCAGCACCAGCCCCGGAAAGCCAGCTCCGCTACCCACATCAAGAATCAATTTGGGGGCAGGTGGCAAATAGGCGGCAAGCTGACCACTATCCAATATATGGCGCTGCCAGGCCGAGTCGAGGGTGCTGGTCGCAACCAGATTGATCCGCGGCTGCCATTTTGACAGCAGGTCAAGATAAAGACCAAATCTGTCCATTGTTTCACGTGAAACATTCAAACATTTTGCGATGTCAGCCGGGGTCACGAGGACATTGTCCTGAAATCAGCCGGTCGATGATTGACGTTAGACTGATCAGCTTCGGTTTGGGCGTCTTTGTCTGCGTCTTTGCCCGCATGTTTCTCGACCCGTTTTAGATGTCGCAAAACGGCAACCACCGCCGCCGGGGTCAGACCCGGAAGGCGGCTGGCATGGCCAATCGTTTCTGGCTGGTAGCGGCGCAAAATATCCTTTGATTCCGCCGACAGCCCGCCAATAACGCTAAAATCGGTATGTGGCGGGATTTTCAATGCCTCATCACGGCGTAACGCGTCAATATCAGCCTGCTGGCGGCCGACATAGCCGGCATAGCGGCAATCGGCCTCGATTTGCGCGTGAAGCGATGCCGGAATAGACCCAAGATCCGGCCAGACCGGTAAAATGCGGCCCATGTCGATCCCTTCCAGCCCCAGCATATCGGCCGCCGACCGGATCGCACCATCGCGGGGTATCGGTAAACCGGCCGCCGCCAGATCTTTCGCCCCGGCCCGTGACTGCGTCAATTGCTGGCGGGCGTGGCGTAAAGCCGCGGCCTTGGCATGCCACGCTGTCGCCCGCGGCGATCCAACACAACCAACCGCAATACCGCGGTCGGTCAAACGCTGGTCGGCGTTATCAGCGCGTAACAAAAGCCGATATTCAGCCCGCGATGTAAACATCCGGTACGGCTCCGGCGCCCCTTTGGTAACGAGATCATCAATCATCACGCCGATATAGGCCTCGGCCCGGTCAAGGATAAAGGGCGTATAATCAGGGCCATTGGCCGCCTCAAGCGCGGCATTCACCCCAGCCACAAGCCCTTGGGCGGCCGCTTCCTCATAGCCGGTGGTCCCGTTGATTTGGCCAGCCAGATAAAGTCCGGGCAGGGCTTTGAGCGCCAGCGACCGGCGCAACGCCCGCGGATCAACAAAATCATATTCAATCGCATAGCCATATTGCAGGATTTCTGCCTTTTCGAGACCGGGAATCGAGCTGATCATCGCCGCCTGCACTTCACGCGGCAGACTTGTCGAAATGCCGTTTGGATAGACGGTCGGGTCATCAAGGCCTTCAGGTTCCAGAAAAATCTGGTGGGCCGTCTTATCGGCAAAGCGATGCACCTTATCTTCAATCGACGGGCAGTAACGCGGACCAATTCCGGCGATTTGTCCACTATAGACCGCCGAAAGATGAATCGATTCGGCAATGATGCGGTGCGTTTCGGCGGTGGTACGGGTGATGCCACAGGAAATTTGCGGCACGGTGATTTTTTCGGTCAGGGTCGAAAACGGCACCGGTGGATCATCGGCCGGTTGCATTTCCAAACGGTCCCAGGCAATGCTGTCACGGTGAAGTCGGGCCGGGGTGCCGGTTTTCAAGCGTCCCAACGGCAAGTCAAATGCGGCCAGCGTTGCCGCCAGCTGGTTTGATGGTTTTTCACCAATACGGCCTGCCGGGGTGCGTTCGGCTCCAAGATGGATGATACCGCCAAGAAAGGTGCCGGTGGTCAGAACCAGCGTCCGACAGCCATAATGCCGTCCATCTTCAGTGACAATGCCGCGCACATGACTATGCGCACCATCTTTTTCGGTATGGATGTCGCCTACCGCACCTTCGATAATCGTCAGATTACTATATGTTTCGAGCTGCCGCTGTACCGCCTGACGGTACAGTTTCCGGTCAGCTTGGGCACGCGGTCCATGTACCGCGGGACCGCGGGATTTGTTCAGCATCCGGAATTGAATGCCCGCCGCATCAATCGCCAGCCCCATCAGGCCGTCAAGCGCGTCTATTTCGCGGACAAGATGGCCTTTGCCAAGCCCGCCAATCGCCGGATTGCATGACATTTCGCCAATCCGGTCGCGCCGCATCGTGACCAGTGCAACCGATGCGCCCATCCGCGCGGCCGCGGCCGCCGCTTCGGTGCCGGCATGTCCGCCGCCCACAATAATGACATCAAATGTCTCGCGCATTGCCGCTATGGCCCCAGAATCTTGGCTATAATCGCCCTGTTATGCCCCGTTTTTCAGTTATTTTCCAATACAAAAGGCGGAAAATATTCGGCCAAGCAATTCTTCAACATCAATTTCACCGGTGATCCGCCCCAATGCTGTGGCCGCAAGCCGGTACTCTTCGGCCGCCAATTCCGGGGTCACATTAAAATCATGACAGACCGCGCGTCCCAACGCATCATGTGCCGCCCTGATCGATTGACGATGCCGGGCACGGGTGATCAACACCCCAGATTCAGCCTGATTATGCGGCACAAGCCGCGCTGTCAAATGCGCGACCAACCGGTCAATATCACCCGGATTTTGTGCCGACATCACCATATGATCCCAGCCATTTGCCGCTAATTCTGAAAGGGCTGCTGCCGACAGAGGGGCCGCATCGGCTTTGTTCACGATGATAAGCCGGTCTCCGGTGATCAAGCCGTTAATGCGCGCCAGCTCTTGCCCCCATTCAGGGTCACTCCCATCGACAACAACCAAAGCGAGATTGGCCGTTTCAATGGCGGCTTTGGCACGCCGGATGCCTTCGGCCTCAATAATGCCGCTGTCGGCGCGAATCCCGGCTGTGTCCAACAGCCGCGCCGGCACCCCGCCAAGGTCAATACTGACCTGAACAATATCGCGGGTGGTTCCGGCCTCATCCGACACAATCGCTGCCGGCCGGCCGGCTAGCGCATTCAACAAGGTCGATTTGCCGGCATTGACCGGCCCCGTCAACACAATCGTTACCCCGTCGCGGACCAATTCACCAACACCGCCATCATCAAGCGATCCGGCCAATGCTGTAATTAAATCTTGGGTTTTGCCGCGCAATTCCCGCATCACATGGTCCGGCAAATCTTCATCGGCGAAATCGATCAGTGCTTCCAGTTCGGCCGCCAGCGTCACCAATTCAGCGCGCCACGCCATGACCGGGCCGCGCAACGCCCCATCGATTTGGGCCCAAGCCTGATGCAGTTGGGCAGGGGTTTGTGATTCGATCAAATCTGCCAGACCTTCAACGCCCGACAAATCCATCTTACCATGAAGAAATGCCCGGCGGGTGAATTCGCCCGGTTCTGCCATACGAAACCCCGGTACGGCCGCCAACCGGTCAAGAAGTGCCGCCATCACGGCCTGACTGCCATGGCAATGAATTTCGCACACATCCTCGCCGGTTGATGATCTTGGTCCCTGCATAAACAGCAGCATCACCTGATCAATCATTTTTCCGCCAGCCCGCAGGCGCGCCACAGCAAACTGGCCAGCCGCCGGACAGGAGGCGCCAAACTGTGCCGGTGCCATTGCCGCTTTAGGCCCGCTAATCCGGATCACCGCAACCGCCGATCGGCCGGGTGGCGTTGCCGGGGCAAAAATCGTATCTGTCGTTGATTGGGTCATGATCTTTTCATTTTGCCGTCATCTTGGTAGACTGTGGTAGAGGCAAAGCCTGTCGACAACAAGTCTCTTTTTCCATGCCGTATTGCCAGATGGGCGCCAGCGCAACGACCAAATCGGACGGAAAGGAGATAGCATGCCCCAAATCGATGGCCCTTTGAGCGCACATCACAGCCTGTCATTTGCAACCAAGTTTGGCTGGTTCAGACCCATCAGCGATGGCGCAAATCTCATTCGGCTGGACTGGAACCAAACCGGCTGGACCGACCCAGATCATCCAGACGATGTTTCACGTGAAACAAAAAACCAGCTTGTTGCCTATATGGCCGGACAATTACGCCAATTTACCGTGCCCATCGCCCCGCAACACACCTCGCCAACCGGGAAACACTGGCTGACAATAATGGCCAAAATACCCTATGGCACAGTGGTCACTTATGGCGAATTTGCCGCCTTGGCCGGTAAGCCAGGCGCCGCCCGTGCAGCTGGATCATCCTGCGCCAATAATCCCATCCCGATCATTTTCCCATGCCACCGGGTTGTACGGCGTGACCGGAGCCTAGGCAATTATGGCGGGGGAAGTGACCTTGATCCAACCCATCCGGACAATATCAGGCGTAAAGCTGCGTTGATTGCAATGGAACAGGACTATATCGCCCAAAAAAGCGGTATGCCATAGACCGGCCCCATCCAGAGCGATGTTTGATCTATAAGGATTGATCGGGCAGGGGATCAGCTGTTCATATGGTCGAAAAACTCGTCATTGGTTTTCGAATGTTTCAGCTTGTCGATCAGGAACTCCATCGCGTCAACCGGCCCCATCTGCATCAAAATGCGGCGCAACACCCACATTTTGGCCAAGGTGCCCTTATCAACAAGAAGTTCTTCTTTGCGGGTGCCCGATTTTGTAATGTCAATCGCTGGGAATGTCCGCTTATCCGACAGCTTCCGGTCCAGAATGACCTCGCTGTTACCGGTGCCTTTGAATTCCTCAAAAATAACTTCATCCATGCGCGATCCGGTTTCGATCAACGCGGTCGCTATGATGGTCAAAGACCCGCCTTCTTCAATATTACGGGCCGCGCCAAAGAACCGCTTTGGGCGCTGCAATGCGTTCGCATCAACCCCGCCGGTCAAGACCTTGCCTGATGAGGGCACAACCGTGTTATAGGCGCGCGCCAAGCGGGTGATTGAATCGAGCAATATCACCACATCGCGCTTGTGTTCAACCAGTCTCTTGGCTTTTTCTATAACCATTTCAGTGACTTGCACATGTCGAGAGGCGGGTTCATCAAAGGTTGACGCAATCACCTCGCCCCGCACCGACCGTTGCATATCGGTCACTTCTTCTGGCCGTTCATCGATTAGCAGCACAATAAGATAGACTTCAGGATGGTTTTCCGAGATCGCATGGGCGATGCTTTGCAGCATCATTGTCTTACCGGTGCGCGGCGGTGCGACAATCAATCCGCGCTGCCCTTTACCCATTGGCGAAATTAGATCGATCACCCGCGGTGTATTGTCTTTTTTGTCGGGATTAAACGGCAATTCAAGGGTCAGCTTGTCTTGCGGATAAAGCGGCGTCAGATTGTCGAAATTGATCCGGTGACGAACCGCGTTCGGGTCTTCAAAATTGATCGTTTCAATTTTCAATAGGGCGAAATATCGCTCACCATCTTTCGGGGCCCGAATTTCCCCTTCAACAGTATCACCTGTGCGTAGGCTAAAGCGTCTAACCTGACTTGGTGACACATAGATATCGTCAGGGCCTGGCAAATAATTCGATTCCGGCGCGCGTAAGAACCCAAAACCGTCAGACAATACCTCAAGAACACCACTGCCATAGATCGGCGTGCCGTTTTCGGCCAATTGCTTCAAAATCGCAAACATCATATCTTGTTTGCGGAGCGCGCTGGCATTTTCAATCTCCACCTCTTCGGCGTAGGCCAAAAGATCAGCGGGAGATTTCGCTTTCAGTTCCTGTAGGTGCATAAATTCACTCTGTGGGGAAAAAACACATGCCGGCATGGGACAAGGCGGCTGTGATAAAGACTATGCGTAAGTTAACGCGAAAAGTCAATCACCAGAATTGATCGGTTATAAAGCTCAGATCTTTTATCTGCCCAAAGCAATTGTCAAAAGATAATCATCCTAAAGGAATGGTCAAAGTGGTTTTGCAACAGCCATAACCACAATGATAATCATCAACACTGTCGGCACTTCGTTCCAAATTCGATAAGATTTCGCCGCCAAGGGCGGATGGTCATTCTCTAATAGCCGTTGCATCTTGGCAAATTTACCATGCACTGCGGCCATGATCAGCACTGCGGTTGCTTTGATATGAAACCATACTTCACCCAAAAGATCCGGATTTTCAATCAACATCCAAATACCAAAGACAAAGCTGGCAATCATCGCCGGCGTCATAATAGCTTTCAGCAATCGCCGTTCCATGACCTTGAAGGTTTCAGCCTGCGCGGTGCCGCGTTGCGTCTGCGCGTGGTAAACATATAAACGTGGCAGATATAAAAGACCTACCATCCAAGAGATGACCGCTAAAATATGAAGCGTCTTTATATATTCATATGCCATTACCAAACCCTTGCTACCGCTGTCGTACCCGGTCAATCATCTGTTGTACATGATCCACCGGTGTGGCCGGGGTGATACCATGTCCAAGATTAAAAATATGCGGCCGGTCGGCAAAACAATCCAAGATGTGATCAATATCGGCGGTCATGGCCTCTCCGCCACTGATTAGGCTTAAAGGATCAAGATTACCCTGCACCGGCATGGCTTTTGGTAGGTAAGTATTCGCCCATGCCGGATCAACCCCATGATCAAGACCGACCGCGGTAACACCCGCTTCATGGGCATAGGCAATCAACCCTTCACCAATACCCTTGGGAAACCCGATCACCGGTAAATCAACGCCGTTTTGGCGTAATTTTTCAACTATGTTTCGGGCTGGTTTGATGACTAACCAGTCACGTTGACTGGCCGGGACAGCACCGGCCCAACTGTCAAACAGCATTAGTGCCTCGGCGCCCGCCTTGGCCTGAATGGTCAAAAATTGCACGGTCGCATCGATCAATATTTCGAGTAACCCATCTAAAGCGGTCTTGTCCTGCCAGGCCCATAAGCGTGCCTTGGCAAAATCACGCGACGATCCGCCCTCAGCCATATAGGTGATTAACGTCCAAGGGGCGCCGGCAAAGCCAATCAATGCGGTTTTGTCGGGCAGGGCGGCACGGGTCAAACTGATCGCTTTGCCAACCGGTTGCAATTTAGAAGATAGATCACGCAACACGTCGTCTTCTATATCGGACGGCCGTTCCATAGGATCCAATAAGGGGCCAACCCCGGTTTTGAAGCGAACATTCCTGTTCATAGCCCACGGGATCATTAAAATATCAGAAAAAATAATCGCCGCATCAAAGCCAAACCGTGTGATCGGCTGTATCGTTACTTCAGATGCTTTTTCAGGGTTCAGGCAAAAAGAGATAAAATCTTTTTGGCTGCTGCGGACAGCTCGATATTCAGCAAGATAGCGTCCTGCTTGGCGCATCATCCATAATGGCGTTGTTTCGGATTTGGTACCGCTTAGGGTGTTAAGGAATAGTTTGTCGCTCATGTCTGTTCTCTAACATTATATATTTAGTAAAAAAAGGTTGTTGTTTTAGTAGGGCTTGTTGAAAACGACAAATGCAACTTGTCCCCATTATGATCCCCATAATTATCCCCAGCTGACCGTTGCTCTAACACGCAGAATTTCGTCTATTTGATTATTTGTCCCCGACATTCTGTTGACGAAGATTGGCATTTATCCTCTTGTGCATAACCGGGGGGTGATATGTGCTAAACCTTTAGGTCTACCGGCAGGTCAAAAATTTATCCCCATAGCACCAAGGATGGTCCACAGGGTTATAGGATGACAGACCGGCCATTTCTGGCTACATCTGATAGCATTATGCCGCATCAAACCTTACATGTTCATTTGGTATCCGATTCAACCGGCGAGACGGTGCATCAGCTGGCGCGGGCTTGTCTGGCGCAATTTGCTGACGTCAAAACGGTTGAACATGTCTGGACTTTGGTGCGCACAAAGGCGCATCTCGAACCGTTATTCGCCGGTCTTGACCGGCATCCTGGCATTTTGCTGATGAGCATTATTGACGGGGAATTGCGTAAAGAGATTGAACAAGCCTGCCGCAATCGCGGTGTGCCGGCCTTGTCTATACTTGATCCGGTTGTCTCGTTGCTGACCACGGTTCTCGGCCAAGCGATGGTTAGCACACCAGGGGGGCAGCGCCGCCTAGACACGGCCTATTTCAACCGGGTTGCCGCGGTTGACTATGCGGTCAGTCATGATGACGGCATGAATATGGGCAATCTAAGAGCGGCGGATATGTTATTGGTGGGGGTGTCACGCACATCCAAAACACCAACCTCGATGTATTTGGCGCACCGTGGCTATAAGGTTGCCAATTATGCGCTTGTGCCGAATGTAGATTTTCCCCTGCATTATCTTGATGGGTTAAATATTTTTGTTGTCGGATTAACCAACGACCCCCGCCGCCTCAGTCAGGTACGGCGGACGCGTCAAGCAGCGATGAATGATACTGGTAATGAGACCTATATCGACATTGACCAGATCACCGCCGAGGTGCGTCGTGCGCGGCGCCTGTTCACGGCCAACAACTGGCCGGTCATCGATGTAACACGTCGGTCGGTTGAAGAAACCGCCGCGGCGATTATCCAGCTTCATACAAATTGGGTTGAGGCACAATCATGACCCCAAACGGTTTTACCGCCCTACCTCAGGCTGATTTGATTTTGGCATCGTCAAGTGTTACGCGCCGCCAGATGCTGGCGCGCGCCGGTATTAGTCATATATGTCATCCGGTATCTGTTGATGAAGGTGCGATGCGCGACGCTGCGCTGGCTGACGGCATGCCGCCGGCTGATATTGCGGTGATGTTGGCCGAGGTCAAAGCCGCCGCCGCATCACAGCAACGTTCGGCCGATCGTACCGCCTATGTGTTAGGCTGTGACCAAATCCTGTCGGCGGATCACGGCCTTGTCAACAAACCCAGTGATCTCGCTATGGCGCGTGATCAATTGCTGGCTCTGTCAGGCAAGACCCATCGGCTATTGACCGCGGCGGTCCTGTTTAGAGATGGGCAGCGCATTTGGCACCATCTTGCGACAGCCCGTTTGACCATGCGTGTCTTTGACGCGGATTTTGTCGATGCGTATCTTGCCGCGCTGGGCGATGATGCGCTGATATCGCCGGCAAGCTATCAAATTGAAGGGCTTGGCGCCCAGCTATTGGCCGGTATCGATGGATGCCATTATAGCATTTTGGGGCTACCATTACTTGAGTTATTGGCCTTTTTACGCGAGCACGGAATGGCGCCAAGAGGCACAGCACCATGAAAATACTGGGCTTAACCGGTTCGATTGCATCGGGGAAAACCACCGTTGCTGGCTGGCTTCGGGCATGCGGTATTCCGGTGCATGATGCGGATGCGGCGGTGCATCAATTACTGGCGTCTGGCGGTGAGGCTGTGCGACCTATTATTGATTTGTTTGGCCCATCGGTTGGATCGCATGCGGCGGGTATCGACCGCAAGGCGTTGGGGGATATCGTGTTTGGTCAGCCCGACCGGCGCAAAGCGTTGGAAGCGGTTCTCCATCCGATGGTACGACAGCATCGGGACCGGTTTTTGGCCGATCATCGCCGCGCCGGTACCGCGATAGTGGTGCTTGATGTGCCGCTTTTATTCGAAACCGGTGGTGATAGCCTATGTGACCATGTGATTGTGGTTTATGCTCGCCAAGAGACGATGCGGGCGCGGGCGCTGGCGCGGGGCGGCATGACGGCGGACAAATTCGATGCTGTTGTTGCCGCACAGATGCCAGTAGCGGATAAATTGCAGCGTGCCGATCTGGCACTTGACAGCGACCTGTTGCCCGACCAGACACAGCAATGTCTTTATGATTGGTTGGCAACTCTTGGTCACAGCTGCCGCCCGTCTCCACAGCAAGACAACGGATCCCAAGCGGGTATCTAAGAGACTAGCCAAAAGAGTATCTAGCCAAGAGAGTATGATGCGTGAGATTGTTCTTGATACAGAAACCACCGGGTTAAACCCACGCGGCGGCGACCGCCTCGTCGAGATTGGTGCGCTTGAATTGATGCATCATTTGCCGACCGGGCGCCGCTTGCACCTCTATATCAACCCGGAACGGGACGTGCCGCAAGAAGCGGTCAATGTGCATGGTCTGACCACCGCGTTTTTGGCTGATAAACCGTTGTTCGCCGATATTGTCGATGAATTTTTGGCTTTTATTGGTGATGATCCGCTGGTGATCCATAATGCCAGCTTTGATATGGGGTTTATCAATGCCGAGCTTGCGCGTCTCGGTCGGTCCAGCTTGCCGGATGCCCAGGCCATCGATACGCTACTCATGGCGCGTCGGAAATTTCCCGGCGCGCAGGCCAATCTTGACGCATTGTGCCGGCGTTTTGAAATCGACAATACGCATCGCGATCTGCATGGTGCGTTGGTTGATGCCGACCTTCTGGCGCATGTCTATATCGAGCTATTGGGTGGCCGCCAACCCGGCCTTTCATTGGATGTTGAACCGGCTGCCCCTGCCGATAACACCGGACCTGACAATGCGCCGGTCAATTTCACCGTCGAATCAAAACCGGTCCGGCCAATTCGGGCGCATGCACCCTCGGCCGATGAGCTGGCGGCGCATGCGGCTTTTCTACAACGATTAAAGGACCCTGTCTGGACCCGCGATTGACCGGTTACGGCTTGTGGGTCGCGGTTTGGCGGCAGCGGCCTGCTATCACCGGGTTGGCTTGGTTACTGGGTCGTCTCGGCGGCGGCGGCTTGTTGCGCTAGATTATGCTGATATACCGCGACAAAATCGATGGGCTGGATATTGAGCGGCATAAACCCGCCATCGCGGGTCGCGTCAGAAATAATCGCCCGCGCGAACGGGAACAAAAGACGCGGCCCTTCGATCATAATCAGCGGGTTGATTTCTTCCGGGCTGGCACCTTCGGGCGACATTAGTCCGGCGAATGTCAGATCAACCAAAAATAAAGCGGTATCTCCGGCGGTCGCTTTTGCCGCCAGATTCAAGCTGACTTCATATCTGTTATCGCCGATCAGTTGCGCACCGACATTGACAGTAATTTCAACATCGGGCTGGTTGCTACCTTCGATCAGCACCTGCGGCGCATTCGGATTTTCAAAAGATAAATCCTTGATATATTGCGTGTGGACAACAAGCTGGCGTGTTGTCGGTGCCGCGGCGGTATCGGATGATGTTTCCGCGTCTGATTTGGTTGATTTAGCAGGTGTTTTGGCCATTTTTGTCTCCACAGCTTGGCGCCTTATGTCCCGTTGCTCCTAGCATAGGTAACCAGCTAAAAACAACCCAGCTAGAAACAATCATGGTCACGCGCTATCGAGACAGACTAGCGGTCTTCAGGCAAACGCCGGGTTTTAGCCGGACGCTCTTCAGCTTCACCTTCAATGATATCATCAGCCGCGTGGTTATGGGGCCGCGATGGTGGCTCCGCGAACCCGCCACCGACATGCACACTTCCGTGAAACCGCCTGTTGCGAAAAAGCCACTGCATCAAATAGACACCAGCAATGGTGCGGATACCGGGTACAAACAGGAATAGGCCAATAGCATCGGTGACATATCCGGGAATCAGCATAAGAATACCCCCAACAGCCAATGCGACGCTGTCGGCAACCGATGTAACCGGTGCCTGCCCGTCGCGCATTTCGGTGCGGATACGGGTCAATACCGCCATACCCTGCTGTTTGAGAAGGGCAATCCCGATGATTGCTGTGAAAAAGATACCGAGCAAAGTCAGCAAGCCGCCAACCATATTGCCGACAAAGATGAATGCCGACATTTCGGCCCATCCCCAAATCAGGAATATGATCAGATATGCTAGTCCCATGTGATACGCCGTCCCTTATCGATTTGTCTTTTAGATGGTTCGCATGATTTGGCTGCATAGTCTTGCAGAAATGTCCCAGCCAATCGAATTTTCCCGGTCATTTTCGGTCTGCATCTGGATTTCAACCACCACATATGCCATTTATAACAGGTAGGCGTCTAAAAAGACATGATGCCACGACAAAAACCTGACCTTTTACGGCTTCAAGGGGGCGTTGGTGCAGTTTCTCGATATTCTCATTTTTGCGGTGATTGCGGTTTTGCTTGTATTGCGGCTACGTTCGGTTTTGGGACAGCGTACCGGCTATGAACAGCCGCAAGACGAATCCGGCGCAAATCGCTTTCAAAAAGGCAAGAATGATAATGAGCCAATCCGGCTTCATCCGGAAAATGACGGGCCCGTTCTGGTTGCCGAACAGGGTCTTGATGCGCTGCGCCGCATGGACCGTAGTTTCAGCGAAAAACAATTTCTGCAAGGTGCCAGTATGGCATTTGATATGATTTTGACCGCCTATGCCGAGGGCGATTTAACCCAGCTCAAACGGCTTCTTGGTTATGATCTGTTGCAGAGCTTTACCGAGTCGGTGCAAGCACGAAACAAAGCCGGCGAAAGCCTTAGCATCACCCTTGATGATATCAAGGAAGCCAGCATTCTCAATATTGCGGTTCGCGATCAAATAGCGAGCATCACCGTCCATTTCCATTCGGTTCAGACGCGAATTGCGCGTGATGCTGACGGCGCCGAGCTTGTTGAGGGCGAATCCGGCCCGTCCGACTACACTGATATCTGGACGTTCGAACGCGACCTGTCATTGTCTGATCCAAACTGGAAGCTGGTCGAGACCGAGTCGCCCGATGACGAGTGATGCCCTGCGATGGCTGATAAAAATGATGCCAAACCAGTCAATCACCCGGCCGATGATGACGATGTTTTATGGCAACGTGTGACGGTTGATGTCACCCCGTTGCGCGCACATCGCAAAACCAAGACGATAACCACCAAGACCAACACAGCCTCATCGCAAACACCGCCAGACACCCAAGACCGGCGATCAGCGGCAAAAACGCGCCCCCGGTCATGGCCAATCGCCGCCCCCCAACCAATCCCATCCAAAAGGCCGATCGATATTCGCCATGGCGAAAGCGCCGGCATTGACAGCAATACCAAGCGCCGCCTGTTTCGGGGTGAAGTACCCATCAATCGGCGGCTTGATTTGCATGGTCTAACGGCGGCGCGTGCCCAAACCCGTTTGGAAAATTTTATCCAGCAAGCGGCGCATGATGGGTGCCGCTGTGTGTTGGTGATTACCGGAAAAGGTGCTGGTGTTTTGCAAGGCCATGTGCCCGGCTGGTTGAAACGTCCGCCCTTGTCACCGGTGGTGCTGGCGCTTGCCGAGGCACGGCCGGCCGATGGTGGTGCCGGGGCATTTTATGTATTATTGCGCCGGCGTCGTAGGGCTGGTGGCTGATGACTCCGTTTGGCGAAAAAATGCGCGAATGGCGCCGGATCAAAGGTCTGACCCAGCAGCAGCAGGCCAAGATGTTGGGGGTGTCGACAGCCTATATCTCGGCACTGGAAACCGGGACGCGCGGCCAACCGTCAGCGGCATTGGTCGATCAGATTTGCGTCTGGATGGGGCTGATATGGGATGATGCAGAAGAATTGAAGCGATTGGCCATGCTGTCACATCCAAAACCCTATATTGATGCCCGCGGCCAATCTGCCGACGCTGTCTATCTGGCCAACTATCTGGCTGAGAATATCCAGCGGCTTTCTGCCGCGGATTGCCAATATTTAGCCAAGGTCATCAAGTCTCGGTTGGTGACATGAATTTGTCATAATCACATTATAGTGTGACCAAGATTAAACCGTCACATTGCGCTTTGGCATAGACCTTTCTTGTGATAGAACGCGTCTAGTTGCAGTCTGGGTGATCGTCCAACCGGTTAATGCAGGCGCATGAGATGATGGTTTCGGCGGGCTCATTCACGCCCAAGCTTGTCGATGTTCAACGGTTGGTCGGGCTATACCCTGAAACAAGGATGAAACCATGACACCTGAATCACTTCGTGATCATGTTGCCAAACCGTCAGTCGAAACGGTGGAAAATCTCAGCGAACGTGATGTTCACGAACTGTCTGATGCGGCTGAGACAGCTATCGAGGCTGGCGGTGGTTTTGGCTGGCTGACGCCACCACCAAAATCGGTGATGGAAGATTATTGGCGCGGCGTCAAAATGATCCCTGACCGGCATTTGATTGTCGGGCGGCTCGACAAGGTTATCGCTGGCAGCTGTCAGATCATCCGTCCGCCCAAAAACAATGAAGCCCAGAAATTTGTGTGCCAGTTGACGACATTTTTTGTCGCGCCGTGGGGCCGTGGTCATGGCTTGGCGCAGATGATTGTCGCCGAGGCGGAAGCGCTTGCCAAATCAGAAGGCTTTTTAATGATCAACCTTGATGTGCGTGCGACCCAAGACCGGGCGATTCAATCATTTGAGGCGCGGCATTTCAAACGCTATGCCACCAATGATTATTATGCCAAAGTCGATGGGGCGTTTGTGCCAGGCTATTATTACCATAAAGAGCTTTGATCATGGCCTATGACGACAATAATATTTTTGCACGCATCCTGCGTGGTGAAATTCCCTGTCAGAAAATCGATGAAACCGAACACACTCTCAGCTTTGGTGATATAAACCCGCAAGCGCCGGTGCATGTGCTGGTCATTCCAAAGGGGCGCTATATCGACTGGTCTGATTTTATGGCACAGGCCAGCGATGCGGAAATTATCGCCTTTAATCGGGCTATATCACGGGCCGCCGACATTACCGGCATTGCTGACACCGGTTACCGGGTCATTTCAAATTGTGGCAATGACAGCCATCAAGAAGTGCCGCATCTTCACATGCATGTTCTTGGTGGCCATCCGGTCGGGCCATTGGTCATGCGCCGCGACTGACAAGTAAGACCGTATCATCGGATCGGTTTTCATGCGGTTTATCTAATCATCTTGTGTCATTTTATTGTCGGCACCACACTTTGCGACAGGCGCTGTCTAACCCCTGTTGCAGTGATGTGGCATGCAAGCACAGATACATACGGTCGCGTTTCGCGGCATTGAAACCATCGACGTTACGGTGCAGATCCATCTTGGCAACGGGTTGCCGGCGATGACGATTGTCGGTTTGGCAGACAAGGCGGTGGCAGAATCGCGCGAGCGGGTGCGGGCGGCGTTGTCATCGCTTGGTCTGGCCCTGCCGCCCAAGCGCATTGCGATCAATCTGGCGCCGGCCGATGTGGTAAAGGAAGGTGCGCATTTTGATTTGCCCATCGCGGCCGGGTTGATGGTGGCGATGGGCGCATTACCACAAGATGCGCTGGACAATCTGCTTGTACTGGGTGAGTTGGGTCTCGATGGGGCCGTGCAGTCGGTCGATGGTGTGTTGTCGGCAGCCCTGGCGGCGGTGGCGGCAGGGCGGGATTTACTGTGTCCGGCGGCGTGCGGGTCCGAGGCGGCATGGGCCAGTGACCTTGCCATTATCGCGGTGCCTAGCCTGACCGCTATGGTCAATCATTTTCATGGGCGCCAAGTGTTGGCCGCACCGCGCCCGCACCTTGGGTCATCCGATATAACCTATCCCGATATGGCCGATTTGAAAGGTCAGGACAGTGCCAGACGCGTTTTGGAAATTGCCGCGGTTGGTGGCCATAATCTATTGATGATTGGCTCACCCGGGGCAGGAAAATCGATGCTCGCATCACGACTGGCCGGGTTGTTGCCGGCATTGACCCCGGCTGAAGCCCTTGATGTCACGATGTTACATTCGGTAGCCGGCCAATTGCCGGGTGGCGGTTTGGTCCAGACCCGCCCATTTCGTACCCCGCATCATTCGGCATCGATGGCGGCATTGGTTGGCGGCGGCATCCGCGCCCGACCGGGCGAGATTTCGCTGGCGCATCATGGCGTGTTATTTCTTGACGAATTGGCCGAGTTTGCGCGCCCAGCGCTTGATTCGCTGCGCCAGCCCCTTGAAACCGGCGAGGTGGTTGTGGCACGGGCCAATCATCATGTGACCTATCCGGCCCGTTTTCAGCTGGTGGCGGCGATGAATCCGTGCTGATGCGGTTATCTTGGTGATCCGCCAGCCTGCGCGAAATCCTATACTGGGCGTATTTCGGGCCCGATGCTGGACCGGTTTGATCTGGTGATTGATGTGCCAG
>CAZYKI010000023.1:0-2040 GCA_964648035.1 uncultured Candidatus Puniceispirillum sp. | reverse complement strand
GCAATGCCGTTACTGGCGTGATGTGGATGTTTTGATTCGATCGCATCCCATGTCAGGGCGGCAATATCGACCCCTGACAAGGCGGCGATCTCGCGAATGCCGGTTGGCGAGGTTACGTTGATTTCGGTCAGGTAATCGCCAATGATATCGATCCCGACAAACAACAATCCGCGTCGCCGCAATTCGGGGCCAATGGCGGCACAAATTTCCAGATCGCGCGGTGTTAAATCCGTCTTGCCGGCGCTGCCACCGGCATGAAAGTTGGATCGCGCTTCGCCGTCATTTGGTATCCGGTTAACCGCACCAACAGCGGTACCATCGACCAGAATGACCCGCTTATCGCCTTGCCGCACGGCCGGCAAATAGGCCTGCACCATGACCGGTTCACGGCTGATAGAAAAGAACATCTCAAGAAGGCTGTTCATATTCTGATCATCGGGTTGCAACCGGAACACACCAGCCCCCCCATTACCAAATAGCGGTTTGACAATAATATCCTTATGTTTCGCCCGGAATGCCGCAATGGCGGTGGCATCGCGGCTGATCAATGTTGGTGGCATCAAATCAGGGTAAAGGGTGACAAGCAGCTTTTCCGGCGCATTACGCACCTCGGCCGGATTGTTCACCACCATGGTTTGTGGCCCCAGCATCTCTAACAAATGGGTGGCGGTGATATAAGCCATGTCAAAGGGCGGGTCTTGGCGCATTAAAATAACATCAAACCCGTCCAAGGGTTTTTGTTCCATTGGACCGGTTTCAAAATGCGCGCCGACCTTATCAAAAAACGTAACCGCCTGACCGCGCGCCATGAGCTGGTTTTCATCAAGGCTTAGGCGGTCGGGCGTGTAGTACCACAAGCTATGCCCGCGTTTTTGCGCTTCAAGCCCCAATGCAAAAGTAGTGTCACCGGCAATCTGGATCGACTCAACCGGATCCATCTGTATCGCAATGGATAGGCGCATAACCGGTTAATACCGCTTGTCGGTTGATAGCATGATGTAGTTAACGACCTTGCGGGTAAAGCGTACCTCTTGGGCATGGGCGACAACGCGGTTCATTTCGGCGGCATCGGCGGCAATACCTGACAGATAGATCGTCCCATTAACCACATCGATATTGAAATTCAGCGACGAAATATCACCATCGGCAATCAGTTTTCCGCGCAAGGTGGCGCTAGCCGCCAGATCTTTGGCAAGGTCTTTCAGCGAACTGGTGTCAGATACCTGCAATTCATTCACCACTTCACGCACGCCCTTGATCTCCCACGCAATGCGGGTCGCCTGAACCTTTTCCTCAGGCGTCTTGACCTTGCCGGTCATCAATACCGACCCGTCATTGACCGAAACATCGGCCGCGGTGACAAGCGAGAAATTGGACTGGATAAACCGGTCCTTGATCTTGGTGACAATCGCCGCGTCATTGACCGAGGTCGTCAACCCCTTCTCAGTGGTCGACGCTGCCACCGCCGCCGTGCCGACACCAAGAACCGCCGTCGCACATCCCGACAGGCCGGTCGCGGCCAGCAAAAGTAGCAAAATAGTCGACAGGGGAATGAGACGGCGCGTCATAGCGATGATCCTGACAGCATGAAACAAGACCGTCCTAATGTGACCATTTGCACCTCAACGGTCAAGGCCCATTCCCGCGTCAGGAAAGATGTTTTTTACATGGCGCAGGGTTGGACATCGGATAAATTTCGACCTATGCACGATTATCAAATCAAACCGACAATCAAATCGCGAAAATTCGGGATATTGTGCCAAAAATGCTGTTGCTGCCCGGATCAGGCGGTGCGGTTGGTGCGCCGGTAAAAGATGGTCCTTATAGCGAAACTGGCGCCATTTGACTTCGACAAAAACCAGTTGCTGGCGCCGCTGGACGACAAGGTCAATTTCGCCGACCGCTGACCGCCAACGCCGTGCCAAAATCTGGTATCCAAAAAGCCATAGCCACATACTGGCGATCTGTTCGGCGCGGCGGCCATAATATTCGGCAGATTGGCGTTGCTGTGTCGTTGGTTTGATGGCTTTTATCCGATCT
>CAZYKI010000022.1:16764-24913 GCA_964648035.1 uncultured Candidatus Puniceispirillum sp. | reverse complement strand
GCGATATTTTTGGCAAAATCGCCAATCCGTTCCAACGATGTTGCCAGCTTCAACGACACCAGCACCCGGCGCAGATCGGTGGCGGCGGGGGCACGCATCGCGATCACCTCAAACGCCTTGGTGTGAATCTGGGCTTCTAGTGCATCAAGCGCAGGATCCTTATCGATCAGCGCCCGCAAGGCCGGCACATTCTGTGTCGCAATCCCGTCTATTGATGCAGCATATTGACTTTGGGCCAAGCGTCCCAATTCGGCAAGATACTGGTTTAACTCTGCCATATCTTCGTTAAAAGAAGAGCTTATATGATCGCTATGCATCAGGATTACCCTATCTTGCCCGAAATATAGGCCTCTGTTTGCTGGTTTGCCGGGTTGGTGAAGATGGTTTTGGTATCGCCATATTCAACTAACTCACCAAGATGGAAATATGCGGTCCGTTTTGATACCCGTGCTGCTTGTTGCATCGAATGGGTTACGATTAAGATGGTAAATCGCTCCTTTAGTTGATCAATCAACTCTTCAACCACGGCGGTGGCTATCGGATCCAGTGCTGAACATGGTTCATCCATCAACAAAACATCCGGGCCAACGGCAATCGCCCTGGCGATGCACAGTCGCTGTTGTTGGCCACCCGACAGGCCAGTGCCCTGATCCTGCAAGCGATCTTTCACTTCAGCCCATAGGCCAGCTTTTTTCAGACTATCCTCGACAATAAAATCCATTTCATCTTTATTTGCCGCAAGCCCATGAATGCGCGGCCCGTAGGCCACATTTTCATAAATGGTCTTTGGAAACGGATTCGCCTTTTGAAACACCATGCCAACCCGCGCGCGAAGCAGAACCGGGTCCACTTCAGCACTATTCAAGTCGATTCCATCAATGCGGATACTGCCGGTGACACGGCAGTGTGGTATAACATCATTCATTCTATTGAAGCACCGTAAAAAGGTGGATTTTCCGCAGCCTGACGGGCCAATCAGAGACGTTACCGCGTAGTTTTCAATGTCAAGGCTGACATTGAAAAGCGCCTGTTTTTCTCCATAAAAGACTGATACGTCTTCGGCCTGAATTTTACTTGCCGTGCTTTTTGCCATATTCGCTCTGCCTTTCATCATTCGCGCGGCGCCAATTCCCTGATCCATATGACCACCTTACCATTTACGCTCGAATTTACGTCTAAGATAAACCGCTAGAAAATTCATCGAAATAAGAAATGCCAATAGTGCCAAAATTGCCAGGGACGCCCGTTCATAAAATGCCCGTTCCGCACTGTCCGACCACATGAAAATTTGCACCGGCAATGCCGTGGCTGGGTCGGTAATACTGGTTGGCACATCAACGATGAATGCTACCATACCAATCATTATCAATGGTGCTGTTTCACCCAAGGCCTGCGCCACACCGATGATTGTTCCGGTTAAAATACCCGGCATCGCCAGCGGTAATACATGGTCGATCGCCGCTTGCATGGGCGACGCACCCAAACCCAATGCGGCATCACGGATCGATGATGGCACAGCGCGTATAGATGCGCGTGTGGCAATAATAATAGTTGGCAAGGTCATTAAGGCCAGAACCATCCCGCCAACCAATGGCGCTGATCGCGGAAAGCCAAAAAAGCCAAGGAAAACGGCCAAGCCCAGCAGACCAAATACAATAGACGGTATCGCCGCCAGATTGTTGATGTTGACCTCGATAAAGTCAGTCAACTTACCTGGTGGAGCAAAATATTCCAGATATATGGCCGACATCACCGCCAATGGCAACGCCAAAAGAACGGTCACGATCAACGCCATTGCCGATCCGACAACCGCCCCCAAAATCCCCGCGCTTTCCGGTTCTCGTGAGTCAGCGGCGGTGAAAAAGGTGTTGTTAAAAGCTAAACGGATCAGCCCTTGATCTTGAAGATGATCAACCCACGCCAGTTGGTTGTTTTTTATACGGCGCGAATTCTCATCTAGGCTTCGGTCCATATGGCCTTTGATCAACATATCGACGTCGTCAGATGCAGTGACCCAGTAGGCAACTTCACCCGCCGGTATGGTGCCGATCGCTTCGATCTTGCGGCGTAAATCATAACCGGCGTTTTCCGAGACTAATTCACCAAGGCTACGCTTTTCCATCATACCGGTGACGTCAGGGAAATTCTTGCGAAATGATTTTTTGACAAGCCCCGACCAATTGAACGCCCGCGATTTTTCTAAATCCACACCACCTTCCCCATTCACTAGGTCGATGACTGGAATTTCTATTTTAACTAACAATTCAGTTTGCTGAAGGGCCGTATAGCCATTGCTAAAAATAGTACCAAGCAAGATAAATAAAAACGTCAAGGCAGCGACAATGGCCGCCCCGCCCGCATAACGTAAACGGCGCGCTACACGACGACGCTTCTTCAACCCCTCGGCGATATAGGCCAAGCGCGTGTTCGCGTCAGCTTGGTAAAGATTCGTGAACATTCTAGATTGCTTCTTTGAGTATTCCGCGTCAGTCATAGCGTTGCCCCAATTTTCTCGCCAATTGCAGGGCCCCAACATTTAATAAAAGGGTAATGATAAACAAGGTGATTCCCAAGGCAAAGGCCGACAAGGTCTTGACCGAGTCAAACTCGTTGTCGCCAGTCAGCAGCATCACAATTTGCACTGTGACTGTGGTTACGGCCTCCAGCGGGTTGATCGTCAGATTGGCTGCCACCCCAGCCGCCATCACAACGATCATGGTTTCGCCAACGGCGCGGCTGATCGCCAACAAAAACGCGCCAACAAGTCCGGGAAAAGCAGCCGGCAACAGCACCCGCGTTACCATTTCAGCGCGTGTACTGCCAAGCCCAAGCGCACCGTCACGCAAGGATTGCGGTACTGCGGTAATCACATCGTCCGACAGTGATGAAATAAACGGGATAATCATAATTCCCATTACTGAGCCTGCGGCAATAGCACTTTGTGACGACACATCAAGGCCAAGGGCAAGCCCCACTGCTTTGAAAAATGGTGCGGCCGTCAACGCAGCGAAGAAGCCATAGACAACAGTAGGTATGCCCGCCAGAATTTCGAGCGCTGGCTTGACAAAATTTCGTACGGGGCCTGGTGCGAATTCAGCTGTGTAGATGGCAGAGAGCAGCCCAATTGGAACTGCCACAAACATTGCGATCAAAGCGACCATGGCAGTGCCCAAAATGACAGGGATCATACCGAATGAGCCTGAAGATCCAGCAACAGCTTCGTCTGTCGCAGTGGTAGCTCCCTCACGTAATGAAATCATTGGGGACCAATGGGTACCAAACAAAAAATCTAACAGTGAAATTTCTGAGAAAAATCGAATCGCTTCATAGAGTAATGACACCACAATGCCGACAGTGGTCAAGATCGCGATCGATGCTGCCACAAAAAACAACCGCTTCAAAAAAACCTCAAAGGCTACACGCGCTGGAAATCTGGGGGTTAATTTCGGTATGGCGACAAGAAAACCAATCATCATCACCAATCCCAGCGTTAATAACCGCGCAAAGTCTGCTGTAGCCCTAGCATCAGCGAGAGCTTGGCCTTCCAATGCCATTTTGGCATCAGGCGCAGCAATCACACCATTTGCGATGTTGTTCAATTGGGCCATTTTGAGAGCGATAAAACTCTCAGGCAATTCAGGGAAGCTTGTAATAAGTCGTGCCTCAGCTGCCCGCATCAGTAATGGGTCAGCTAAAAAGCCCCAGACAAGAGCCATTAAAATCGCCGGGACAAGCGTCCATAAACAGGCGTAAACACCGTAATAGTTGAGCAACGAATGAGGCTTTTGATTCGTGACCGCGACTTTTTGTTTTAAAAGGGTAACGCCGGCCCTAAACGACAAGGCAGAGACGGCGATCGTCAAACCCAAAATAAAGAAGTTGTTCGCCAAAAGCGCGGTCATTTCAATCCCCGATCGAGCTAAGATTTACCTACTTAGCCAAATTAAACTACCGCTCAAACGGCAGATCCGGACACGCATATACGTGTCCGAATCCAATTTATTCTCTAAAGTTGGCCGAGGCCAGACTTTGTTTTGGCATAGTCTTCATCGGACAGAGGAACAAGACCAGCTGGGAACAGGTAACCGTCCATCGACATAGCCTTCTCAGACACGAATTCAGCAACAAACTCTTTTAGCCCTGGGATCACACCGACATGCTGCTTCTTGACGTAGAAGAACAGTGGACGCGCTCCAGGGTATTTGTAAGATGCAATATTTTCAAAATTCAGCTCAACACCGTCCAGTATCGATGCTTGAACTTTATCGCGGTTTTGATCAAAGAAGGAGTAACCAAAAATACCAAACAAGTTTGGATCGGCGGCAAGTTGTTCGATGATCAGATTATCATTCTCACCAACTTCAATCGCGGCCCCATCTTCACGAAGTTTTTTGTAGGCATTTTTGCCTTCACCCTTGCTCAAGCCAAGCTTTTTCCATCCCGCCTTCATGAACAGCTCGCCCATCGCGTCACGAGTCCCCGAGGTTGGTGGTGGGACAAGAACACCAATTTTTTGATTTGGTAAGCCAGCCTTTCCAGATTTGGTTTGAGCAGCAACGTAGGCGTCAACATCTGCCCAAGTCATCAGGTTATTGGGAACAACCTTGCCATCAACAACGATGTCTTTGGCCAAAGCGGCGGCGATATGCGCAATTGAGATATCAAAGCGTATGTTTTTGCCAACGTTTGAACTAGGTGTTGAGAACCGGCTGTTTGAAAAGGCAACGCCATCATTGCCTACAACAAACTCCTGAAATTGAACCCCCGCCTTTTTACACAGATCCGCCTCTGACGACTTCATGGCACGTGATGCATTGGTGACGTCAGGATGCTCAACCCCGATCCCTTTACAGAACAGCTTCATACCACCGCCGGTGCCGGTCGATTCAATTACTGGGGTTTTGAACCCACTAGATTGACCAAATTTTTCTGCCACAATGGTAGCAAATGGGTAAACTGTTGACGAGCCGACGATCGAAATTTGATCCCGTGCATGGGCTGCCCCCGCCATCGAGACGGCGATTGCGGCTGCTGCCGCTAGGTGAATTTTACGCATAATAAGTACTCCAACAGGGTTACGTAGTTTTGTCTTTGACGATGTAGCGTTTACCCGCTGTAGCTTGCGTTGTTATTACAGAAATGTTGCATTTTTGTTACATTGATAATGTTCAATGGATCAATCACACCAAACCCACCTAAGAGCCTATTCCACTATTGTTGGCAATGTTACTGAAAAGGTTGTCTTCTCATCGGGAACACTCAGAACATTCAGCTGACCGCGATGCCGCGACAAAATATGTTTCACGATGGCTAGTCCAAGGCCGGTGCCACCAATCTTGCGTGACCGTGCCTTGTCGACCCGATAAAACCGCTCGGTCAGGCGGGGGATATGCCGCGCCTCAATGCCCTCACCACGATTCGTGACGCTAATCGTCACAACGTTATCATCTCCAGATCCGACAATAACCTCAATATCCGAATCACGAGCACCATATTTTACCGCATTTTCGATGATGTTCGCAAAAACCCCAGTGATTTCGTCATAACTACCCTGGCATCGCGGCTTTTTATCCGCAGGTGATCCAATGTCCTCCAAATTGGATTTCATTGTTATGGTCATGCCACGCTTTTGAGCCTGTCCTTCCAGCGCACGACATACTGACTGCACCAAATCAATAATCGGGATTATTTCATCAGGGCGGATGTGTTCTTCCATTTCAACCCGCGACAAGGATAAAAGATCGTCGAGTAAGCGTGACATCCGCTGAGCTTCTTCCTGCATAATCATCAAGAAGCGGTGCCGCATTTCGGGGTCAGTGATGTCCTGGGTCAGCATGGTTTCGACAAAACCAGCGAGGCTGGTAAGCGGCGATCGCAATTCATGACTGACATTCGCCACAAAATCACGCCGTACGTTGTCAAGGTTGCGCTGAAAGGTCATATCCAGAAACAGGATGGCGACCAGACTCGCATTCATTCGGCATGCACGCACATTGAAAACGAGGTTAACCACGCCATCATGCGCATAGCTTATCTCATCAGAAAATCCCGACTCTGATGCCTGCTGAAACAACTTGCCAACTTCCCCCTCTGGAAACAAAAATTCAATATGCTTGCCGACAAGATGCTTGCCAAATGCGCGTATCGCTGGGACATTTGCAGCCTCAACAACACCGTTGTCTTGCACCAATAGCAACCCGTCGTCAAACAGGTTAATAAAGTCATGGCTTATCGGAAAATGTGACCCGGACATATCTTCGTTCCTCTTGCCGAAACGCCAGCCGACACTGATAACAGGCAGGCCATCCCTTAGCGGTCAAACACAACCTCGGCGCTGGCCTGGGCGCTGGTGGCCAACGCATCGAGCCGCCGCTGACAAGCCGCATCAAACAGATCGCGCGCTGCGGCGGCGATATGAAGGCGGATTTTACCAGGCAGGCATTCAAGCTTGATATGGTTCAGATGCGTTGCGGTACCGGCCGAAAAAATCAGCGCAAAACGCAATGCCAACCCAATGGTGGTGGCCTCGACAACATGGCGGCGGCCAAGAAGACTATCCAATTTACGTGGGCGCGGTTTGTTCTGTTTCAACCCCACATAGCGATGATACAGCGCCACCGACAACCACACCCGTTCTTTGTGCGTCATGCAATTGACCGGCAGGCCAAGCACCCGCCGCGCGGCAATATCACCGCGCAAATCGCTATGTTCATGCCAGCACATATCAGCCAGATTGCAGGCCACATCGACAAGCCGTTGACTGTCTTCACTACCAAGCAGGGCAAGCGGCCGCATAAAGGTTTTCAACGCATCTGATGCCCCGGCGAACCGGCCGCTGGCGACGGCAATTTCCTGACTGATCGCGACCAGAAAATCGGCCCGCTGCGCCGGATTCAATTCATTGATCGCAATCACACCGTCCCGAATACTGGTACCGCTGACCACCAACCGTTTGACCCCGGACAAGCGGATCAAGGCCCGGATGATGGTGCCCGCCATTGGCATGGTTTGGCGGCGGGCCAATGGCACCCCGTCCAAATCGGGGTTAGCGGCGGTAAAGCCGTCACACAAGGCCAGCACCTTACTGGTGCTGATCTTAGTCCCGTGCAGTACCGGCAGTGGGTAATTTTCACGCGCGAAAAAGGCCAAACCAAGCGCCCGGAAACTGCCCCCAACACCAAACAGCTGCTTGGCCTTGGCACGCCTGATCCAGTCCACCGCCGCTAAAGCATCCATGATTTCCGTTTCGTCAGCGCTCGACAAATGGCCATAATTCAGACTAATCGCGTTCAGAACCTCGCCTTTTTTCAGCTCGACAATCTCGATGCTGCCGCCGCCCAAATCGGCAACCAGCCCGCTTGCCTCGGGAATATTCAGCGTTAGCCCCCGCGACACATAGGTCGCTTCTTCTTGCTGTGACAGCACCTCGATCGGCTGGCCTAAAATCGATTCGGCCGGGATTTTGAACGCGTCACCATTAACGGCGCGACGCACCGCGGCGGTGGCCACCGGATAAACGGTATCGACCTGCATGGCCCGGATCACCGCGGCAAACCGGGCAATCGTTATCAACGCATCGGCAATACGGTCGGCAGCTAATTCACCAGTCGAATCAAGCCCCGCCCCAAGCTGGCAATTTGACCGTTCATCAAACAGCGGCGATGGATAGGCCCCGTTTTTGCCGTAAACAACAAGCCGGACCGAATTTGATCCAATATCAATCACCGCAACGCGGGCGGTTGGCGGTACAGCATCCCACGCCACCACATCAGACAGACGGTCAGCAACGGATAACGGGCTTACGCGGGGTGATAACGTCATGGCAACCGGTTTAACAAGTCTGCGTTCATCTTGATGCTGCCCCGCCGACCGCGCCGATAGGACAATATCGACATCATTCTCAGCGGCTGTACAAGCCCGTTGACCATAGCTGTCATCACCATCTAAACACCAGTGATTTCTTTGTCGGCGGTGACCCCAACGGCCCCCAACACGCTTGTTACCTGTTACGCGCGTTTCGTGACAGTTTTGTTACACTGCGCCGGTGGCGTGTTCCCCACTTCACCGGCGAGCCGGCCCAAAATAGGACAATCCGGCCGCGAATCGCCATGACAGCTTTGCGCCAGATGCAGCAGCTCATCGCGCAATT
>CAZYKI010000022.1:10068-16664 GCA_964648035.1 uncultured Candidatus Puniceispirillum sp. | reverse complement strand
GGCCGCGAATCGCCATGACAGCTTTGCGCCAGATGCAGCAGCTCATCGCGCAATTTGCCAAGTTCAGCCAGCTTAGCGTCAATTTCGGCGACCTTTTCCAACGTGATCCGCTTGACCTCGGCACTTGGCCGCTGTGCATCATCATAAAGCCCGATCAGGTCACGGCATTGATCAATCGAAAAGCTATAGCGCCGCGCCCGCCCGACAAATTCCAGCTTGGCAATATCCGACCGGCTGTAAAGCCGGTAGCCTGAGGCCGATCTTTCGCTCGGCACCACAAGTCCGATATCAGCATAATAGCGCGCGGTTTTGACCGATAGGCCGGCCGCCGCCGCCGCCGCACTGATCCGTTCCATCACCACTCTCCTTTCGCCCGCCAAAACAACGATCAAGACAACGATCAAGCCGGTGATCAAGACACGAGCAATGTAAGCTTGACCTTCCCCTCACAGGAAGGTTTATACCCTATATGGTATCCCGATCACGGTACCACAAGGCGGGTGCGGCACCGATGATCCGCATTGCCATTTTTGAGGATGTTAGCATGGCCGAGGCTGTTTCAAAACTTGCAATCAATTGGCACTGCCGCCACACATGGCGGCGGGCGTCCTACAATACCATGTGGTGTCTTATCGGTTGTTCGATTGGTGATATGGGCACGATTGCCTATTTTGACTATTACAATATTGACTGGCCCGTCGCGGCGATTATGGCGTTGGCGATTTTCAACGGTCTTATTACATCGATTATCCTTGAGACGATCATTCTCAGCCGGCAAATGGCGATGGGTTTGGCATTGAAAACCGCGCTTGGCATGTCGCTTATTTCGATGATTTCGATGGAAGTGGCGATGAATGTCGTCGATGTCTGGATGACCGGCGGGGCGCGGATTACACTGACCGCCCTGCCCTTTATGTGGTTTGCCGGCTTTATTACACCGCTGCCCTATAATTACTGGCGGTTGAAAGCGCTTGGCAAAGCCTGTCACTAGGCGGCTAGACCTATCCTTGGGGGACCTACCTTCGGCGGTCCCATCGCCTAGGGAACGAATCGCTTGGCTGGACGTATCACCCGTCGCCCATCATCACCATACGGCTGGCCATATGGGGGTTGTCCGGTGCCGCGGCGGCACCGCGCAAACCGGCAAATGGGTCAAGCGATATATAGAGCGGCAGCTGATCTAGAAATGTCCGGCGGCGCCCATGATCACCAAGCCGCTGGATAAAGCCGCTTTCGGCGAACAGCCGGCCCAATTTCGGCACAATGCCGCCAGCAATCACAATCCCGGCCCCGGCCCCGAACCCAAGCGCCGCATTTGCCGCCACCGTGGCAAAGCTGTCAAGCATCAGCCGCACGGCGGCCAGCGCCGCTTTGTCGCCATCCAGTGCCGCGGCGCTGATCTTGGCAGCCGGTTTGGTTATGCCGGTCTGAATTTGAAACACCGTTTCAAGACCCGGGCCGCTGACAATTCGTTCGGCCGACACATGCCCCAGCCGTGATGTCAGGGCGGCCAGAACATTGGTTTCCGCCGCATTGCGGGGCGCATAGCTGACATGCCCGCCCTCGCCCTCAACAACCACCGGCCCGCCCGGCCCCGGCACCACCGCCGCAACGCCAAGGCCGGTTCCCGGCCCGGTCACCAAAAGCGGGGCGCGATAATCTGGCCGGCCAGCGCGGATGCACGCATGATAGGCAGGGTTCAGCTGATAGGCCGGGTCAAGAAGCGATGCATTGGCAAGCGCCTGCGCGGTAAAATCATTGATCAAAAGATACTGCTTGGCACCAAGCTGCTGTGCCAGATCACCCGCATCGAACCGCCACGGATTATTGGTGATATCGACAAGAGATCCGGCTATCGGGGCGGCCACCGCCAGAATCAAACTGTCACACACGCCCGGTTGCTGCTGGATAAAATGATCGATCGCGGCGGCGGCGCTGGGGAAATCGGCACAGGCAAGACTGCTGACGCCGGTGAGCGCGGCCCCGGCCCGGTGCTGCCAGCCAAGCCGGATCGAGGTGCCGCCAATATCGGCAACAAGCCGGGTCATGATGCCCAGCTGCGCGCGGCCGACAACCAGCCAAGGCCTGCCGCGGTGGTCGTCCGCGGGCGATATTCGGCACCAACAAACCCGTCATAACCGGCCGCATCTAACGCGGTCAGCACATAATGATAGTCAAGCTCACCATCATCAGGCTCACCGCGATCGGGAACGGCGGCAATCTGGACATGGCCGATATAGGGCAAATAGGTCCGAATCCGGTGCGTCACATCCCCTTGCATGATCTGGATATGATAGCAATCAAACATCATCTTGATATTTTCGGCGCCGACCGCGGCAATGATATCAACCGCATCTTCGGTCGTGGATAGATGATAATCGGGCACATCACGGCGGTTGATCGGCTCGATAAGAATGGTAATCCCATGCGCCGCCGCGGCCGCCGCGGCATAGGCCAAATTGGCACGAAAACAGCGCGCTGCCGCCTTGCCACCACCGGACCGGCCCGCCATCACATGCACCGCCCGCGCCTTGATCGCCGCGGCATAGCCGACCGCCTCGTCAATCGCGGCGCGCGCCGCGGCTTCACGCCCCACCATCGCTGCCAGGCCAAAATCATCGGCGCGGTCGCCGCGGCGGGTGTTCACCCCCAACATAGGCATGTTGGTAGCGGTCAGCGCGGCGGTCACGTCAGCCGGCGCGATTGCGAATGGAAAATGACATTCAACCGCATCAAAACCGGCCGCCGCCGCGGCCCGCACCGCATCGGGCAGGGCCAGATCAGTCCATAAAAATCCTAGATTGGCAGAAAATTTTAGCATCGCAATCCCCGTTACCGGCCGATGATGACCTGTTTGTCCGGGAAAAGCAATCTGACCAAACCGACTAGCGCGGTAACACCGCACCGGCGCGGCAGTCGGCAGTCCGCATAAGCGGTCTTTCGCGCCGGCCGGTTTTTGGTCTATAACCGTAACAGCCGGTAACCCAACCGGCAGCGACGAAGGGGGCAGCCAAGACCATGACACAAACCGGTCAGCATATTATTCAAGAATTGCAGGATCGCCGTGAACAGGCCCGCCTTGGCGGTGGTGCCGCACGCATCGATCGCCAGCATGCGGCCGGAAAACTGACCGCGCGCGAACGGATCGACGCCCTGCTTGACCCCGGATCATTTGAAGAAACCGACATGTTTGTGGTGCATCGCACGCGTGATTTTGGCATGGATGGCAATACGGTGGCAGGCGACGGCGTTGTCACCGGGTCGGGCCGCATCAACGGGCGGTTGGTCTATGTCTATTCGCAGGATTTTACCGTTTTTGGTGGATCACTATCGGCGGCGCATGCCAGCAAGATCGTCAAAATTCTAAAACTGGCGGTGCAAAATGGGGCGCCGGTTATCGGCCTCAATGACAGTGGCGGCGCCCGCATTCAAGAAGGGGTCGACTCGCTGGGCGGTTATGCCGATGTGTTTTTGCAGAATGTGCTGGCCTCAGGCGTGGTGCCGCAGATTTCGGTCATCATGGGGCCTTGTGCCGGCGGCGCGGTCTATTCACCGGCGATGACCGACTTCACCTTTATGGTGCGCGGCAGCAGCTACATGTTTGTGACCGGGCCGGATGTGGTCAAAACCGTGACCAGCGAGGAAGTGACCGCCGAAGAGCTTGGCGGCGCCGACACCCATACCCAGAAATCATCAGTCGCCGATGGGGCATTTGACAATGATCTTGATGCGTTGGCCGAAATACGGCGCCTTGTCGGCTTTTTGCCAGCCCATAATGACGCCCCGTTGCCGCGCCTTGATAGCGGTGACGACCCGGCGCGTGTTATTCCGGCGCTGGACAGTCTGATACCGGAAAATGCCAACACGCCCTATGATATGCGCGAGCTTGTCACAAGCCTTGCCGATGCGGGTGATTTTTACGAATTGCAACCAGATTTCGCGAAAAATATTCTGACCGGCTTTATCCGCATGAACGGCTTCCCGGTCGGGGTTGTGGCCAACCAGCCAATGGTGCTTGCCGGTTGTCTTGATATCGATTCAAGCCGCAAGGCAGCGCGGTTTGTGCGCTTTTGCGATGCGTTCAATATCCCGATCCTGACCTTGGTCGATGTGCCGGGCTTTATGCCGGGTACCAGTCAGGAATATGGCGGTATCATCAAACATGGGGCCAAGCTGTTATTTGCCTATGCCGAAGCAACCGTGCCGAAAGTGACGCTGATCACCCGCAAGGCCTATGGCGGTGCCTATGATGTGATGAGTTCAAAACATTTGCGCGGCGATGCCAATTATGCGTGGCCAACCGCCGAAATCGCGGTGATGGGCGCCAAGGGCGCGGTCGAAATCCTGTATCGATCCGAACTTGGCGATGCTGACAAGATCGCCAGCCGGACCGCTGATTATGAAGCCCGCTTTGCGAACCCCTTTATCGCTGCTGAACGCGGCTTTATCGATGATGTGATCATCCCGCATAACAGCCGCTATCGGATCATTCAGGCCTTTGAAAAACTCCGTGGCAAGCGCCAGCAAAATCCGGCCAAGAAATTTGGCAATATCCCCCTTTAGGCCCGCACCCTAGCCGTCCCCGCAACAAGCCGAGATCCCGCCCATGTTTACCAAAATCCTGATTGCCAACCGTGGCGAGATTGCCTGCCGGATTATCCAGACCGCCCGCAAAATGGGGATTGCGACGGTCGCCGTCTATTCGGATGCTGACCGCGCGGCAAAGCATGTCCAAATGGCGGATGAGGCGATAGCGCTTGGCGGCATGACCGCCGCCGAGAGTTATTTACAGGCCGATAAGATTGTTGCGGCCTGTCAACAGACCGGGGCCGATGCGGTGCATCCCGGCTATGGCTTTTTATCTGAACAAGCGGCGTTCGCCACCGCGCTTGAGGCGGCCAATATTGCCTTTATCGGCCCGCCAGCCAGCGCCATCGCCGCGATGGGCGATAAAATCGAATCGAAAAAACTGGCCAAAAAGGCCGGGGTTAGCACCGTTCCCGGCCATATCGGCGTGATTGCCACCGCCGATGAAGCGGTCACAATTGCTGATGAGATCGGCTATCCGGTGATGATCAAAGCCAGTGCCGGCGGTGGCGGTAAAGGGATGCGCATCGCCCATTCATCGGCCGAGGTCGCCGACGGCTATGCGACCGCCATGCGCGAGGCGGCCTCAAGCTTTGGCGATGACCGGGTGTTTATCGAAAAATTCATCACCACCCCGCGCCATATCGAAATTCAGATATTGGCCGATAAATCCGGCCACACCATTCACCTGAACGAGCGCGAATGTTCGATCCAGCGCCGCAACCAAAAGGTAATCGAAGAAGCCCCGTCACCATTTCTTGATGCGGCCACCCGCGCGGCGATGGGCGAAGAGGCGATTCGTCTGGCCAGCGCTGTCGGCTATTATAGCGCTGGGACGGTTGAATTCATCGTCGATGCCGATCGCAATTTTTACTTTCTAGAAATGAACACCCGGCTTCAGGTCGAACATCCGGTCACCGAGCTGATCACCGGTTTGGATCTTGTCGAGGAAATGATCCGCATTGCGGCTGGCGAGCCATTGCGCCACACCCAAAAGGATATCGGCATCAATGGCTGGGCGATCGAAAGCCGCCTTTATGCCGAGGATCCGTTCCGCAATTTCATGCCGGCGATTGGGCGCCTGTCGCTTTACCGGCCACCGGCCGAAGCACAACATGACGATGGCAGCCTGACGCGCAACGATACCGGCGTCACTGAAGGCGACAGCATTTCGATTTACTATGACCCGATGATTGCCAAATTATGCAGTTGGGCGCCCGACCGCAAAGCCGCTATTGACCGCATGCAACTGGCACTCGACGAATTTACCATGCGCGGCATCGGCCATAATATTCCTTTTTTGTCAGCGGTGATGGAACATGACCGGTTTATCAGCGGCGCCATTTCAACCGCCTTTATCGACGAGGAATATAAAGACGGTTTCACCGGCGTTGCGGCCAGCCCGGAACGGCGGCACCATCTTGGCCTGATTATCGCCGCCGCCGCGGCTGACGAGGCGATGCGCCTGGCTTGTGCCGGTGGTATGCCGGCGCGTTCAGGAGGCCAACCATTGGTTGTGCAATTCATGACCGATGGCAAATATGACAGCGACCATGATATCGCCCTAACGGTTGATCGGGCTGGTGGTGATACGGCGCCTATTGATGGGGCTGGAAGCCATTGCCAGATCACCCTTGACGGCACCAACGCCCCGCTATCCCTGCATCTGACGCGGGCGCCAGATCAACCGCGTGTTTATGCGACAATCGATGGGGACGGCATTAACCGGCACTATATTTGTGCGGTGTGGCGCGATGGTGATTGCTGGCATGTTGATTATCGCGGCACCCATCTTACCGCGCATGTGCGCCCGCCCCATATCGCCGCCCTTGCCCATCACATGAAGCCGGTTGAACGGCCAGACCGCTCGAACATGCTGCTATGTCCGATGCCGGGGAGCCTTGTCAAACTGCTGGTGCAGCCGGGCGATGTGGTCGAGCCGGGGCAGACATTATGTATTGTCGAGGCCATGAAAATGGAAAATGCGCTGGCCGCCGAAAAGCGCTGCA
>CAZYKI010000022.1:0-9968 GCA_964648035.1 uncultured Candidatus Puniceispirillum sp. | reverse complement strand
CGGCCAGGGGTCCTGACCGGCTTGTGGGGTCAGATCAATTCGTCGCTACGGTCATCGGTTTCGCCAAACCGTTTTAATACGGCCGGCTTGGTGCCTTCATACACCTTGTCCAGCGTGGCGGCGACACGCGCATTTTCACGCTCGAAAAGGCTGTTGCCGGCAAGGTCAGATTCGACAATGAATGGCCCGAAATTTTCAACCTCAAGAACCCACATGGCCTGGGCCAGCCCCAGCTCTTTGCGCCAATGCAGATCACGCACCGCCGTGACGCCGCGCCCCAAAAGGGCGCCGGTACCATAGCCGACCGTGGTCAGATACACCGCACCATTCGGGACAAAATGCTGCCGGTAATCATCCGGGTTCATGCCGCCCTTGCCGATAATCAATTTCGCACCAGAGGTTTTCAGCCAAGGGCCAATCCATTTGGAAAAGCGGAATGACGCGGTTGCGGTAACCGCCCCCATCACAAAACTGCCATCGTCATTTTGGGTCGCTGCCGGCGAGCAGTGGAAATTCGCCGCGCTGTCTGTTGGTAGGTCCAGCGGTAAAGGCACGCCATCGTCAAGCACGCGCATATAAACCCCTTCGCGCGCGGTATAAACGGTGCCGGTCAGATAGACGATATCGCCAATTTGCAACGCCGCCAATTCATCCGGGCTTGGGTTCGCATTCAGGCTTATTTTGCGTGGGCCGCCAGCGCTTACCATTCGACTGTCTCCCGCCGTTGATAGTCGGTGAACCATTGCGGGTCGGTTCGATATTCGACCGTCCCATCCGCATAAATTCGTGCGACAGCGCGGCGCGATGACAGACAAAAAGCATGAACGCTCATCTGCATGCCGCCGGTATGGCAATAGCCAACCTCGATATTACAGTCGATAACCATCGATTTGCCGACAAAGCCCATCGCCCCCATCCCAATCGAATTGCCAAGGGTTTTGAACTCGTCTTCAAGGGCGGCAATTTTCGGGTCGGGGTTACGATCACCAACGGTCCGCAAACAAGCCGCCCGCTTGCCAAGAACCATGCAGCTGTCTTTCGACCCGCCAAGCCCGATGCCGATAATGGCAGGCTGACAGGCGAGACCGCGCTTGCCAAACGCGACCAACGAATCAAGAAAGAAGCGTTTGATCCCAGCGATCCCATCACTTGGGAACAGCATCCGGTAGTCAGTACCAAACAGCCCCCCCTTATGCACCGTAATCAGGTCAATCCAGTCGCCGTCCGGCTCAAACCCATATTCGATTTCCGGGGCGCCAATACCAACATTATTATCATGGTCGGTGCGCCACAGCGGATGCACCCGATTAGGCCGCAATGGTACCGAATGGGTGGCATTGGCGGTCGCCCGGCGCAATGCCGATTCGAGCGCCACCGGCCCGCCTTCCAAGCGGGCGTCATTGCCCATTTTGACATACCAGCGCGGGCAGCCGGTATCGCCACACATCGCGCGGCTGTCCTCTTTAGCGGCCTGATAATTCTCCAGCATCGCTTCCAGCACAAAACTGGACAGGTCGCCATCCTCGGCTGAGGCCGCCTGTTTCAGCCCGGTCAGGTAATCATCCGGAATTTCAATCGCCGCCTTTTTCATCAAGGTTTCAGCGGTCGCCTGTATCACGGCAGTCTTGATCATCACGCCACCCCTACCAATGATTCGGCCTCGTCCGGCCGTAACAAAGTTTCACCCGGCTTGACGATCGTAAAGCGCACCTTTTCACGGCTGACATCGATTGCCCCGTCCTTTTCGCGGGCGACGGTAAAGTACGACTCTTCCATCGGCCCCGCATCGGGGAAGTCTTCGCGAAAATGGGCGCCGCGTGAATTTTCACGCCACAGGCCAGCACGGGCGATGACCTCGGATATGTCGATCAGGCTTTGCAGATTCAGCCAGTCATGCCATGACAGATTGAATGCCAGATTATCCGCCGCCACGCCGACTGTCAGCATTTCAGCTTTGAGTTCGGCGACCCGGTCAATGCCGCGGGCAAGGCCGGCCGCATCCCGCATCACCCCGACATCATCCCACATGATATCAAGAAGCCGGTCGCGCAACGCCTGAACATTGCCGGGCTTGGCCGCAAACGGCAACATGGCCCGTTCCAGTTCCGCCTGAAGAATTGTCTCATCGGGGTCATGTAAGGCGGTCATTTTTTGGGCATCGCGGCCCATCACTTCGCCGGCAACGCCTCCATAGACGGTTGAATTGGCCACGCCATTTCCGCCAAGCCGGTTCGAGCCATGCGCCCCGCCTGCATCCTCGCCGGCCACATAAAGGCCTGGCAGGCTGGTGCGGGTATCAGGGTCAACCACCACACCGCCCATAAAATAATGCGCGGTCGGCACCACCTCGACAAGGCCGCCGGCCAAGTCAAAGCCGCTATCGGCACAGCGCTTGACCATGCCGGTAAATTTCTCCGCCACAATATCCGGGCCAAGATGTGCCATCGAAATATAAACACCACCATAGGGCGAGGTCCGTCCTTGGCGCATTTCTTCATAGATAGCTCGGCTGACAATATCGCGTGTCGCCCGTTCGCCAGCATCGTCATAATCAAACATAAAGCGCTTTTGATCGCCATTGATCAAATGGCCGCCCGCACCGCGCAAGCCTTCTTCCAACACCGTACCGGTCATTTTGGTGCCGGCCCCGGCCAACAGGCCGGTCGGATGGAACTGCACCATTTCCATATCACGCAACGCCAACCCGCGGCGTAGCGCCATTGACAGACCATCCATCGTCTTGTCGCCTGACGGGGTGTGATATTTATACATGGTCGGGCCGCCACCGGTGGCCATTAACACCGTTTTCGCGCGCACCATGCGGAACCTGCCGCTACGCATATCAATGAACAATACCCCAGCCAAGGCCGACCCGTCCTGTGACGGGATCAGCCCGATGGCCCGATGTTCCTGCAGCTTTTCAACAGGCCGCGACAGCACCTGTTCCATCAGCCGGCTGATAATCTCGATGCCGGTCAGATCACCCTTGTGGGCGGTCCGGTCAAAGGTTTGGCCGGCAAACGCCTTTTGATGCAATGTGCCGTTTGGATTGCGGTCAAAAAAACAGCCAACCTCGTTTTCCAGCTCATGGATGCGGGTGACCGCGGTGGTAACCAGCTTCCAGGCAATGTCTTGGTCCGGCAACCATTTACCGCCGATGATGGTATCCATAAAATGGCGTTCAACCGAGTCTTTCGGGTTTAACGCCACATTATATCCGCCCTGCACCATGCGGGTGCAGCCACATTTACCAATCAACCCCTTGACCGCGATGGTCACTTTCTGGTCGGGCGCGGTTTGCTGGGCATGCAGGGCCGCAAACAGGCCGGCGCCGCCGGTACCAAGAATCAAAATATCGGTATCATGTCGGTCAATTATCGGTTTCATCAGATCATATCGCTTTCAGAAAAAAGCAGCCGGCCACAAAGAACGCCGCCGCTACCGCGCCACCGGCCAAGGTCTTTTGCCGGTTGTTCCACGGCAGAATTTCCAGTGCCATGAGCCGCAGCCCGCCAAACAGATGCACCGCCAACAAAAACACCAGCCCAAATTCGGCCAGCTTGACAAGCGGTATCTCGGTAAAGCGCAAAAACCCGTCAAGCCGGACAGGGTCGGTCAAGGCCAGCGCCAGCATGTAAAAATGTAGTGGCAAAAACAGCGCCAGCCCCAAACCGGACAGCCGATGCAGCAAAAACGCATACCATAAAGGGTGAGAACGATGTGGTCGTATCATAGGCCGCCTCCTGCCACCGTCACCGCATAAACCGCCCGCCCGCCAAGCCATAGCAGCCCGGCAAATACCAGCCATGACATGATGTCCAGCATCCGGCCGCGTATCCCAGCCCATTCAAACCCGATCACCCGCAAACCGATTGCCGCATGCACCGACACCGCCAACACGAATGTGCCATAAAACAAAAACCAGCTGACCGACCCGCTGGTCCGGGCCAAAATTTCTGATACCGTCAGGCCATCCTGCACCGCATAGATCATCACCAGAATATGCCCGATGGTCAGCGGCACCATCACCAAGGCCGACAAACGCTGTGCCATATAAAGACGTAAATTCAACATCTAGCGCCCCCGTCCAAGCAGGCTTTTGGCCGTAGCCCGCTTGAGCCCGGCAATCGACAATGTCGGGTTCAATTCATTCGGGCAATATTGCGCACACCCCTGCTGGGCGTGGCAATTATAGCAGCCCCCATTCGAGGCCACCGCCGCAAGCCGGTCATCTTGCCCGCCATCGCGGCTGTCATTAACCAGCGTCCACGCCCGGTTCAACGCCGCCGGCCCAAAATAGTCAGGGTTCGCCGCCACCACATCACAGGCGGCATAACACACCGCACAATTGATACATTCAATTGCGGCGCTGGCCGCCAGCCGGGCCGGATCATCCGGGGTGATCGGCGCCATCGGGTCATGCCGCGTAACGCTTGGCTTGAATACCGCTTCGGCCGCCACCCATTTTTCAAAGAACGGGTCCATATCGGTGGCCAGATCCTTGATCACCGGCAGATTGCGCAACGGAGCTATTTCCAACCGGCCATCTTTGACGACTTTACTCACATGGGTGCGGCAGGTCCAACGCGGCGCGCCATTGACCATCATCGCACAAGACCCACACATACCAACACGGCACGCATACCGATACGACAAGGTCGGATCGATTTCCTGCTGAACATAAGCCACCACATCAAGCACCGTCTGGTTTTCCCGGGCCGGCACTTGATAGCGTTCAAACCGCCCAGCCCCATCGGACTCGCGCCAGATCGATACATCCATTTCGCGTTCGCTGTCAGTCACAGTCATCACCTTTGCGCCAATAAGTGCGCCTATCATAAGGTCAATTTTTTCTTTAATGAAATAAATTAAATTTACTTTTTATGTAACGTTTTGTTAACTAAAAACGCTCGTCTGCGCAGGAGTTAGAAAGATGTCTATTCGTCAGCTACGCACCTTGATTGCGGTGCGCGATCATGGTTCTTTCAGCGCCGCGGCCGAGGCGTGTTTTATCACCCATGCGGCGGTCAGCCAGCAGATGAAAGTGCTGGAACGCGACTGGGATATCCAGCTTTTTGACCGGCGGCGGCGAAGCCCGCAACTGACGCCACTTGGCAAAGCGATGGCTGCCAAGGCGGAAGCGGTGGTCCGCGCCTATGACGCGATTGTGCCATCGGTGCGCGATGCTGGTGCGCTTCAAGGTGATATCCAGCTTGGCGCCGTACCAACCACCCTGACCGGGCTGGTGCCATTGGCAGTATCGCGCTTGAAGTTGCGCTTTGACGCGGTGCGGGTGGTGATCCAACCCGGCCTGTCGACACAATTATTGCAACAGATTGACCGCGGTAATCTTGATGCGGCGGTGATTACCGAGCCGGCAAAATTGCCGCGGCAGATGAAAAGCCGCTTTATCGCCGATGAACCGTTACATCTTTTGGCGCCCCAGCAAACCGAAAGCGATGATCCGTTTTTGTTGCTACGCCGTCATCCCTTTATCCGGTTTGACCGCGACGCGGTGGTCGGACAGATGATCCAAGCTTGGCTTCTTGATCATAATATCCGGGTCAATGACAGTATGGAACTTGAAGGGCTGGAGGCGATATCGAGCATGGTGGCCGCCGGTCTTGGCGTGTCGATCGTACCGGCCCGCTGTGTCCGTGAAATGAACCCAATGCCGGTAAAGCAGCTATCTTTGGGGCCGGATGGCCCGGTGCGGCGGCTAAGCCTTGTCTGGCGCGAAGACAATCCGCGGCCACGGATGGTCGATGCGGTTGGCACCGCGCTTGAAACGGCGGTATCGATCGGTGCTTTTAGCCCGCCCGACCCCAACCGCTAGCTGGTAACGGCAAATTCGGTACGGATCGCCGCACTATGTTCGCCAAGATCGGGGACCGCGCCAAATTGGGGCATCTCGCCATTGATGATCGCGCCCGGTGACAGCAATTGCACATCACCGGCCGAGGTACGCACCGCGACAAACCGGTTTTGCGGGTGGCGGGTGAATTCCTCCATGTCATTCAACCGGCCAAAGGCAATTTGCGCGGCCTGCAAGCGATCGGCAATTTGATCGATCGAACAGCGGGCAAATACCTTGTTCATAATCTCGTCAAGCGCCGCACGATTGGCCACACGATTGACATTGGTGTTGAATTTCGGGTCATCCGGCAAGCCCGGCTGGTCCAGCACCTCGGCGCAAAGGCGGGCCCATTCACGTTCATTCTGGATCGAGATCAGCAGCATTTTGCCATCACCACAACAATAGGCACCATAAGGCGCAATCGTCGGGTGATGCAGCCCTGGCCGCCGGATATGCCGGCCGCCATAATGATGCTGCAAATAGGGAACATTCATCCAGTCGGCAAGCGCATGAAACAGCGACAGCTCGATCGCCCGGCCCAAACCGGTATGGGCCCGCGCCACCAATGCCTGTAAAATGGCCGCATGTGCCGTCATGCCGGCGGCGATATCACAAATCGACACCCCGACCCGGCCCGGCTCTTCCGGCGCACCGGTGATTTGGGCCAGCCCGACCTCGGCCTGTACCAGAAAATCATAGGCTTTCATCTGGGCAAACGGTCCGGTTGCGCCATAGCCGCTGATATCACAGGTGATCAATCGTGGATCGGCGGCGCGCAACCCGTCCATCGACACCCCAAGCCGTTCCAGCGCACCGGGCATCAAATTTTGGATAAACACATCGGCGCGCGACAGAATATTTCTGAAAATGGCCAAATCAGCGGGCGCTTTCAAATCCAGTGTTACCGATTCCTTGCCACGGTTCAGCCACACAAAATATGAACTAAGGCCCTTGGCGTCGGCATCATAGCCACGGGCGAAATCGCCCTCAGGGCGTTCGATCTTGATCACCCGCGCGCCCGCATCGGCAAGCCGGCTGGCGGCATAAGGCGCGGCGACCGCCTGTTCCAAACTAACCACCAATAGCCCGTCAAGATCACCTGCCATCATTTGTCCCTTTCTGTATCGATCTGACAATTGCCTGTCGCATGCCGGTTCAGGCCAAGGCTTCAAAATCGCGGATAATCGCCTCGGCCCGCTTGATAACCGGCACATCGACCATCGCCCCGTCCAGCTGTACCGCCGAGGCGCTTTCGGCCACCGCTTTGATCACCCGGCAGGCCCAGTCATATTCGTCCTGACTTGGCCGGAACACCGCCTTGGCGGGCGCAATCTGTTTTGGATGGATCAGCAATTTGCCACCAAATCCCATATCGCGGGCGCGGCGCGCCTCGGCTTCGACCACACTGGCGTCATCAAACCGCACCGCGACCCCGTCAAGCGGCGCTGCCTTGCCGGCCAGCCGTGATAAGACAACAATCTTGCCGCGACTGTAATAATGGCAGTCCCAATCGGGCGCCGCGCCGATATCCAGCGCATAATCAAGATGCCCAAAGGCACATTGCAGCACTGCCGGATGCGCCAACATCTCTGCCAACGCCGCCAGCCCGGCGGCGCTTTCGACAATCGGGATCACCGGCACGCCAGCAAGCCGGTCGGCAATATGGGCGATATGGTCTGCCGATTCAGCCTTTGGCAACATCACCAGCTGCGGCGGATGATTGACAAGCTGCTCAAGATCCCGCGCAAACCAGTCTGAATCAAACGCATTGACCCGGACCACCAACGGCACCGGTAGCGCCGGCAGGTTGGCAAGGGCCGCATGCGCGGCAGGCTTGTCAGCCTCGGCGACCGCATCTTCAAAATCCATAATCACCGCATCCGCGCCACTGGCAGCGGCTTTGGGCAGCAATTCAGGGCGATGGCCAGGGGCAAATAACGGCAGGGTAAGTGGCTTTATAGTGGTCATGGCAGCAGGTCCTTGGCGGGTTAAATTGTCACTGTACCGCGCATCGTGATATTACCATCACTGCCGCGCACACAGGTTTCCAATATGCCGTCAGCCGGGGTGGCATCAATCATGATCGGCTTGTCACACACCAGCGGCCGGACCCCCCGATAGGCCATGTGCGACGGCATTTTACCCGCCGCACTGGCGGCCAGATTCAGCATTAACGTCGCCTGCAACGGGCCATGCACAAGCAACCCGCCATGCCCTTCAACGCCGGTCGAATACGGAAGATCATAATGGATCCGGTGCCCGTTAAAGGTCAGGGCCGAATAGCGAAACAGCATCACCTCATTGCTGTCCACATGCCACCGGTGGGCGGCACTGGTCCCGGGCTGTGGGTCAAGCGCTGGCGGGGCGGTCACCGTTTCGCGATAGACAACATCATGCCGTTCGCGCAGTTTCAGCGCCCCATCGACCGAAAATTCATGGGTGACCGCGACAAAACACAGATTGCCACTATTCCCACTTTTGAAGGCGATATCATCGATCCGGCTTAGCTTTTGGACGGTGTCGCCAATGTTGAAATCGCCATGAAATTCCAACCAGCCACCGGCCCACATACGCCGTGGGTACGGAATATTTGGCAAAAACCCGCCCAGTTTTGGATGCCCGTCCGGCCCCAGTTCATCAGGGTCTACCGCATCGGGTGACAAGCACCAATGCAGGCCGGCCGGCACCGCAACCCCGTCATAGCAATGGGCGCCAAGCGTGTGCCGAAAATGATCGACCATCCGTGCCGTGATCACATCCTGTTTGGTTACGCTGTTACCAATCCAATCCGAGAAATCCATGTCCGGGTCCTTTGTCAAAGTGAATATTCCGCGCCGTCAGCGGCGCAACTGGCGGGCGATATCGGCCGCCGACAGGTGATCCAAATTCGTGATAGCGGCCCATAGATCGGCCGCCCGTTCATCGCCTAGCAGCGCCGCAGATTTGGCCAACAGCCGCTGGCCAAGCTGGTCCGGGTCCAGCGGTGCCAGCAAATCAAACGACTGCTCTAGATGGGTGTTATCGTCACATACAATCTCTACCCGTGTTCCACTGTCGGCGATTGTGTCGTCCCCAATAATCTCGACACGCGCCGCCAGCGCCTGCAACGCCGGATCATCACACGCCCTATCATCATAGCTGTCATAAGCCGCCAGATTGACCCCGCGCATCACCATAGCCGCCAAAAACACATAGCTGAATTTAATCTCAAGACCGGTCCGCGGGGTTTTGATATCGCATACATTCAGCCACCGCGGGGCGGTGTGAACCCGGATCTGGGCTATCTGATCACGATGGCAGGCTGGCATCGCCCGCAACAGCAACAGCGCCTCGATCATCGCATGCGTCCCATGACAGCAGGCATGCAGCTTGTGCCGGACATCGGCAAACACAAACTGCGTGCTATCAAGATCATTGATCAGCGCCGCCCCATCTGGGCGCGCATGATGCGAGACCAGAAAGCTTTGCGGCCCGTCAAACGCATCATCCGCCGCGGTAAAACCGCGCCGCGCCAAGCCGGCAGCCTCGATACCATTGGCCGCCGCTGCCCCGGCATTAAAGGGTTTGCCCATCGTGCCAAATTGCGATTTCAGACCGGATGCGCGACTGCTGACCAGCCCCAGCGCGGCGCGCAGCGCGGCCGCATCAAGCCCATAGAGCCGGCTTGCCGCTACCGTTGCCCCAAACGCCCCCGATGTGGCCGTTTGGTGAAACCCGGCATCATAGTGATCGCGCCCCAGCACCATGCCAATGCGGCAGGCGGCCTCGGCCCCAACCAAAAACGCATCAACAAGATCGGTGCCACTGGCCCCAACGTCTTCGGCAGCCGCCAAGGCCGCCGGATAGATCGCAACCGACGGATGGCCAATATAGGCAAAATGTGTGTCATCATAATCAAGCGCATGCGAAATTGTGCCATTCGCCAGTGCCGCCGCCCGCGCCGGCAACCGTATATCACTGCCGACAATGGTTGCTGTCGCGGTGCCACCGTCGGCGCCAACAAAATCACGGATCATGCCAGCCAACGGCTGGTCGGCCCCGGCCACTGACACGGTGATCCAGTCAAACAGCGACAAGCGCGCCATCTGCCGCGCCGCCGCCGGCAGGCGGT
>CAZYKI010000021.1:22028-25268 GCA_964648035.1 uncultured Candidatus Puniceispirillum sp. | reverse complement strand
TCTATCTGGTGCCAATGCGACATTCATCGCCGAGATGAACCGGGCATGGCGGGCCAACCCAGCATCGGTTGATCCGCATTGGGCGGCGTATTTCGGCCAATTGACGGCGGCCGGCGCTGGAGGTAATAGCGCCGGGGGTAATGGCGCTGGGGGTAATGATGTCGCGGGTGATGATATCGAGGCCGGGCCAAGTTGGGGCCGGCCCCAAAGCCGCGTTGTTGGCGCACTCGACCCTGAATCATCAGTCAAGGCGGTCGCCAAGGCGCATAGCAGTGATCATGCGCTGAATGCCGATGATATGCGGGCCGCGACAACCGATTCGCTGCGCGCCGTCATGCTGATCCGGGCCTATCGCATCCGCGGTCATCTTCTTGCCAATCTTGATCCGCTTGGGCTAGAGCCAGAGGAGATCCACCCCGAACTTGATCCGGCAAGCTATGGCTTTGGCGATGATGACTGGGATCGGCCCATTTTTATTGACTATGTTCTTGGCCTTGAAACCGCGACATTAAATGAAATTATCGCGCGTCTTCGTCGGACCTATTGCGGGACCATAGGCGTTGAGTTCATGCATATTCAGGATCCGGCACAAAAGGCTTGGATCCAAGAGCGTATCGAGGCGATTGGCAACCAAACCGACTTTACGGTCAAAGGCAAGCAGGCGATCTATGAGCGGCTCGTCGACGCTGAAGAGTTTGAGCGCTATCTTCACAAAAAATACACCGGCACCAAGCGGTTTGGCATGGATGGTGGTGAGTCGGCAATCCCGGCGATCGAACAGATACTGAAACGTGGTAGCCAGCTTGGTCTTCGTGAGGCGGTAATCGGCATGGCCCATCGCGGGCGTCTAAATGTCCTTCACAATATAATGCATAAACCGTTTCGTGCCATTATCTCTGAGTTCATGGGAAATCCGGCTAACCCAGAAGAGGCCGGTGGATCGGGTGACGTAAAGTATCACATGGGAGCTTCTGCTGACCGAAATTTTGATGAAGCTGAAGTCCACTTGTCATTGGCGCCTAATCCGTCACATCTAGAAATTGTCGACCCGGTTGTGGTCGGTCGTGTGCGAGCTAAGCAACAACAACAAGGGGACAACGAGCGAAAAGCGGTTTTGGGCATACTACTGCATGGCGATGCTGCTTTCGCAGGGCAAGGTGTGGTCGGTGAGACTTTCGCCTTTTCTGCGTTGAGAGGTTATAAAACTGGTGGCACGATCCACATAGTCGTAAATAACCAAATTGGATTTACTACAAGTCCACATTATTCGCGCTCGTCGCCTTATCCGACTGATGTGGCAAAAATGGTTGATTGTCCAATTTTCCATGTTAACGGCGATGACCCAGAGGCGGTTGTTCATGTGGCACGGATTGCAACCGAGTTTCGGCAGACATTCGGCACTGATGTGGTGATTGATATGTTCTGCTATCGCCGTTTTGGACATAATGAGGGTGATGAGCCGGCCTTTACCCAGCCACTAATGTACAAGGCCATTGCTCACCACCCATCTGTTCGTGATATTTATGCGGCGCGTCTGGTGGCAGAAGGGGTCTATGACCAAGCTGGCGCTAACAAGGTGATTGAGGATCGGTTGGCGCATTTGGACGCGGAATTTGAGGCAGGCACGAATTATCTGCCAAACAAGGCTGACTGGTTGGAAGGCAGCTGGTCTGGCATGGTCGCGGCGCATGGAGATGATCGGCGCGGCGATACCGCGGTCGATCTTGATACATTGCGCCAAATTGGCAGCAGTATGACCACCCCCCCAAAAAATATGGTGCTGAATTCGAAACTATTGCGAATTTTAAATGCGCGTGCCACTGCCATAGAGACCGGTGCAGGTATTGACTGGGCCACGGCAGAGCATCTGGCTTTTGGATCATTGCTTCTCGAAGGTAGTCCAGTTCGGCTTTCAGGTCAGGACTCTTGTCGCGGCACCTTTAGCCAGCGTCACGCTGTATTTGTCGATCAAGAAACGGAAGCGCGGTACACTCCATTGTCTAATTTGGACCCTGATCAGGCAACCTTCGAGGTTATAGACTCACCATTGTCTGAAGCATCGGTGATGGGCTTTGAATATGGTTTCTCTCAAGCTGAACCAAATGCGCTGGTCATGTGGGAAGCCCAGTTTGGTGATTTTGCCAATGGTGCGCAGGTTGTCATCGACCAGTTCATTTCATCCGGCGAGGCTAAATGGTTGCGGATGAACGGGCTGGTTTTGCTGTTACCACATGGCTATGAAGGTCAGGGACCAGAACATTCATCAGCTCGGCTAGAACGCTATCTTCAGCTTTGTGCCGAGGACAATATGCAAGTTGTCAACTGCACAACACCAGCGAATTATTTCCATGTGTTGCGGCGGCAGCTAAGGCGCAATTTCCGCAAGCCTTTGGTGGTGATGACGCCAAAGTCACTATTGCGGCACAAGGCGGCTGTCTCCGCGCTTGCTGATATGGGGCCAAAAACCACATTCCACCGGGTTATTGCCGAAGCGGGCGGCAAGGTCAAGCATGGCAAGGCGCAACGGATTGTGATGTGTTCAGGCAAGATTTACTATGATCTTGCGGCGGCCCGCGATGCGGCCGAGGCGTGGGATACGGAAATTGTCCGCATCGAGCAGCTCTATCCATTCCCGCAAAAAACGCTTCACAAGCTACTGGCCAAGACACCTGATGCGACGCTTGTCTGGTGTCAAGAAGAGCCTAAAAACATGGGCAGCTGGACATTCGTGCGCGATTTTATCGAGGATATCATGCAGGATATCGGCATGCGGCAACAGCGGCTTGACTATGCCGGCCGGCCAGCCGCCGCCTCGCCGGCGGCCGGTACATTGGCACGACATAACCGGGAACAGAATGCCTTGGTCGCTGAGGCGTTGGGGTCGGGCGCCGGCAGTAACACCAAAAAGGCAAAGGCGCGCGCCTGATCCTGGCGGTTAGGCGGGCGCCGGCCGATCAAATGGAACAAAGTACCGTAGGAGGGTACAACCATGTCAGTTGAAATCATCGTGCCAACACTTGGCGAATCAGTCAGTGACGCCACGGTCGCGCGCTGGATCAAAAAAGCGGGTGATGCGGTAGCCGCGGACGAGCCGGTTGTCGAATTGGAAACCGACAAAGTAACGCTGGAAGTGCCGTCACCGGTCGCTGGGCGTTTGGACGATATTGTGGCCGCAGAAGGGGCTACGGTCGAGGTTGGGACATTGCTGGCCCGCGTTGCCGAAGGGGCTGCGGGCGCGCC
>CAZYKI010000021.1:9420-21928 GCA_964648035.1 uncultured Candidatus Puniceispirillum sp. | reverse complement strand
TGGGACATTGCTGGCCCGCGTTGCCGAAGGGGCTGCGGGCGCGCCGGCTGAAAAGACGAGCGCCAAACCAGCTGAACCAGCTGCTGCTCAACCTGTTGCCCAACCGGCCGCCCAAAATCTGACGACCGGTCCTGCCGATACGCAAAATCTGTCGCCAGCGGTGCGCCGTCTTGTTGAAGAACATAATCTCAACCCGGCGACCATCGCGGCGACCGGCGTCGGTGGGCGGTTGACCAAGGGTGATGTGATGGCCGCGATCAAGGCGCCGCAAGCCCCTGCCCCAGCGGCCCAAATACCGGCTGCCCCGCGCGCCACCCCGCGCGAGGTTGACGCGGCGCGTGAAGAGCGCGTGCGGATGTCAAAATTGCGTCAAGTGATCGCCAGCCGGTTGAAGACCGCGCAAAATACTGCTGCCATGCTGACCACCTTTAACGAGGTTGATATGTCGGCGGTGATGAAAATGCGCGCCGAATACAAGGATGTATTCGAGTCGGTGCATGAAGTACGGCTTGGCTTTATGGGCGTGTTTGTGCAAGCGGTGATTCAGGCGTTGCGTGAATTCCCGGCGGTCAATGCCGAAATTGACGGCACCGATATCATCTATAAGAACTACTATAATATCGGCGTGGCAGTGGGTACGCCGCAAGGGCTTGTTGTGCCGGTGATCAAGGATGCCGGTGACATGAGTCTGGCAGACACCGAAAAAGCGATTACCGATTTTGGGTTGCGCGCCCGCGATGGCAAAATCAAGCCGGATGAAATGGCAGGTGGCACCTTTACCATTTCCAATGGCGGGGTCTATGGCTCGATGATGTCGACACCAATCTTAAACCCCCCGCAAAGCGGTATCTTGGGCATGCATAAAATTGAAAAGCGGGCCGTTGTTGTCGATGACCAGATCGTGATTCGCCCGATGATGTATTTGGCGCTGTCCTATGATCACCGTATCATTGACGGGCGTGAAGCGGTGTCGTTTCTGGCGCGCGTCAAGGAAATGGTCGAAGATCCACAGCGGCTGTTGATGGGTATCTGACCCAGCGCCGCAACAAGCCAGTCAAGATACAAAGGACCAGTCAAGATACAGGGGAAACGTCCATGACGACTTCAAAATTTGACCTGATTGTGATCGGCGCTGGCCCCGGCGGGTATGTTGGTGCGATTCGGGCGGCCCAGCTGGGCATGACCGTGGCGTGCATCGACAAACGTCCCACACTTGGCGGCACCTGTCTCAATGTGGGCTGTATTCCGTCCAAGGCGCTGTTGAATGCGTCCGAACATTTTGCCGCCGCCGCATCGGGCGGGTTGGCCGATATGGGTATCGGGGTTGGCAAGGTCGCGCTTGATCTGCCACGCATGATGCAATCAAAACAAGATATTGTTGGCAATCTGACCGGCGGGATTGAGTTTCTGTTCAAGAAAAACAAGATCACGCGGCTTGAAGGTAGCGCGCGTATCACCGCGCCCGGTGCGGTGATGATTACCGATGGCAAAGATAAAGGCAGCTATCAGGCCGACCGGATCATGATCGCCACCGGAAGCCACGCATCAAGCCTACCGGGGATTACCATCGACGAAAAGCGGATCGTCAGTTCGACCGGGGCGCTTAGCCTTGACACCGTCCCGAAGAAACTGGTGGTTATCGGTGCAGGCTATATTGGCCTTGAGTTGGGAACAGTCTGGGCCCGGCTTGGTGCCGCGGTCGAGGTGATCGAATATTTGCCACGCATTTTGCCGGGCATGGATTTAGAGGTTGCCAAAAAATTCATGGCGATTGCCAAAAAACAAGGCCTGAATTTCCGGCTGTCTACGGCGGTCAAGGCCGCCAAGGCGGGCAAGAACAATGTCAGTCTGACAGTCGCGCCAGCCGATGGTGGCGATGAGGAAACAATCACTGCCGATATCGCTTTGGTTTCGGTAGGGCGCCATCCGGCAACGGACGGGCTGGGGCTTGATGATATTGGTATTACCATGACGCCGCGTGGACGCATTGCGGTCGACAAGCGCTTTGAAACCAGTGTCGAGGATATTTTCGCGATTGGTGATGTGATCGAGGGGCCGATGCTGGCGCATAAAGCCGAAGAAGATGCGGTCGCGGCGGTGGAAATGATGGCGGGTAAAGCCGGCCATGTCGATTATGATCTTGTGCCGGGGATCGTCTATACAGCACCGGAGATTGCCACTCTTGGCAAGTCTGAAGACGCGCTGAAAGAGGCCGGTATTGCATTTACCAAAGGGGTGTTTCCGTTCAGTGCCAATAGCCGGGCGCGGGCACAAGGCCATAGTGAAGGATTTGTCAAAATTCTGGCCTGTAGCCAAACTGACAAGGTGCTTGGCGTGCATATTATCGGGCATGAAGCTGGCACCGTGATCCATGAATGCGCGACCGCAATGGCGTTTGGCGCCGCGGCCGAGGATATCGCCCGCACCTGTCATGGCCACCCGACCTTGAACGAGGCGGTCAAGGAAGCTGCGCTTGCGGTAGACGGGCGGGCGATTCACATCTAGGCAACGGGGCCGGTCAGCTGCCGGATTTATGCCTTGCGCGTGGATGGGTGTCGCGGTGAATCTGGATCAAATGGCTTTCATCGACATGCGTATAACGCTGGGTTGTTGACAGGCTGGCATGTCCAAGAAGTTCCTGAATAGCCCGTAAATCACCGCCATTGCCAAGAAGATGCGTGGCAAACGCATGTCGTAACGCATGCGGTGTGACATGGGCGGGCAAATCCAGATCGGCCCGAAGCGATTCAAGAAGGCGTTGCACCGCCCGCGGTCCCAGCGCCCGGCCACGGCTGCTCACAAAAAGAGGGCCTGTCGGTCCGGTGTCAAACGGGCAATGGGCGAGATATTCATCCACCGCTTCGGCGGTGGCCGGCAAAACCGGCACATCGCGCATCTTGTCGCCCTTACCGGTCAGCCGTAACCAGCTGTCAAGCGGTGCTGTGCTGCGCGGCAACCCCAACGCCTCGGAAATCCGCAAGCCGCACCCGTAAAGCAACATCAAAACAGCAAAATCGCGTTTTTTGGTCCAGTCGGCGCCGCGGCGCTGGAAAATTGCGGCCAGCAAAGCCAGCGCATCATCAGCGGCCAATGATTTGGGCACCGCCCGCGGCGGTTGCGGCGCGCGTAACCAGCCAAGATCGGGAATGTCCAATAATTGTGTGCGGCCACAAAAGCGAAAAAAACTCCGCAAAGAGGATACCCGCCGCGCCATTGTTGTCCGCGCGAGTTGTCGGCGTGCCATGGCGGCAAGCCAGCCGCGGAATATCTGCCGTGATATAATCGTGCCGTCAGGGTTGGGCTGGGTGGCAAGATAGGCGGTAAAGTCATCAAGGTCGCGTTCATAAGCGTCCAGCGTGTTGGCGCCATAGCGGCGTTCGCTGGCAAGCCAGTTGAGCCAAGCGGCCCGATGCGCCGGATCAATCATCGGCTGCAACACCAAGATCAAGCCGTGCAGCAAGCGCTACCCCAACCATTTCAGCCAACAACACCAACAGGTCGCTGCCAAGGTCTGGTCCAAAACTGTCGGCGGTTTTGCCGCCAAGGATCAGCACATAGCTGGACACAGGGTCTGGCAAGCGGTCGGGAAGCCGGATCGCCGCAATGCTGTCGGCCGGCCGCGCCAGCAACCGGTTGGCGGCGTCATTTGGCGGCCCAAGATAGAGGTTGCCCTTGTTAAGGGCGCTGGCGATGTCAGCTGCTTCACACCGGGTAAAATACAGTGCTGCGTCGGCCTGTTGGCCATCGTCGGTCATAATAAGTGCGGCGCTGTCCAGATCGAAAATCCGCGGAAACTCATCGGTAATGGCCTGCTTCAGCCCGGCAAGGTTGGTTTCGGCCAACAGCGCCAGCGTGGCATGATGAAGACGTGTCCAGCCCCGCATATTTTCCGCTGCAAGATGGATCATCGATTGGTGACGGTCACTGATTTTTCGGGCTTCGGCCCGGGCGCGGGCGGCCAAGGCCGGATTCAGATTGAGAATATTATCGCCGGCCTTTTTAGTGTCGCTGGCGTGTTTTTCCGAGCCTGTCTTGGCTGTACCAGCCGCGGCAAGACATAAAGCGACAAATTCGGGATGGGCGGCAAGCAATGTGGCCAATTTGTCAGGTTGGCCCGCCAGAAACGCCAGAATGTCGGTATCGGTTGGCGTGTAAGGTGGCGGTCTGCTGGTCATGATCTACAGAATCGACTGTCCGGTTTTCTGCCAGTCATCAAGAAACGCTGCAAGGCCGTTATCGGTGAGCGGATGCTTGTAGAGCGCGGCCAGAATTTTCGGGGGCAATGTCACGACATCGGCGCCCATCAATGCGGCATCGACAACATGCTGGGTGCTACGGACCGAGGCGACAAGCACCTCGGTATCAAAATCATAGTTGGCATAAATCGAACAAATCTCTTCAATCAGCCCCATACCGTCCTGACCAAGGTCATCTAGCCGGCCAACAAAAGGCGAGATGAAGGCGGCCCCGGCCTTGGCGGCAAGCAACGCCTGCCCGGCGGTAAAACATAAGGTGACATTGACCGCTGTGCCAGCATCACTCAGCGCGCGGCATGTTTTTAAGCCATCACGCGTCAATGGTACCTTGACCGCCACATTCGGGGCAATGGCGGCCAACGCCCGGCCTTCAGCCAGCATGGTGTCATAGTCGGTGGCGGTCACCTCGGCACTGACCGGCCCGTCAATAAGGGCGCAAATATCGGCAATGGTTTGCTTGATATCGCGGCCAGCACCGGCAATCAGCGACGGGTTCGTTGTCACCCCATCGACAAGCCCAGTATCAGCAAAGGCCTTGATCTCGTCAATTTCCGCGCTGTCGAGAAAAATTTTCATAAATTCGGCCCCATCTTGGCTTATAGTCATTTTGTAGCGCCGCCGCGGCGCGCCGCCAGTCTACTTGAAGCCGGGTGGCAAATCCAGAACCTTGAATGGCATCGCGGATCGGTTTTTTGCCAGATATCCGTTTATGCTATCATCATCGCCAAGGGCTACTATGACCGACATTGCCCCGAAAAATGCCAACAGGACTGCCGCTGAGACGGCGCCGGAACCGGCTGCCGGATCGGCTGTCCTGTCGGTTGCCGTCGCGGCGCCGGTAGCGGGGGTTTATGACTATCTTGCCGGGTCAGGTGGTGACTTGCCACGCGGCAGTCTTGTCGAGGTTCCATTTGGCGGCCGGCAGTTGCCGGGCATTGTGATGGGACCGGGGCGGGGCGATGTTGCACCAGCCAAGCTGCGGTCCATTTCTGGGGCAGCCGATTTACCGGTACTAGGAGACCCGCTCCTTGCCTTTATCGAGCGGGTCGCTGGCTGGACCATGGCGCCGCTTGGGGCGGTGGTCAAAATGGTATTAAGTCAGCCGGCCGCATTCGCCCCCTTGCCGCAAAAAAAATTCTACCAGCTTGGCCAGCCAAGCGATAATCGCGGGCGCATTACACCGGCCCGTCAACGGGTTTTGACCTATCTTGCGGATGGTGCCAGCCGGCCCGCCAGCGCCATAGTGGCGGCCTGTAAAACCGGCAAAGCGGTGCTAGACGCAATGGAAGAGCAGCGGCTCTTGGACAGTGTCTTGTGCGATGCCGAACCGCCCCCGCCGCGGCCGCAACATCAGCATCACCCGTTGCAATTGACCACCGACCAACAAGTGGCTGCCGACCAGCTGGTGGCGGCAATCGGCGGCGGGTATCACGGTTTCCTGTTAGACGGGGTGACCGGGTCCGGCAAGACCGAGGTCTATTTTGCGGCCGTCGAGGCAGCGTTGGCGGCGGGCAAGCAAGTGCTGATTCTACTGCCGGAAATCGCCTTGTCGGCAGGCTGGCGTCACCGTTTTGCGGCGCGGTTCGGGGTCGAGCCGGCGGCATGGCATTCAGACGTGACTCCGGCGCAAAAACGGCGCCTCTGGCGGTTTACTCTGACCGGACAGACGGCGGTGGTTGTTGGGGCGCGATCGGCGCTGTTCCTGCCGTTTGCCGATCTTGGGCTGATCATCGTTGACGAAGAGCATGAACAGGCGTTCAAGCAGGAAGATCAGGTGATTTATCAGGCCCGCGATATGGCGGTATTGCGGGCGCGGCTGGCGCAGGTGCCGGTGGTGCTGGCCAGCGCCACCCCATCGCTTGAAAGCTGGGTAAATGCGGGCCGCACCGGTGCCAGCGCCCGCTATAGTTATCTGCATTTGCCAAACCGGGCCCAAGGCGCGGTCTTGCCACAGATCGATATGGTCGATTTGCGGGCGACGCCGCCTGAAGCCGGCCGCTGGCTTGCACCGCCATTGGTCGCGGCGATCAATGCCCGGCTCGCGGTGGGTGAACAAAGCTTGCTCTATCTGAACCGGCGGGGCTATGCCCCCCTGACCCTGTGCGGCGCATGCGGTACCAAACTGACCTGCCCTAACTGTGATGCGTGGATGGTCGACCACCGGCTTGCCGGCCGGATGCGGTGTCATCATTGCGGCCATGAATCGCGGCCTGATAATAGCTGCCAGACATGTGGTGAATCCGACCAGATGCGGGCCTGTGGGCCGGGGGTTGAACGGCTGGCCGAGGAAGTGCTGTGGCGCTTTCCCGATGCGCGTTTTGCGGTTTTATCAAGCGACACGGTAAACACCCCCAAGGCAGCGGACCTGTTCGTGCAATCGGTGCTTGATGGCGAGGTTGATATTATTATTGGTACTCAGATGGCGGCCAAAGGACATCATTTTCCGGACTTGACGCTGGTGGGCGTGGTCGATGCCGATTTGGGCTTGGCCGGTGGTGATTTGCGCGCGGCTGAACGCACATTCCAAATGTTGAGCCAGGTGGCTGGTCGCGCCGGCCGCGAATCGCGCCCTGGCGTGGCGCTGCTGCAGACATTAGAGCCTCAAAATCCGGTTCTGACGGCGTTGGCCGCCGGCGATCGCGACCGGTTTTTGGCAAGTGAGGCCAGCGCCAGAGATGCCGCCAAAATGCCGCCCTTTGGCCAATTGGCGGCGCTTGTGCTGTCCAGCCGTGATCTTGATCGTCTGCATCACGCGATGCGGCTGATGGGCGCAGCCCGCCCTGCATTTGCCGGGGTCGATATTTTCGGTCCAACAACGGCCCCGATCGGGTTTTTGAAAGGAAAACATCGGGCTCGAGCGCTATTAAGAGCGAGTAAAAATGTTAATTTACAGGCGGTTATAAAAAGTTGGCTTGATGCTGTGTCGATGCCGTCCGGCGTGCGGCTTCAGGTTGATATTGATCCATATCATTTCCTTTAGGGGTGATTGCCGGTGGTGGCTTTTGGAACGCTGTGCAAAACATCCCAGATCAATCGATTTTTATCGATCAATTTTTCCGGCCTAGACAACTTGCCTTTCGATCATGTCTATGATAGCAACCAACGCGTCATAGCCGGTTACGGTCCTCTTGTGCCGTGTGGTTATGCCTCTGGAAAAGGTTTTCAGTTAAGAGGATATGGTCGGTGAGTTCAGGCGCTACAGGTCTTGCAGGGCGGTATGCGGGCGCACTCTATGCGCTGGCACTTGAAAGCAAGAAAATTGACATCATCCATGACGAGCTCAGCAGCCTTGCTGATCATATTGCTGAAAATCAGGATTTGAAAAAACTTGTCGAATCGCCGGTATTGGCGCGCCAGCAACAGCAAAGCGCGATGATCGCGATACTCGAAAAAGCCGGCGCTGACGCGCTGACCATCAAATTTGTTGGCACGATGGCGGAAAATGGCCGTCTTAGTGTTTTGCCGCGGGTCATTCAGGCGTTTCAGCAGGAACATGCGCGCCGGCGTGGACAAATTTCCGCCGAAGTTGTGTCGGCCATTGCTCTTGATGACAACCGCAAGGCGGTTGTGGAAAAAACCGTTGCCCGGCTTGCCGGCAGCGATAATCTTTCTCTTTCGATGCGTGTTGATCCGTCGCTGATTGGCGGATTGGTGGTGCGTATCGGGTCCCGTATGATTGATACGTCAATCAAAACCAAACTTAGCCGGCTGGAAGCAGCCATGAAGGGTGTTGCGTGATGGATATTCGTGCGGCTGAAATTTCAGCGATCCTCAAAGAACAAATTGCCAATTTCGGCAGCGAGGCAGAAATTGCCGAAGTTGGCCGGGTGCTGTCGGTTGGTGACGGTATTGCCCGCGCCCACGGTCTTGACGAGGTGCAGGCCGGCGAGATGGTCGAGTTCGAGAGCGGCGTTAAAGGTATGGCGCTAAACCTTGAATCGGACAATGTCGGTATCGTTATTTTTGGCGATGACCGTTCGATCCGTGAAGGCGATGTGGTACGCCGGACAGCGTCGATTGTGGACGCCCCGGTTGGTAAAGGCCTTCTTGGCCGCGTGGTTGACGCGCTTGGCAACCCGATTGACGGCAAAGGCCCGCTAAAAGACGTCAAGCGTGGCCGGGTTGAAGTTAAAGCCCCTGGCATTATGCCGCGCCAGTCGGTTCACGAGCCGATGCAAACAGGCCTGAAGGCAATTGACAGTCTGATCCCGATCGGCCGCGGCCAGCGTGAGCTGATCATTGGTGACCGCCAGACTGGCAAAACCGCCATTGCTGTTGATACCTTCATTAACCAGAAAGCAGTGAATGACGCTGCCGGCAGCGACGATAGCAAAAAGCTGTTCTGTATTTATGTCGCAGTTGGTCAAAAGCGGTCTACGGTTGCCCAGATCGTGCGCTCGCTTGAAGAACAAGGGGCGATGGACTATTCGATCGTGATTGCGGCGACCGCATCCGATCCGGCACCAATGCAGTTCCTGGCGCCATACACCGCGTCAGCGATGGGCGAGTTCTTCCGCGATAACGGCATGCATGCGCTTGTTGTTTTTGACGATTTGTCAAAACAAGCCGTGGCCTACCGCCAGATGAGCTTGTTGCTCCGCCGCCCACCAGGACGTGAAGCTTATCCTGGTGACGTGTTCTATTTGCACTCACGGCTTCTTGAGCGTGCCGCCAAGATGAATGCCGATAACGGGTCGGGCTCATTGACCGCGTTGCCGGTGATCGAAACCCAGGCCGGTGACGTGTCAGCCTATATTCCGACCAACGTGATTTCGATCACCGACGGTCAGATCTTCTTGGAAACCGAACTGTTCTATAAAGGTATCCGGCCTGCCGTTAATGTTGGTCTGTCGGTGAGCCGGGTTGGATCAGCCGCACAGATCAAGGCGATGAAACAGGTTGCCGGTACGATCAAACTGGAATTGGCCCAATATCGCGAGATGGCGGCCTTTGCCCAGTTTGCATCAGACATGGATGCCTCGACCCGCGCGTTGCTGGAACGCGGCGCACGCCTGACCGAACTGTTGAAGCAGCCACAATACAGCCCAATGCTGGTGGAAGAACAGGTTGCGGTGATCTTTGCTGGGGTGAAGGGCTATCTTGATAAGATTGCCGTTGGCGCTGTTGGCCGGTTTGAAGCAGGCCTTCTTGACCATATCCGCAGTAACCATCAGGCCATTCTGGATACAATCCGTGAAGAAAAGGCGCTGTCAGATGCGACATCTGACAAGCTGGCCAAGGCTATCGAGGCATTCGCCAAGAGCTTTTCGTAAACGGCAACATGGCGGCCTTGCGGTGGCGGGGCTGTCCGGAGTTTGGTAAATGGCATCATTGAAGGATCTGAAGACGCGTATTAACAGCGTCAAGTCCACGCAAAAAATCACCGCTGCGATGAAAATGGTCGCCGCGGCGAAATTGCGGCGGGCGCAGGAAGCGGCAGAAGCTGGCCGTCCCTATGCTGACCGGATGCGCCGTGTGGTAGCGGCGCTGGCCGCCAAAGCCAATGCTGATTCGGCGCCAGCCCTGCTGGTTGGCAATGGAAAATCAGCGACCCATCTGCTGATTGTCATTTCAGCTGATCGCGGCTTGTGTGGTGGTTTTAACGGGTCGATCACCCGGCAAACCCGGGCCGAGGTCGCGCGGTTGCGTGGCGCCGGTAAAACCGTCAAGCTGTTGATGGTTGGCCGCAAGTCAGGTGATGCGTTGCGCCGCGAATTGGGTGACAGCTATATCGACCGGATCGAAGGTATGCAGGGCACCTCGGTGGCCTATGCCGGCGTTGCCGAACTGGCCGATAAGGTGCGTGTTGGTTTTGAAGCCGGTGACTTTGATGTGGTATCGATGATCTACAACAAATTTGTCAGCGCAATCACCCAAGAGGTCAATGTGACCCAGTTGATCCCGGCTGAAGTGGCCGAGACAGCGGATGATGACGGCGGGGTCAGCTACGAATATGAACCCGAAGAAGACGAATTGCTGGCCAGCCTATTGCCACGCAGCCTGACCACGCAAATCTACAGCGCCTTGCTTGAATCATCGGCCGCCGAATTGGCCGCCCGGATGACGGCAATGGATAATGCGACACGCAATGCTGGTGATCTGATCGACAACTTGACATTGGTTTATAACCGGACGCGTCAGGCGACAATCACCAAGGAACTGATCGAGATCATTTCGGGCGCCGAGGCGGTCTAGACGGTCAGACAGGATTAAATCAGGGCAATTTTGCCCACAACGAAACGGTTTTAGCCCGGAGTAAGAAGACCATGGCAAATAAAGCAGTTGGTAAAATCAGTCAGGTTATCGGCGCGGTTGTCGACGTTGAGTTCGACGGCGCGTTGCCAGCCATCCAGAACGCGCTTGAGGTTGACAATAACGGTCAGCGTCTGGTGCTGGAAGTGGCGCAGCATCTTGGCGAATCATCGGTACGGACCATTGCGATGGACTCGACCGAGGGCTTGGTTCGTGGCGCTGACGCGGTTGACACCGGTGCCCCGATCACCGTACCGGTTGGCCCGGAAACACTTGGCCGTATTTTGAATGTGATTGGCGAGCCGGTTGACGAAGGCAAGCCGGTTAAATCCAAGAAACATTACCCAATCCACCGTCCGGCGCCCGAATATGTCGATCAGTCGACCGAGGCTGAAATTCTGGTGACCGGGATCAAGGTTGTTGACCTGTTGGCCCCTTATGCCAAGGGCGGTAAGATCGGCCTGTTTGGCGGTGCCGGTGTTGGTAAGACGGTTTTGATCATGGAATTGATCAACAACGTTGCCAAGGCACATGGTGGCTATTCGGTGTTCGCCGGTGTTGGCGAACGGACCCGTGAAGGCAATGACCTGTACCATGAAATGGTTGAATCCGGCGTTATCAAGACCGACGGCCCTGGCTCGAAAGCGGCGCTTGTTTACGGTCAGATGAACGAGCCGCCAGGTGCGCGTTCACGCGTGGCGCTGACCGGTCTGACCTTGGCGGAATATTTCCGTGATGAAGAAGGTCAGGACGTGTTGTTCTTTGTTGATAACATCTTCCGCTTTACTCAGGCCGGCTCTGAAGTGTCGGCGCTGCTTGGCCGTATCCCGTCAGCTGTGGGCTATCAGCCAACGCTGGCCACTGATATGGGCGCCTTGCAAGAGCGGATCACCACAACCAATAAAGGCTCGATCACCTCGGTTCAGGCGATTTATGTGCCGGCCGATGACTTGACTGACCCGGCACCGGCGGCATCATTTGCCCACCTTGATGCGACCACCGTTCTGTCGCGTCAGATCGCCGAGCTTGGGATTTATCCTGCGGTTGACCCGCTTGATTCATCATCGCGTATGCTTGATCCACGGATTGTTGGCGAACATCACTACAATGTTGCGCGGCAGGTGCAGGAAGTGTTGCAGCAATATAAGTCCCTACAGGACATCATTGCGATCCTTGGCATGGACGAACTGTCAGAAGAAGACAAGCTGACCGTGGCCCGCGCCCGGAAAATCCAGCGTTTCTTGTCACAGCCATTCCATGTTGCCGAGGTCTTCACCGGATCACCGGGCAAGCTTGTCAGCCTTGAAGACACCATTGCCGGTTTCGAAGGCATCATCAAAGGCGATTATGATCATCTGCCGGAAGCGGCCTTCTATCTGGTCGGTACGATCGAAGAAGCCGTTGAAAAAGGCAAGAAGCTGTCACAGGAAGCCGCGTAAGGGCGGCGTCCTGCCGATTGCCAAGCATAGGGATGCAACAGCATGGCTGAAACAACATATTTGGAACTGGTAACCCCGGCCCGGATCATGGCGCAAAAAGATGTGCAGATGGTCGTCGCTCCGGGTGTTGAGGGGTTGTTTGGGGTGTTGCCACGCCATGCACCGCTTCTTGCCGATCTTGCTCGTGGTGTGGTTGAAGTCCATGAAGACGGCAAAGTCACCGACCGTTATATGATCGATGGCGGCCTTGCCGATGTATCGGGTGAGAGCGTGACCATTCTGGCCGAACGGGCGGTCAATCTTGGGACGGCAGATGCCGCCAAGATTCGCGAAAGCGCCGCGGGCGCGTCAGGCGCGGAAGCTGATTTCCTAAATGCGGTGGCAGCGGCCCTGTAAAGCCGGCGCCTAGCTAACCAAATCAAAAAAGGCGGCCCGCATGGCCGCCTTTTTGCGTGCAATAGGCACAGGCTATGACCCTGCTGGCCCGCACATCAGGCGCAAAGAGGTCAGGCGCAAATAGGTCAGGGTCAAATAAAGTCGCGAAAACTGCTTAGCACATCG
>CAZYKI010000021.1:0-9320 GCA_964648035.1 uncultured Candidatus Puniceispirillum sp. | reverse complement strand
TCAGGCGCAAATAGGTCAGGGTCAAATAAAGTCGCGAAAACTGCTTAGCACATCGGCATAGACGTCCCGTTTGAACGGGACCGCCAGATTGACTAGATCGTCAGGGGCCAGCCAGCGCCATTCGCAAAATTCCGGAATGGCCGTGTTGATATCAATATCATTGTCATCGCCGGTAAAGCGCAGCGCCATCCATTTCTGCTTTTGCCCCTTAAATTGCCCATCCCACAGCCGATCAGCCAATGGCAACGGAATGTCGTAATAAAGCCAGTCATCATGTTCGCGCAAAAATTCGGCCGCACTGGTGCCTATTTCCTCGCCCATTTCCCGCATGCAGGCCTCGACCGCTGATTCGCCAGGGTCAATGCCGCCTTGTGGCATCTGCCAAGCCTCGGCACGACTGTCGATGCGCCGTCCGCCAAAGACTTTTTTATCGTCATTGATCAGGAAAATACCGACGCACGGGCGGTAGGGTCGTTCATCATAGGGGAGGGTTGCCATATCAGGATCCGGAATTCTTTTTATTAAAAATTGTCACACCACGAATAAGGTCAAGCGCGCGCGCCAATTGATAGTCGATCTCTGACTGGTCAGCCGTGGCGGTGTCCTTACCGTCTTTTGTCGTGGCCCCCTTGGCGCCGCTGGTCGTCGATTTATCAAGGGCGCCGCGTAAATTTTCTTCCCGCATATTGCCGCCGTCAAGGGTTTCGATGCGGGCCAGTTCGACCTCGACATCAGGGGTGATTCCCTTGGCTTGGATCGATATGCCGGCCGGCGTGTAATAGCGCGCTGTTGTTAACCGCATCGCGCTGCGCCCCGACACCGGGATCACCGATTGCACCGACCCCTTGCCGAATGAACGTGTTCCCATCAACACCGCGCGTTGATGGTCCTTTAGCGCGCCGGCGACAATTTCCGAGGCCGAAGCTGACCCAGAATTGATCAAAACCACGATCGGCAGGCCGCGGGCAATATCACCATCCCGGGCAAAAGCGCGGCTGATATCTTGGTCTTCCCGGCCCCGGGTTGAGACGATCTCGCCCTGATCAAGAAACGCATCGCTGACCTCAATCGCCTGGTTGAGAAGCCCGCCGGGGTTATTCCGCAAATCCAGCACAAACCCCTTTAGCCGATCGCCATGTTCGGTAAACATTTTCTCGACCTCTTTATTGAGGCCGGGGCTTGTTTGTTCGGAAAAGGTGGTGATCCGCAAATAGCCAATCTCGTCAAACACCTTGGCGCGTACCGAGCGAATCTTGATCGTGTCACGCGTCAGGGAAATATCAAATGGCTCTTTGGTGCCCCGTTTGACGGTGACCGTGACGCTGGACCCAACCTCGCCGCGCAACAGATCGACCGCATCGCTGAGGGTCATGCCCATAATCGGCTGCTTATCAACCGCGACGATCAGGTCTTCAGGTTGCAATCCGGCGCGGGCAGCTGGCGTTTCATCGATGGGCGAGACGATTTTGACAAGACCGTTTTCCATCGTGATTTCGATGCCAAGCCCGCCAAACTTGCCTTTGGTCTGCACCTGCATATCACTGAAATTATCAGAATTCAGATAGGAGGAATGCGGGTCAAGCGAGGTCAGCATGCCATTGATTGCGGCCTCGATCAGTTTTTTGTCATCGACCTCGTCGACATAGCTTTCACGCACCCGTTGGAAAATATCGCCAAACAGCCCAAGCTGACGGTACACATCATCCTTGTTGCGTGATTCGGCGGTGGTTAGTGCCGGTACCGCCAGTACACCGGCAACCAGCATACCACAGACAAAGGGCAGCATCGCCCGCCGCAACGGGGTAAAACGCTGGCTGAAAGAAAGAGATGTCCGCATGTGTCTTCGTGCTCCACCGGTATCGCCGCACCACTTACCAAAAGCGCTGCTTGGGACTGACTTGCCACCTTATATGCAAGATTATGTATCTGATTATATAAGTGCGTCAGCAATAATGTGCCAGCCCTCAGGCTGTCAGACAAGTCCAACCGATCCTGCCTTGGCCAAAAGCTGTCATGGCTATGTGGCGGTTTGAAGGCGGCCCTGTCAGGCTGGGACCAGCAATGAGGTGCCGGTCATGACCGCTGGCTGGTCGATGCCAAGCATCATCAGCAGGCTTGGCGCTAAATCGGCAAGCCGCCCGTCCAAAAGCCGGGTGCCCTGCGGTCCATTGACGAGAATCAGCGGCACCAGATTGGTGGTATGCGCGGTATGTGGTGACTGGGCCGCCTCGTCCCACATTACTTCACAATTACCATGGTCAGCGGTGAGCAACATCTGGCCATCAGCGGCCTTTACCGCCGCGGCAAGCTGCCCAACACAGCGGTCGACGGTTTCAACGGCGGCAATAGCGGCGTCAAGGTTGCCGGTATGGCCAACCATGTCAGGGTTGGCAAAATTGATCACCAGCAGGTCATGTTGCCGGGCCTGAAGACTGCCCAAGGCCGCCTCAAGAACGCCAGCCGCACTCATTTCGGGTTCTAAATCATAGGTGGCGACGGCTGGTGACGGCACCATTTCGCGGTCCTCGCCGGTCAAAAATGATTCCGCGCCGCCATTAAAGAAAAATGTCACATGCGGGTATTTTTCGGTTTCGGCAAGCCGGAGTTGCGTTTTGCCGGCCGCGGCGACCACCGCGCCAAGCGTGTCCGTCAGATCTAGCGGCGGGTAAAGCGCGGTCATATGCGCGTCAAGCGCTGTTGAATAGCTGGTCATGCCAAGCATGCCAACAAGGTCTACCGGCTGGGTCTCGCAACCAACAGCACCAGCATCGCAAAAGCAGCCAAGCAATTGGCGCGCCCGGTCGGCGCGGAAATTCATCATTACCACCGCATCGCCATCACGCATGCCGGCATAATCGCCAATCACCGTCGGGCTGACAAATTCATCGCCTTCATCGCGGTTATAGGCGGCGGTCAGGGCGCTGACCGCGTGGCTGTCATGATAGGGGGCGATGCCATGCCGAATCGCCGCATAGGCGCGCCCGGTCCGCTCCCATCTTTTGTCTCGATCCATCGCGTAATAGCGGCCGATCAGGCTGGCTATGAAGGCGCCATCTGGCAGCTGGTCGACAAAGGCCGGTAAATCCTGTGCCGCGGCGCGTGGCAGGGTGTCGCGCCCGTCGGTAAAGCCATGGACCGCCACTGTCGCGCCAGCGGCGGTCAATCCCCTGATCACCGCCAGAAAATGGTCTTGATGGGCATGCACCCCACCGGGCGATAACAGCCCCATAACATGCACTATATTGCCGGTCGCCGCCACAGTGCCAGCAAGTGCGGTCAATGCCGGATGCGCCGCCAATGTGCCATCGGCAACCGCGGCATTGATTCGCGGCAAATCCTGCATCACCACGCGGCCCGCCCCGATGTTCATATGACCAACCTCGGAATTGCCAACCTGGCCGTCAGGCAGCCCGACATCGGCACCTGACGCTGCCAAAAAACTATGCGGTCCGGCGGCCATCAGCGCGTCAAAAACCGGCGTATTTGCCAGCGCAACCGCATTATTGGCAGAGGCTGTGCGCCAGCCCCAGCCATCCATAATGCATAAGACAACCGGGCCATGTGATGCTTTATAGTGCGACATGCCCATCTTATAATCGGCTGCTGGCGAGAAGTACAGGCCGTGCTGACGCGCGGCGGGCCCTTATTGCATCGCCTAGCCGGCGCGATGATAGGGGTGGCCAGCCAGGATAGCACTGGCCCGATAGAGTTGTTCGGCCAGCATCGCCCGACACAGCATATGCGGCCATGTGGCGCGCCCGAATGCAATCAGCCGGTCGGCCCGGTCGCGTAACAGATCATTGTGGCCATCAGCACCGCCAATCGCAAAGCAGGCAGTCTGGCGCCCCTGATCCTGCCAGTCGCCGATCAGGGCTGCCATATCTTCGGACGAATGATCTTTGCCGCGTGGATCAAGCACCGCCAGCGCCGCCCCATCAGGAATGGCCCGCACCAAACGCTGGCTTTCATCGTCGGTGCGTTTCGGGCCGGGTGGCAGTTTTGACTCGACCTCAATGATGCCGCCAGAAATGGAGCCGCCAGACATGACGCCGCCTGATTGGGGTAACCGCGCCAACCAGTCGCGGGCCAAAAGATGTTCTGGCGTTGTCCGGCCCTTGCCCACGGCAAGTATCAGCAACTGCATGCTATCCTCATTTGCGGTGCTATCGCCCCGCCATTACTGCCGCGCCATCACCGCTATGCCGGTCTAGCCGTCTTGGCCGACCTTGATGGTTTCGCCGCTGCTATCATCTGCCCACATGCGTTCAAGCCCGTAAAATTCACGAACTTCCGGGCGGAATAAATGGACGATCACATCATTTGCATCAAGAAGCACCCAGTCGGCTTGTCGTAGGCCTTCCAGCCCCAAAATATCGACTTTTTGTTGCTTGAGCTTGGTTTCAAGATGCTCGGCCATCGCGGCCACCTGACGCGATGAAGAGCCTGACGCAATCACCATATAATCGGCCATAGCCGATTTGCCGGCGAGCGAGATTGTCAGAATATCTTCAGCTTTGTCGTCTTCAAGGGAGGTGGTGATGATGCCAAGGATTTGGTCTGCAGTCGGTTCAGTGCGTGCGCTAGAAATGAGAGTCTCCTGTCAAAATGATCTGCCCTCTTGGTTGCCTTTGCTGTCCTTGTCAGGGCCGGTTTGCGACTGCCGCTTGTCTGATAGCGGTGGCTGATGCCGCATGGGTCGGCCCTGCAATAAAACACCAGCCAGACCTGTGTGCCGCATCACCCCGCAATTGGGCGCGCAGTGCGCCGGTGCGGTATCGCCGTTTGAACAGGCGCTGTCCAGCTCTTATTGCCGATAAAGCATAGCGTGGACGGTTGACCACGGCAATGGGTAGCAACCGGATCAAGGCACGATAGCGGTACCATTGTGACAATTGTGCCAAATTATCGGCACCCATTATCCAAACCAGGCGGGCGGCGGGCAGGGTTTTTTTCAGATGAAGCACGGTGTTATAGGTGTAATTATGCGGCAATGCAGCCTCTGGTGCCATCACCCGCAAAAAGGGATATTTTGCCGCGATCTGTCGCGCACCGCTGAGGCGCACGTCAAGCGGTGCCATGTCAGCATGGCTTTTCAACGGGTTTTGGGGGCTGACAAGCCACCAAACCTCATCCAAATCAAGCTGCCTTCGGGCGGCCGCGGTGATATGAAGATGACCATCATGTGCCGGGTTGAAGGATCCGCCAAGAAGGCCGATTTTCAACCTTGTCCGCCGATGAAAACAGCGTGGTGTCAGGTGACGGTGATCAGGGGCGTATTTGGCCATTGCCTCGCACGACATATTTGAAGCTGGTCAATTGCGCTGCGCCAACCGGGCCCCGCGCATGAAGCCGTCCGGTGGCGATACCGATTTCGGCGCCCATCCCGAATTCACCGCCATCGGCAAATTGGGTTGATGCATTCTGCATGACAATGGCGCTATCGACCCCGGCAAAAAACCGTTCGGCGGCGCTGTCCGATTCGGTGATGATCGATTCGGTATGTGATGAGCCATAGCGCCCGATATGGGCGATTGCGTCCTCGATATCGTCGACCACCCGTACCGCGATGATCTTATCGAGATATTCGGTATGCCAGTCGGCCTCAACCGCTTGGGTCATCGCGGCGCAGTGGGTCATCGCCGCCGCATCACCGCGCAACTGGCATCCGGCGGCAATCAAATCCGCGGCAATAAGCCCCAGACAATCATCGGCAATGGCCCGGTCAATCAGTAATGTTTCGGCCGCCCCGCAAATGCCGGTACGGCGCATTTTCGAATTCAAAACAATGGCCCGGGCTTTGTCGATGTCGGCATGCCGGTCGACATAGACATGGCAAATGCCTTCAAGATGCGCAAAGACCGGCACCCGCGCCTCATTTTGCACCCGTTCGACCAGCGAGCGGCCGCCCCGCGGGATGATCACATCAATGCCGCCAACCGCGGTCAGCATGGCGCCAACTGCGGCCCGATCGGTGGTTGGAACCATCTGCACTGCGGTAGCTGGCAAGCCAACTTCATCTAGTGCCGCTGCCATAATATCGGCCAATAATGTCGCTGTATGCTGGCTGTCACTGCCGCCACGCAAAATCGATGCATTGCCGGCAATGATACATAAACCTGCGGCATCGACCGTCACATTCGGGCGCGATTCATAAATGATCCCGATAACCCCAAGCGGGGTTGAAACGCGGGCAATATCAAGCCCGTTTGGGCGGGTCCAGCGGGCCAGTTCGGCGCCCAGCGGATCAGCCAGTCTGGTCATCGCCTCAAGGCCGGCCGCCATATCTTCGATGCGCGCCGTGGTCAGGGTTAGCCGGTCAATAAAGGCGGCTGCCATACCGCCAGCCTCGGCGGCGGTGACATCGGCGGCATTGGCGTCCAGAATGGCCGTGGTTTGGGCGCGAATCGCCCGCGCGGCGGCGGTCAGTGCGGCGCATCGTTGCTGGTGGTCCGATGTGCCAACGATTTGCTGGGCGATCCGCGCATCATGGACCAATGATGCGATCATCGCATTGGCGTCAATGGCTGGGCTGGCTTGCTGGTTCATTTATTGTCCTTTTTTGGGGATCGTCCTTTTTTGGGCCGGCTTATGGCGTCCGCGCGTCGTTAATTACCAGATTATCAGCGTGAATCATCTCGTCTCGACCACGATATCCCAGTAAAGATTCGATTTCACGGCTTTTATGGCCACAGATCTGTGCCGCATCATCACTAGCATAGCTCGACAGCCCATGGCCGATGATGGTGCCGTCCGGGCTTTCAATCTCGATCAGATCACCGCGATCAAACTGTCCGGATACTGCCACAATACCGGCTGGCAGCAAGGACCTGCCTTGGCTCAGGGCGGCGTGGGCGCCCGCATCGATGGTGACCCGGCCCTTTGGTGTCAGGGCGCCCCCAATCCATTGCTTGCGCGCGGTGTGGGGCGTTTGGGTGGCGCTGAAACGGGTGAAACGACCGCCGTCAACAAGATGGCTCAGCGGGGCATTATGCCGCCCATCACAGATCAGCATCTGGCAACCGGCCGCGGTCGCGATCCGCGCCGCTTCAAGTTTGGTGACCATCCCCCCCGATGCGTAGGCTTCATTGGCGGTGCCGGCCATGGCGATAATCTCGGCGGTGATGTGATGCACTTCGGCAAGATGCTGCGCGGTCTTGTCGGTGGTCGGATTACCGGTATAAAGCCCATCAACGTCAGACAGTAAAACCAAAAGATCAGCACCGATCATCGCCGCCACGCGGGCGGCTAGCCGGTCATTGTCACCAAAGCGAATCTCAGCCGTGGCGACGGTGTCATTTTCATTGACCACCGGCACCGCATCAAGATCAAGCAGCGTGGTCATGGTGGCGCGTGCATTCAAATGTTTGCGGCGGGTTTCGGTGTCATCTGGCGATAACAGAATTTGCGCGGTTTGCACCTCATGCTTGCCAAGCGCTTCCATCCAAGCATGCGCCAGCGTCACCTGTCCGGCAGCGGCAGCGGCTTGTTTTTCCTGCAATTTCAGCTTGCGTTGATGGATTTGCAAGGCGCGGCTTCCCAGCGCGATAGCCCCGCTTGACACCACGACAACGGCTTTGCCAGCGGCTTTTAGCTGGGCAATATCGGCGGCAATCCCATCAAGCCATGTCCGGTTGATGGTGTTGTTCGCCTCGTCAACGAGCAACGCTGACCCGACTTTGACCACGATAATGCTGGCCGCGTCGAACAGGCTCTTGGGGGCGGCGCTGGCTATGGCGACCATGGGACAGCCTCCTCCGGCAGAGCCTCTTTGGTACGACTGTCATCGATCACCGCGATCAGCTGGCGCAACGCATCGGTAACACCGGCACCGCTGACCGATGACAGGGCCATGACGGTGCCCGCACCAGCTTTTTTCAATGCCGCGATCAGGTCGGCAGCATAGTCTTCGGGGGTCGCATCAAGTTTGGTCAGCGCCACCAATTCCGGCTTTTCATAGAGATCACCGCCATAGGCTTTCAATTCATTGCGCAAAGTGTGCCAGGCGGCAATCGGATCTTCGCCGGTTGCATCGATCAGATGCAGCAGAATGCGGCAGCGTTCAACATGCCCCAAAAAGCGGTGGCCAAGCCCTGCCCCGGTATGGGCGCCGGCGATCAGCCCGGGAATGTCGGCCATGACAAATTCCTTGCCGTCAATGCCGACCACGCCAAGATTGGGGTGTAATGTTGTAAAGGGATAGTCGGCAATCTTTGGCCGCGCCGCCGATACGGCGCTTAAAAAGGTCGATTTTCCGGCATTGGGAAGCCCCAAAAGGCCGGCATCAGCGATCAATTTCAGGCGCAACCATACCCACATTTCTTGGCCCCGCTCGCCGGGCTGTGATTTTCGCGGGGCCCGGTTGGTCGAGGTTTTGAAAAAGGCATTTCCTTTGCCGCCAGACCCACCCTTGGCCAAGATGAAGCGCTGGCCTTCACTGGTCAGGTCAGCCAGCACCGTTTGTTGATCATCAGATAGAATCTGGGTGCCGGCAGGCAGCCGTAAGATAACATCTTTGCCGCTGGCCCCGCTGCGGTCACGGCCTGCCCCGGGGCGCCCCGATTCGGCGCGAAAATGCTGTTGATAGCGGTAATCAATCAGGGTGTTAAGGCCATTGACCGCCACCGCCACCACATCGCCGCCGCGCCCGCCATCGCCGCCATCAGGTCCACCAAACGGCACATGTGCTTCGCGCCGAAAGCTGACCGACCCCGGTCCGCCATGCCCCGATCGGGTATAGATTTTTGCCTGATCCAGAAATTTCATCGCCAGCTCGTGAAGATATAATGCCCGCCTGCCCCGGAGTGTGCCGAGCCTAGCGCGCTATAAGCAAAAGGGGAACAACATACGTCATCCCCCTTAAAACGGATTGTGAGGCTGCCTTGAACGCGGCGGCCCTTTGCATCATGTGACTGATGGAGACAGGCGCTATTCGGCAGCCTCGGCCATCGGTTCAACATTGACAAACATCTTGCCGCCGGACTTTTCACGGAATGTCACGGTGCCTTCGGTTAGCGCAAACAAGGTGTGATCTTTGCCCATGCCGACATTTTTGCCAGGGTTCACTTTGGTGCCGCGCTGGCGAACAATGATGTTGCCGGCAAGCACTGATTCGCCACCGAATTTCTTGACGCCAAGACGGCGTCCGGCTGAATCGCGTCCGTTTCTGGAGCTACCACCTGCTTTTTTATGTGCCATTTTTTACCAACCTTTATCTGTGACGCGGCCCGTAGCGAGGCGCGATAGGGTTATTTCTTTGCCGCTGCTTTTTTCGCCGGTGCCTTTTTGGCCGCTGCTGCCTTTGGCGCCGCCTTTTTGGCTGC
>CAZYKI010000020.1:0-25850 GCA_964648035.1 uncultured Candidatus Puniceispirillum sp. | reverse complement strand
TACGACCCGCAGGCTGATTGCGACAAGTTACACCGCGCCTTTGTGTTCGGCATGACCGCACATGACGGGCAGTGCCGCGCCTCGGGCGAACCCTATTTTATGCATCCGATCGCCGTCGCCACTATGTTGGCGGATATGCGGCTTGATCTGGACACGGTCATCACCGCACTGCTTCATGACACCGTTGAGGATTGCGATGTATCGCTGGACACATTGGAGTCGCAGTTCGGGCCGAGTGTCGCGCAGCTTGTCGATGGTGTGACCAAGCTTAGTCGCATTGGTATGCAAAGCCGGCAAAGCAGCGCACAGGCTGAAAATTTCCGGAAATTGCTACTGGCGATGAGCGAGGATGTCCGCGTCCTTCTTGTCAAGCTGGCCGACCGGACCCACAATATGCTGACCATATCGCATATTCCCAAGCCCGAAAAACAGGCCCGGATTGCGCGCGAAACGCTGGATATTTACGCACCGCTTGCCGAGCGTATTGGCGTGACCCATCTGTTGCATGAAATGGAAGATAACGCGTTTGCCGTACTCTATCCTGAAATGGCACAGACCATCCGCAACCGACTCGATTATATGGTTGCCCAGTCGGAAATTGTTATTCCGATGATCAGTGTCGAATTACAGGATGTTGTCGAACGGCAAGGTGTCGAATGCAGCGTATCGGGCCGGCTGAAAACACCCTATTCGATTTGGCGGAAAATGCAGCGCAAAAAGGTCACGATGGACCAGCTGTCGGATATCATGGCGTTTCGGGTGCTGGTGCCAACCACCGATGATTGCTACCGGGCTCTTGGCGGTATTCATGCCGCCTATCCAATGGTGATGGGGCGGTTCAAGGATTATATATCAACCCCGAAACGCAATGGGTATCAATCATTGCATACTGGCGTGATTGGGCCGGAAAATCATAAGATTGAAATCCAGCTCCGTACCCCGGAAATGCATAATATCGCCGAAAATGGGGTCGCGGCGCATTGGAATTACAAGGACCCGGCATCTGAACAAAATACACATAAATTCAAATGGATTCAGGAATTAGTTGGTATTTTAGATGAAGAGGCAGGTGCCGAAGAGTTTCTCGAACACACCAAAATGGACCTCTACCATGATCAGGTGTTTTGCTTCACGCCGCGGGGCGATTTGATTGCGCTGCCAAAAGGGGCAACAGCGGTCGATTTCGCCTATGCGGTCCATTCCAAAATCGGGGATAAATGCAAAGGGGTACGGATCAATGGCAAGGTCCGGCAGTTGGCAACCGAATTGGAAAATGGTGACCAAATTGAAATACTTACGCGCGATAATGCCCGCCCCTTGGCCGAATGGGAGAGTTTTGTCAAAACCGGCCGGGCAAAATCTGGTATCCGCCGTGCGGTAAGGGCGGAACGTGCGGTCGAATTTAGTCTTGTCGGTAAAACCATGTTGCAGAATGCGGCGCGTGATTTCGGCAAAAAGGTGCAAACCAGGTCGCTTGAGAAATTGGCACCCGCTTTCGGTGCGCAAAAAATTGATGATATTTTCGCGCAAATTGGCGAAGGGCGGGTGCCGCCGGTAGCGGTTTTGGAAAAACTCTATCCTGATCTTGCCAGCAGTAAGAAACGGACCAAGGCCGGACTGGGGCAAAATAATGCGGCGGGCGCCGGCAGCAAACAATTGTTGAAAATTCGCGGGGTCAATACCGGCGTTGGCATTACGCTGGCACGCTGTTGTCATCCGCTTCCGGGTGAAGAAATCGTTGGCATTTTTACCACCGGCAAGGGCGTGACGGTGCATCGCGTTGATTGTTCGACGCTGGTCGAGTTCAATGACACGCCGGAATTATGGTTGGACGTAGCCTGGGAGCGTGAAGGGCCGCGGCGGTTTTTAGGCCGGATCGATACCGTGCTGTCAAATGAACCCGGCGCGTTGGCTGCGGTGGCAACGATCATCGGCCAGCAGGGTGGCAATATATCAAATATCCGGCTGACCGATCGGAACACCGACTTTTTCAGCTTTGCGCTTGATCTTGAAGTTAAGGATGTAGAACATATGCGCACGATCATCGCCGCGCTGCAGGCCAATAACTTTGTGGAACGGGTAGAACGTGCCAGTAACGCCTGACCCTATGGTTTTTTAACTACCGGAATCACTATGTTTCGTCGTCGAAAACAGATGTCTGTTGTCCATCAAGTTCGGTCTGTGGTTTGGCCAGAACGTGGCTTTCGGCGCCTTTTTTCCTATCTTTTTCAGCGTGTTATTCGCTTGCCCGGCACCCCGTTTTCGATTGCCAGTGGCATTGCCTGTGGGGTGTTTGCCTCTTTTACACCGTTTTTAGGATTGCATTTTATTTTGGCGGCGGCGCTGGCCTTGGCGCTTCGCGGCAATGTTTTGGCGTCAGCGATCGGTACTTTTTTTGGTAATCCGTGGACGTTTGTGCCGATTTGGCTTGTCAGTTACGAGGTTGGGTTTGAACTCATCCATTTCAATGCGGGGCAAGGCAGCGCGGCCCAACTTACAATCGATGAATTATTGTCGGTCATGGGTGATATTGCCCGGTTTTTAACCTTTTCAGGTAAAATCACATGGGTTGATCTGAAAGCCAGCCTTGAGCATGTCTTGATGCCGTTGCTTCTTGGCGGGGTGGTTCTGGGAACTGTCGCATGGTTGATTTCCTTTTGTTTGACCTATAATGCGGTCAAAGCATGGCGGGCGCATCGGGTTCGCAAATTGGCAAAAGCGGCGGCGGATGTTGCGGTAAGGCGGGCCCAAAAAGGGATACGGCCGGGTCAAACAGAAGCGCAAAATCTCTCAAAACAGCCGGAAAGGTGAAACAGGTCATGGCCGTTCAACCCGCACCACTTCGCCTTGGGGTGAATATTGACCATGTGGCGACCTTGCGCAATGCCCGTGGTGGTCATCACCCTGATCCGGTGGCGGCAGCGCGGTGCGCGATTGACGCCGGCGCTGATGGTATTACCGCCCATTTGCGCGAGGACCGGCGGCATATCCGCGATGCTGATATCGCCGCGATCAAGGCGGCTATTGATGTGCCGTTGAATTTTGAGATGGCGGCCACCGCCGAAATGATTGCCATTGCCCTGCAAACCCGCCCCAATGCGGCCTGTATTGTCCCGGAAAACCGGGCCGAGATCACCACCGAAGGTGGGCTAGCAGTGGTTGGCCATGAAAGCCGGTTGGCCGATACCCTGCTGCCGCTGAAGGCGGCCGGGATCAGGCTTTCGTTGTTTATCGAGGCCAATCAGGCGGATATCGATGCGGCGGCGCAAATTGGCGCGGATATTGTCGAGCTGCATACCGGGCGCTATTGCGACGCGCCGACAACCGATGAGCTTGATCGGATCACACGGGCCGCCCAACATGGCGCGGCGTGTGGCATCGAGGTGCATGCCGGTCATGGCCTTGGCTTTGACACGGTTGGTGCGATCGCCGCCATTCCCGAGATTGTTGAGTTGAATATCGGCCATTTCCTGATTGGTGAGAGTGTCTTTAGCGGGCTTGGCGCAGCGATTAGCAAAATGCGGCAGCTGATGGATGCCGGCCGCAAGGGTGCCTGTTAAGATGATCCTTGCTACCGGTACGGATATTGTTGATGCGCGGCGGATCGCAGAAGTTCTTGACCGGCATCAAGACCGCTTTGTTCACCGCATCTTTACCGATGCAGAACAGGCGGCAGCGGCTCAATCGGCCAATCAAGCCGCGTTTTTTGCGAAAAGATTTGCAGTAAAAGAAGCGGTTTATAAGGCGTTGAGCGGCTCTGGCATCAGGCCGCTTGGCTGGCGCGATGCTGAAACCCTTAATGCGGTGAATGGCGCGCCGCGCGTTAAGCTTTATGGTCGTTGCAAAACGGCACTTGAGACAATGACCCCGGATGGGTATAAGGCGTCACTGTTTGTGTCGATAAGCGATGAGCCGCCTTATGCGCTGGCCTTTGTCGTGGTTGACGCGGTTCCGATAGAATGGAAAATGCCACATGGCTAAAAACGGCAAAGAAAGTAAATTTGAACTGATCAAGACCATAGTGGTGGCCGGGGCGGTGGCGCTGGCGTTTCGCTCGTTGATGTTTGAGCCGTTCAATATCCCGTCAGGATCGATGCGTCCGACATTGCTGGTTGGCGATTATCTTTTTGTATCAAAATTTTCCTATGGCTATTCGCGCTATTCCTTTCCATTGGCCTTGGTGCCGTTCAATGGCCGGCTTTTTGGATCGGCACCTGAGCGGGGCGATGTTGCCGTGTTTCGGCAACCGACCGATGTTGATGTCGCCTTTATCAAGCGGGTGATTGGCTTGCCCGGAGATCGGGTGCAGGTGATGAATGGGGTGCTTTATATCAATGATGCGCCGGTACAGCGTGAATTGACCGGACAGGCGACATTGTCGGACGGCTATAATTCGATCAATTTCAAGGTGTATCGTGAAACCCTGCCGAATGGGAAGAGCTATACCATTCAGGAACGGTCGGATAATGACTCGCTGGATAATACGGTGGTTTATACCGTGCCGCCGGACCATTATTTTATGATGGGTGACAATCGAGATAATTCGCGTGACAGCCGCACCAGCGCGGTTGGCATGGTTCCGGCGCAAAATTTGGTCGGCCGCGCCGATCGATTATTTTTCAGCCATAATGGCAAGGCACGGCTGTGGGAAATATGGAAATGGCCGTTTGCCATACGCTATGGACGGATCGGCGACGGTATCACCTGATGGCCGATGACGCGCTGACACAACTTGAAGCCCGGATCGGGCATGACTTTGCCGACCGGACATTGTTGACCCAAGCGCTGACCCATGCCAGTTACCAGTCCGATGGGCAAAGCTACCAGCGTCTAGAATTTCTCGGCGATCGTGTGTTGGGTCTGCTGCTGGCCGACCATTTTTTCGACAAATATCCAGATGATGATGAGGGCGGGTTGTCATTGCGCCTGCATGCCGAGGCACAGGCGGCAAGTCTGGCGATGGTGGCCCGCAAACTGGATCTTGCCAGCCATATTCAAACCCAAACTGGCTTTGACGTGGCGGCAAATCACAATATTCTTGCAGATGTGGTGGAAAGCCTGCTTGCCGCCATTTATCTTGACGCCGGATTGCCAGCGGCGCGCGCATTTGTGATGCGACACTGGTCGTTGCGCGGCAAAACCAGCAAGACCGCGGTAAAGGATCCGAAATCACGGCTTCAAGAATGGTGCTTAAAGCGCGGCTTGGGGATGCCATTTTACCGGCTTGCCGAAAAATCGGGCCCCGAACATGCGCCACAATTGACATATGCGGTCACCGTTGACGGATATCCCGAAATAACCGCGACCGGTCCCAATCGCAAACAGGCCGAGCAGGAGGCCGCCAAACAAATGCTGTCAAAGCTTCAAGGTCAAAACCATAGCCACGAGGACGATGATGAATAGCCCGGCCACAGACATGACTGACCAGCCGACACGCGCCGGTTTTGTGGCGTTGATCGGGGCACCCAATGCCGGTAAGTCGACCTTGATGAACGCTATGGTTGGTCAAAAAGTATCGATTGTGACGCCAAAGGTACAAACCACGCGAAGCCGCATCCGGGGCATTGCGATGGCCGGAAACGCGCAAATTATTTTTGTCGATACACCGGGAATTTTCACACCGAAACGGCGCCTTGACCGGGCCATGGTCAATGCAGCCTGGCAGGGTGCCGAGGATGGTGATGTGGTGTTGCTGCTGCATGATTGCGCCCGGCGAAGCATCGATGACGACACCCGGGCGATCGTCAAAAAACTGTCTGAAAACAATGCCAAATTGTCACTGGTGTTGAACAAGATTGACCTTGCGCCGCCAGAACGGCTGTTGGAGCGGGCCGCCGAGATGTCTGCCTTGTACGCGTTTGAACGGGTGTTTATGGTATCGGCCGAGACCGGCAATGGCGTTGATGATTTGAAAACATGGCTTGCGCACAAAATGCCGCCAAGCCCGTTTCTGTTTGATCCTGATGATTTATCAGACATGCCGCTACGTCTTCTCGCCGCTGAAATATTGCGCGAAAAACTGTTTTTGAATCTGCATCAGGAATTACCGTATCAGCTGACCGTTGAAACCGATCGCTGGACCGAACGCGATGATGGCAGTGCCGAGGTGCATTTGTCGATCTTTGTGGCCCGCGAGGGGCATCGCGGTATTATCCTAGGTAAGGGCGGTCAAACCATGCGGCGTATTGGTACCGCGGCACGGCGCGAATTGGAAACAGCGCTTGATCGCCGGGTGCATCTTTTTGCGCATGTGAAATATCGCAAGGACTGGATGGACGATTCAGCCCGCTATAACCTGTGGGATCTTGATTATAATGCCTGACTGGCAGGCCGATGCGATTATTTTGTCGGTCCGCCCCCATGGCGAAGGGAACGCGGTTGTTTCGGTGCTGACAGCGACCCAAGGGCGCCATGCCGGCCTCGTGCGTGGCGGCGGCGGCTCTCGCTTGCGGGGGACGGTGCAACCGGGAAACCGGGTGCGGGCCAGTTGGCGCGCGCGCTTGACCGAACAATTGGGGCAGATGCAGCTGGAATTGACCGAATCGGTGCCGGCTTTGTTGCTCGACTCGCCGTTGCGTCTTGCTGGCGTTTCCGCCTTTTGTGCGCTTTTGGACAGCGCTTTGCCCGAGCGTGAAATGCAACCGGCTTTGTTTGCCGCCAGCCAAGCGCTGTTGGATGTGATCAAGATGGACGACTCCAATGCCGGTTGGCTTGAAGGCTATATCCGCTGGGAACTTGGGTTATTGGCAGCGGTAGGATACCAGCTTGACTTATCGCGTTGCGCGGCGACCGGGCAAGGGCAAGACCTTGCCTATGTCAGCCCACGTTCAGGGCGCGCCGTGGCCCGCCATGCGGCCGGGGATTATGTCAGTCGCATGTTGGCCTTGCCCGAATTTTTGGGCGGCGTTCATTGCCCCAAACATGACTGGGTCGCGGGGCTTGACCTGACTGGGCATTTTCTGGCCACGCGGGTGTTTGCCGCCTATAATAGCGATTTGCCGGCCGCGCGTAAACGGCTGGCCGATATGGTTCAGACCCGGTATAACATCGATATGATTCCAAACGAGGCGCTGTGATGCATGACGATGTTGATATGACAGCCGGTGGGCAAATTCAGCCAACCGCCTTTTCTGACGCCCTGTCCGAGCGCTATCTTGCCTATGCCTTGTCGACGATTACCTCACGCTCGTTACCCGATGTGCGCGATGGTCTGAAGCCGGTGCATCGGCGCCTGCTGTTTGCCATGCGCCAATTAAAACTGGATCCGGGACAGGGGTTCAAAAAATCGGCGCGGGTTGTCGGCGATGTGATGGGTAAATTCCATCCGCATGGGGACGCCGCAATCTATGACGCGATGGTGCGTCTGGCCCAAGAATTTGCGATGCGCTACTGCCTTGTCGAGGGGCAGGGCAATTTCGGCAATATCGATGGCGATAATGCGGCGGCTATGCGCTATACCGAGGCCCGACTGACCGAGGTGGCGCGGCTTCTTCTTGACGGGATTGACGAGGATGCGGTCGATTTTCGGGCCACCTATGATGGCGAGTCCGAGGAACCGGCGTTGCTGCCGGCCGGGGTCCCTAATTTGCTGGCCAATGGGGCACAGGGGATCGCCGTTGGTATGGCCACCTCGATTCCGCCGCATAATATCATCGAATTGGCAGACGCATCGCTGCATTTAATCAAACATCCGAACGCGTCGATCGACACCTTGATGCAATTCGTTAAAGGCCCGGATTTGCCAACTGGCGGGGTGCTGATCGAACCCAGCGCGCAGATTCGTGACGCCTATGCCACCGGTCGGGGTGGGTTTCGCGTCCGGGCCAAGTGGCATGTCGAAACCGAAAAAGGTGGAAGCTGGCAGATCGTCGTCACTGAAATTCCCTATCAGGTGCAAAAGTCGCGTCTGATCGAACGGCTAGCTGAAATGCTGCAAGCTAAAAAATTACCGGTTCTTGCCGATATCCGTGACGAGTCAGCTGAAGATTTGCGGATCGTGCTAGAGCCAAAATCGCGGCGGCTTGAAGCCGAGCTGGTGATGGAAAGCCTCTTCAAGATGAGTGATCTTGAGGTACGCGTGCCGCTGAATCTGAATGTGCTTGATGCCGAAGGGCGGCCTGTGGTGATGGATTTGCGGGCGGCGCTTAACGCGTGGCTGGCGCATCGGCGGGTGGTGTTGCAACGCCGTTCACGCTTTCGGCTTGGCAAGATAGCCAGCCGGCTTGAGGTGCTTGAAGGCTATCTTATTGTATATTTGAATCTGGATGAGGTGATCCGGATTATTCGTGAATCCGATCATCCGCGCGACGAATTGATGGCGCGGTTTAGCTTGACCGAAAATCAGGCCAATGCCGTGCTTGACATGCGCTTGCGGTCATTGCGCCGCTTGGAAGAAATGGCGTTGCGGAGTGAGCGTGACAAGCTGACCGCAGAGCAGGGGGAATTGACCGGCCTATTGGCCGATGAAAGCCTGCAATGGGGACGGATAGCTGGCGAGATTCGGGATATGAAGGCGATCTTTGCCAAAACCGACAGCCGCAAAACAACGCTGGCCGATGCCCCGCAGATTGATTTTGACCCTACCGAGATTCTTGTCGAGCGCGAGCCTATCACCGTGATCTGCTCGGCCAATGGCTGGATTAGGGCGATGCGCGGCCATCAAGATCTGGATGGTGACTATCGCTACAAAGAGGGGGATGCGGCGGGGCATGTCCTGCATGCCGAAACCACCGACAAGATTTTGCTGTTTGCTGATAATGGTCGGTTTTACACGCTTGCCGCTGACAAATTGCCACGCGGGCGCGGCTTTGGTGAACCGATCAGCCTGATGGTTGACCTGCCCGCCGACAGTGCGATTGTCGATTTGATCAAAGCCGGTGATGGCAAGCTGCTGGTGGCGGCCAGCACCGGACATGGCTTGGTGGTGGATATGCAGGCCGCGGTCGCACAAACGCGGAATGGCAAACAGGTTTTGAACATCAGCGGCACCGCCCGGGCGGTGGCTTGTGCGCCGGTTACCGGCGATATGGTGGCGTCGGTTGGCGTTAACCGGAAATTACTGATTTTTGGCCTTGATGAAGTGCCGGAAATGACCCGTGGTAAGGGGGTGATTTTACAGCGCTTCAAAGATGGTGGGTTGGCCGATATTACCGTTTTTGAAAAGGTTGCTGGCCTAAGTTGGCAGGCTGGCGGGGGGCGCACCCGCACCGAAACCGACATCAGCGCGTGGCAGGCCAAGCGTGGCGGGGCGGGCAAATTGCCGCCAACCGGTTTTCCGCGTCCGGCAAAATTTACCTGACCGCCACCCGTGGTGACAGCGTTGCTGCAGGATAATGCCAGTCAGGAATAATTGTTAGGCCGCCGCACCGATAATCGGAATTTCGGCATCTTCCGGGATGTCGGTGATCAGCATCTGACCTGGCTTATGGGTAATCGACAAGGGCGGTTTCGCCCGCATGATTGCGGCTTGCGGGGTAACGCCACAAGCCCAGAAAACCGGCAGCTGGCCGTCGCCTATCGGGGCCGGATCACCCCAATCAGGGCGCATGATATCGTTTATGCCAATATCTGCCGGGTCACCGATATGGACCGGCTTGCCATGCGCCATTGGGAATTGCCCGGAAATCTCGGTGACCAACGCCACCTTGTCGCGGTCTATAGCGCGCATGCTGACCACCATAGGGCCGGCAAATGGCCCCGCGGGGTTGGTTTCAATAGTGGTCTTAAACATGGGTACCGTTTTATCATGCGCCATATGCCAGACCGGAATGCCAGCCCGGATCAAGGCATGTTCAAAGGTGAATGAACAGCCAAGGGCAAAGCCGACCATCCTGTCAGTCCATAAATCAGCAATATCATGGCGCGACTCGGCCAGCACGCCGTCACGATAGATATTATAGGAAGGAATGTCGGTTCGGATGTCGATATTCCGGCCAAGGGTATGCATCATCGGTGATCCGGTATCGGTGACACCAACAAGCGGGCAGGGTTTTGGATTGCGCTGACAAAAGCGCATAAAGTCCAAGGCAAAATCCTGATCAAGAATAACCAGATTGGCCTGCAAATACCCCTTGGCAAGGCCAGATGTGTGGTCGCCATAATCGCCGCACCGAATATGGGCACGCACAGTGTCACGGTCTTGCTGGCACATCGTTTCAAAGGATACTGGCATCGGGTTACTCCTACGCGCTGGTAAACGGTTGCCAGCGTCCGTTTTGGTAAATTTCGGCCGGCTGGTAGCGCGATTTATACATCATTTTCCGGCTACCGGCGACATAATAGCCAAGATAGACCCAACGCAACCCCATATCCTTTGCCAATGCCAAAAGGTCAGTGATGATAAAGCTGCCAAGCGAGCGTTTCGCAAGTTGCGGGTTAAAAAAGCTGTAAACCGCGCTTAGACCATCGCTTTGGATATCGGTAAGGGCGGTGGCGACAAGCCGGTTGTCAGGATCATAATAATTGACAAGGACGGTTTCGACCGGGCTGTTCATGATCATGCTGATGAAATCGATCCGGTCCATCATCGCCATTTGCCCGTCATTATGCCGATCGGTGACATAAGATTTGAACAGCGGGTAATGGCTGTCAGTGATCTCTGGTCCGGTGATCTCGCGCCGTAAATCGCTATTGCGCGCCGTGATGCGGGCCATATTGCGGCTTTGGCGAAACGCGGTTGCGTCAACCCGCCACGGGGTACAGGCGCTACAAGACGGGCAGGCGGGACGGTAAACCCAGTTTTCGACCCGCCTGAAGCCGGCGCGCGCCAGCCCGTCATGCGCGTCGGGATTGACCGATATATCAACAGCGATGCGCTGTTCGGTCTCGCCGTCAATATAGGGGCAGGCGCTACGCATGCTAAGGCGCATGGGTAACGGTTTTGGGCGATGAAGACGGCGATCCTGATCCATAAGATTAAACTGGACGAAACAACGGTTTCAAATCAAGCCATATCATAAAGGCGCGGTTGGTTAATTTGCGCTGTCATCAAGTTGTCGGACCTGAAATTTGGCCTTATTCAGTGCCGCTATGATTTCGTCAACATGGTCCGGACCGCGCGTTTCAACCACCGCATCAATTTTTGCCAGCTTGGCCGGCACATCATAGAATAGTCGCTGATGATAGATTTCAACGATATTGCCGCCACAATTGCCAATCGCCGTCGAAATCGCCGCCAACATGCCCGGCTCGTCAGATATATCAATCCGCAGGCGGGCAATCCGTCCATCGACAGCCATATTGCGATTGAGGATCGAGGCCAGCAAGCGGGGGTCTATATTGCCGCCGCAGATCACCACGCCAACCCGTTTTCCGGCAAACAGACCGTTATGGGCGTAAAGCGCGGCAATGCCGGCAGCGCCCGCCCCCTCGGCAACGATGCGTTGCTGTTCGACAAGCGCGCCAACCGCCCATTCAAGGTCGCGTTCACTGACCAGCAAAATATCGTCAACCAGTGATTTCACCACAGGGACCGTCACTTTACCCGGTTTTTTGACCGCGATCCCCTCGGCGAGGGTTTCGCCGCCATAGGGGGCCTCTTTACCGGCAACGGCCATTTTCATGGCCGGATACAGTTCGGTCTGCACCCCGTAAATTTTGATATTGGGCCGGATATCGCGGGCAATCGTGGCAATGCCGCCGATCAGCCCGCCACCGCCAATCGGGACCAGTAAAATATCAAGATCGGGGACATCTTGCAGCATTTCCAGTCCAGCGGTGCCTTGTCCGGTCATGACAAGTTCATCGTCATAAGGGTGGATCAATGTCAGCCCATCCGCCGCGATCAGCGTGGCGACAGTCTCTTCACATTCATTCAGGTTGCGGCCGTGAAGCACGACCTTGGCACCAAAGGCGCGGGTTCGGGCCACTTTGGCAAACGGTGTTTGCGCCGGCATCACAATCGTCGCGGGAATCCCCATGCGTTCGGCATGATAGGCAACCGCTTGGGCATGATTGCCAGCCGACATCGCGATAACGCCGCGGTGTTTTTGACCCGCATCGAGGTTTTGCATCGCCAGAAAGGCACCGCGCGCCTTGAAGGATGATGTGTGCTGCAAACATTCGAGTTTGACAAACAAGTCACAGCCAAGCCGCCGCGACAGGGCCGGGGCCGGCAGGGTTGGGGTGCGGATAATATGCGGTTCCAACACGCCGGCAGCGCGGCGGATATCATCTGCAGTAACGGTCATGAATTCTCCCCTTTAACCGCGCCACACGCGTTGATGATCGGCATCAGGGTGACAGATGGTTAGCCCTTTGCCAGTAAGGCGGCAATTTCTGGCGCAAAATAGGTCAACACCGCGTCAGCTCCCGCGCGTTTGAAGCATATCATGCTTTCAAGAATGGTGCGATCACGATCAAGCCATCCCTGATCAAACGCGCCGCACAGCATCGCATATTCCCCCGATACTTGATAGGCGATACAGGGGACCCCGAATTCAGCTTTGGCACGGGCCAGAATATCGAGATAAGGCATGCCTGGTTTGACAATCACCATGTCGGCGCCTTCGGCCAGATCGAGGGCGATTTCATGCATCGCTTCATCGCTATTGGCCGGGTCCATCTGATAGGTGGATTTTCCCGCCTTGCCAAGCGATGCGCCGGCACGCACCGCATCGCGGAACGGTCCATAAAATCCGGACGCATATTTGGCGGCATAGGCCATGATCTGGACATTTTGATGCCCGGCGTCATCCAGCGCCGCGCGGATCGCCCCAACCCGTCCATCCATCATATCCGACGGGGCGATAATATCGCACCCGGCATTGGCCTGATGCACGGCTTGTTCACACAAGATTGCGACCGTTTCGTCATTTAAGACAACATCGTCACGCAGCAGACCGTCATGCCCGTGCGATGTGAACGGGTCGAGGGCCACATCGCAAATAATGCCCAAATCCGGATAGGCAGCCTTGACCGCCGCAACCGCCCGGCAGACAAGATTGTCACCGTCGCGCGCCAGACTGCCAGCTGCATCTTTCAGGCTGCTGTCAATTGACGGAAACACCGCGATGGCCGGAATGTTCAAGGCAACGGCACGGGCCGCTTGTTCAACCAGCAAATCAATCGAGTGACGGAAAACCCCGGGCATCGAGGCAATCGGCTCACGCTGTGCGGTACCTTCAATCACAAACAATGGCCAAATAAGATCGGCGCAGTCAAGACGCGTTTCGGCAACCATACGGCGCGAAAAAGCGGCCATACGGGTGCGCCGCATCCGTGTTGATGGGTATTGACCTCTGCTCATGGGCTTTGTATCCGGTTATGGTCTTGGTTCAGCTATTCATACCGGTCTGGTGGAGTTTCCGCAATGCCGCAGGCAGATATTCATTTTGAGGTTGTCGGCAGTGCCGGCAAAATCCTTCTGGACCGTCCAAAAGCGCTAAATGCGCTGAGCCATGATATGATACGGGCCTTTACATCGCAGCTAAAGCAATGGCGGGATGACCCGGCCATAACCCATGTGGTTATCGCCAGCTCGGCGCCGCGTGCCTTTTGTGCCGGCGGTGATATCAGGTTCGCCCGCGCGGTGATACTGGCCGGTCAGTACGCCAAGGCAGATCAGTTTTTTCGCGACGAATATCTTGGCGATCTGGCCGTCGCCGAATTTGGGAAGCCGGTTATCGCGCTGGCTGACGGGGTGGTGATGGGCGGCGGCGCCGGGCTCGCCTGCCATGCCACCCATGTTGTAGTGACCGAAAACACCCGTTTTGCGATGCCGGAAAGTAGTATTGGCCTGTTTCCGGACGCCGGGGCAAGTTTGTTTTTTGGCCGATGTCCGCGGCCTGTGGCGCGCCTGCTTGGGATGATCGGGCATGTTATAAATGGCGCCGATTGTCTGCTTTTGGGATTGGCTACCGCTATGGTGCCAAGTGACGATATTGCGGCTTTGCAAGAGGCGCTATTGCGGGTCGATGCCAGTGGAGTTGATGCCAGTAAAATTGATGCGCTGATCAGCGACTATAGTGCTGATTCCGGCGCGCCGTCATTGGCGGCGCATCGGCCGCGCATTGATCATATTTTCGCCGATGGGCTGTCGCCCGAAGCGATCCGCAACCGGGCTGCCGATATGGCGCGGCTCTACCCCGATGACAAATTTGTGGGGGCGGTGGCGGCGGCGCTGACTGAACGATGCCCGATGTCGATAAAAGTCTTTTGCCGGATGATGGATGTGGCGCGTGATTTTACCCAACCGGCCGAGGCGCTGGCATTGGAGTTTCAGCTGGCGATGCGGATGATCCGGCGGGATGATTTTGTCGAGGGAATCCGCGCGGTTGTGGTGGATAAGGATCAATCCCCGAAATGGCAGCCAGACCGGCTTGAAGCCATCGATGCGGCGATGTTGGACGCGGTTTTCGACGGCGCCGGTTTGCCGCCCTTGCGTTAAGTTGATTCACCGCTTAATTTGGCGGTCCTGACGGGCCGATTTGTGACCTCGTCTATTGTGAGCTGAAGGAACAGCCTATGCGCTTGAGCCAATATTTTCTGCCCGTTTTGAAAGAAACACCCAAAGAGGCACAGATTGCCTCGCATCGTTTGATGTTGCGGGCCGGCATGATCCAGCAATCGAGCGCCGGCATTTATTCCTGGTTACCGCTTGGCAAGCGTGTGTTGGACAAGATTGCGACCATCGTGCGCGAGGAACAAGACCGTGCCGGCGCGCTGGAAATTCTGATGCCAACGCTGCAACCGGCTGAAATCTGGCAGGAATCAGGCCGTTATGACGATTATGGCGCCGAAATGTTGCGGATCCGGGATCGGCATGACCGCGATATGCTCTATGGGCCGACAAATGAGGAACAGGTCACCGACATTTTCCGGACGCATGTGCGGAGTTACAAATCCTTGCCGCTGAATTTATACCATATTCAATGGAAGTTTCGCGATGAGGTGCGGCCCCGCTTTGGGATCATGCGGGGGCGTGAATTCCTGATGAAAGACGCTTATTCGTTTGATCTTGACGCTGATGCGGCGCGCACCGCCTATAACAAGATGTTTGTATCGTATCTTAAAACCTTTGCGCGGATGGGGTTGACGGCAATCCCGATGGAAGCGGACACCGGCCCGATCGGCGGTGATATGAGCCACGAATTCATCATTCTTGCCGAAACCGGCGAAAGTGGGGTGTTTTTTCACAAAGACTGGCTTGAAACCGATTTGCTGGCTGATATCGATTATGACAGCGATTTGCAGCCCTTTGTTGATCGGTTCACGTCTATTTACGCGCGTGCCGATGAAAAGCATGATCCGGCCAACTGTCCGGTTGCGGCCGGGGATTTGATGTCAATGCGGGGCATTGAAATCGGTCATATTTTCTATTTTGGGACGAAATATTCGGCGGCAATGGGGGCCAGCGTAACCGGTCCTGACGGCAAGCCGGTGCCGGTGCATATGGGATCTTACGGGATTGGCGTGTCGCGCCTTGTGGGTGGTATTATCGAGGCAAGCCATGACGATAAAGGTATTATCTGGCCAGAAGCTGTCGCGCCATTCGGCGTGGCCGTGGTGAATTTGAAACCCGGTGATGCGGCGTGTGACAGCACTGCTGAGGCGATATATCAGCAATTGCAGGCGGCCCGGCTGGACCCGCTTCTTGATGATCGTGATGAGCGCCCCGGTGCCAAATTGGCGGCGATGGATTTGATTGGTATTCCGTGGCAAATTGTGGTGGGGCCGCGCGGTTTGGAACAGGGGCAGGTTGAGGTAAAGCACCGTAAATCTGGTAAAACTGTCGAAATTTCGCCGCAAAATGCTGTCGAGATGGTGCAACAGCGTAACGGTTAGGGGCGGATGGGCATCGGCGCCCCCCAAGAACACATGGTTGCTAGATAGATAAAAACAGCCCTGATAGCGCAAAAGGGGGACTTTAATGGCGTTTCTTTTCTCTCCGGTTGAACGGATGCTGGCGTTTCGCTATATGCGGGCGCGGCGTGCGGAGGGATTTATCTCGGTCATTGCGTGGTTTTCGCTGGCCGGCATTACGCTTGGTGTGGCGACCTTGATCGTTGTGATGTCGGTGATGAATGGGTTTCGGGCCGAATTGGTTGGGCGCATCCTTGGCTTGAACGGGCATGTTGCGGTCTATGCAACCGGCGGGCAAGGGATCCCTGACTATGACCAGATGGCGCTGAACCTCACTGAATTGCCGGGGGTGATTGCTGTTACCCCACAAATTGAAGGTCAAGTGATGGCCAGCCGCGGGCGGGTCAGTCTTGGGGCGGTGATTCGCGGTGTACGTTGGTCTGACCTTGCGGTTCGCAAACCGCTGTGGGATTCGCTTGATGAGGCGGCTGTCAAACGCTTTCGAGACGGTGGCGGCCTGCTGATCGGCCGTGATATGGCCTTCAAAATGGGGGTTGCGCCGGGGGATAAACTGACCCTGACGACGGCGCGCGGTAAGGCGACAGCCTTTGGGACCGTGCCGACAAGACGCGCGTTTCAGGTGGCTGGCATTTTTAATGTCGGCATGTATGAATATGATTCCAGCTTTGTTTTCATGCCGCTTGATGCGGCCGCCGGGTTCCTTGGCTATGACGATACGGTGTCGGGGTTGGAAATTTATGTTGCGGCGCCGGAACGGATTGCCGCGTTACGGGGGGCTGTTGCGACCACCGTTGGCAGCGAGTTGCGGGTATTTGATTGGCTGGACCGAAATCGTAGCTTTTTGAATGCGTTGCGGGTTGAACGGAATGTGATGTTCCTGATTTTGACCCTGATCATTCTGGTCGCTGCTTTTAATATCATTTCATCGATGATCATGCTGGTGCGGTCAAAAAATGCTGATATTGCCGTATTGCGCGCGATGGGGGCGAGTGGGGCCAGCATTATGCGGGTTTTCGTGATGACCGGCGCCAGTATTGGTATTGTTGGCACGCTGGCCGGCACTATTGTCGGGGTGTTGTTCTGTTGGAATATCGATACCATCAAACAGGCCATAGAAAGCCTGTCGGGGGCTGAACTATTCGCCGCCGAAATTTATTTTTTATCAAATCTGCCAGCCAAGATTGACCCGCAAGAGGTGCTGATGGTGATTGCGATGGCGCTTGGCCTGTCATTCGTGGCCAGCCTTTATCCAGCATGGCGGGCGTCGCGGGTCGCACCAGCCGAGGCGTTGCGTTATGAATGATGCGCCCAACAGGTCAGCGGTGAAGCCGCTTTTGGAATTACGGCGGGTGCAGCGCCGGTTCACACAAGGCGATTCGATCTTGGATGTGCTGTCGGATGCTAGTTTGGCCGTCTATCCGGGTGAAATGAAAGCCTTGGTTGGTCCATCAGGTTCCGGCAAGTCAACCTTGCTGAATATCGCCGGTTTGCTGGAACGTCCCGATGCCGGGGATGTTTTTATTGACGGTATTGATGCCGGACAGCTTAACCGGCGCAAACGGAGCCGGTTGCGGCGAAGTCATATCGGTTTTGTGTTCCAATTTCATCGCTTGCTGCCAGAATTTTCGGCGCTGGAAAATATTATGATACCGCAAATGTTTAATGGTTTAGCGCGCGATGAGGCCGCCGACCGGGCTGGCCAGTTGCTGGCTATGGTCGGTCTTGATGACCGCGCTGATCACCGGCCGGCAGCGCTGTCCGGTGGCGAGCAGCAACGCGTTGCGATTGCGCGCGCTGTGGCCAATGCGCCGCGTGTGTTGCTGGCCGATGAGCCAACCGGAAACCTTGATCCCGACACGGCGCGCGATGTGTTTCACCATCTGTCGGCGATAACGCGGGCCACCAATACAGCTGCGCTGGTGGTCACCCATAATCAGCAGCTGGCGTTAAACATGGACGGTGTGCTGACAATTGAAAATGGTCGCGTCGTCAATATCGGCTGATCAAACCGCGTTGCCGTGCCGATTGTCTTGTTGTCGGCGGTGGCTTTCGGCTAAGCTATGGACCTTGATCGGTACCTTGCCCCAAAAGCGATAAAAATGCCTGCCAATTTTGTCCATTTACGCCTTCATACTGCCTATTCATTGGCCGAATCGACCTTGCGCATAAAAAATCTGGTGGGCTTAATCGCGGCTGATCATCAGCCGGCGGCGGCGATTACCGACACAAACAACATGTTTGGGGCGTTAGAATTTGCCCAGACTTTGGCGGCGGCCGGTATTCAACCGATCATGGGCGCACAGCTGAACCTTTGTGATGCAGAGGGGGCGGGCGAGGTTGTGTTGCTGGCGCAGACCGAGGCTGGCTATCGCAATCTGTCAGTGCTGTTATCGAACACCTTGCTGTCGGCTGAAGCCGGTGAGAGTGCGCATTGCGTGCTTGACGATATTGGTGATCTTGGGCGCGATATTATTATATTGGGTGGGGGCGCTTTGGCAGGGTTTGTGGGGCGGCCGGCGGCTGACAGGCGCGATGGGCTGGCGACAAAGCGGGCTGAAGCATTGGCCGCACGGTTTCCGGGGCGTTTTTACATTGAATTACAACGCCACGGCATGAAGCCGGAAGTCATTGCCGAGCCACATTTGCTTGAGATTGCCGACCGACTGGATCTGCCCCTCGTTGCGACCAATGATTGCCGGTTTGAAACGGCCGCGATGAGCCAGCCGCATGATACATTGGTATGTATCGGCACCGGGCGCAAATTGGCCGAAACCGACCGCCCGCGTTTTTCGGACGAACATTATTTCAAGACGGCTGACGCGATGGCGGCGTTGTTTGCCGACATTCCAGAGGCCATTGCCAATACAGTGGTGATTGCCAAGCGATGTAGTGTTATGGCCGAGACCAGAGCGCCGATTCTGCCGGCCTTTGATACCGCAGGCGGGCGTAGCGAGGCGGATGAACTGGCGGTGCAGGCCAAAGAGGGGCTTGCCAAGCGGCTTGATCGGCATGTGTTTGATGCCAGCATGACCGATGGGCAACGCGCCGCGATCACGGCGCCCTATGAGGACCGCTTAAAGTTTGAGCTTGATATCATCACCCAAATGGGATTCCCCGGTTATTTTTTGATCGTTGCCGATTTTATTCAATGGGCCAAAGCGCAAAATATTCCGGTTGGGCCCGGACGCGGTTCAGGCGCCGGTTCATTGGTTGCCTGGGCGCTGTCAATTACCGACCTTGACCCGATTAAATGGGGGCTGCTTTTTGAACGGTTTTTGAACCCGGAACGCGTATCAATGCCGGATTTCGATATCGATTTTTGTCAGGATCGGCGTGACGAGGTGATCAGCTATGTCCAAAACAAATATGGTCATGACAAGGTAGCCCAGATTATCACTTTCGGATCCCTTCAGGCGCGGGCAGCCTTGCGTGATGTGGGGCGGGTGTTTGAAATGCCCTATGGTCAAGTGGACCGGATTGCCAAGCTCGTACCGAACAACCCGGCCAAGCCGACAACGATTGCCGAGGCGTTGGAAACGGAAGAAGAGTTGCGCGAACACCGCCGCGCCGATGAACAGGTGGCCGACCTTGTCGATGTGTCGATGAAAATTGAAGGGCTGTATCGGCATGCCTCGACCCATGCGGCCGGGGTGGTGATTGGCGATCGCCCGCTTGCCGAATTGGTGCCGCTTTATCGTGATCCGCGTTCAGATATGCCGGTTACCCAATTTAATATGAAATGGGTCGAAAAAGCCGGTTTGGTGAAATTCGATTTCTTGGGTCTGAAAACCCTAACCGTTTTACAGCGCGCCGTTGAATTTTTGCAGCACCGGGGGATCGAGATCGATCTTGCCGCGATACCGCTTGATGACCAACCGACCTTTGAGATGCTGTCTGCGGGCGATACGGTCGGCGTGTTTCAGCTGGAATCAAGCGGTATGCGCGATGTGCTAAAAGGCCTGAAACCTGACCGGTTTGAAGATATTATCGCGGTCGTTGCGCTGTACCGGCCCGGGCCGATGGAAAATATTAAGGATTATGTGGCCCGTAAGCATGATCCCGCACAGATCACCTATATGCACCCAGATCTGGAACAGGTGCTTGCCGAAACCTATGGCATCATGATTTATCAGGAACAGGTGCAGCAGGCGGCCCGGGTTTTAGCGGGCTACACGCTTGGTTCGGCCGATATCTTGCGGCGCGCGATGGGGAAAAAGATCAAAGCCGAAATGGACGAACAGCGCCAGATCTTTGTCACCGGTGCGGTTAAAAATGGTTTGTCAGAACAGCTGGCGTCTGATGTGTTTGATCAAATTGCCGCCTTTGCCGGCTATGGGTTCAACAAATCGCACGCCGCCGCCTATGCGCTGGTGGCCTATCAAACGGCCTATCTGAAAGCAAATTACCCGACCGAATTTTTGGCCGCGTCGATGGCGCTTGATGCGGGCAATACCGACAAATTGGCGGTATTCAGGCAGGAATGTCAGCGCCAGAACATCAAGGTTTTACCGCCTGATATCAACCGCTCTTGGGCCAGTTTTTCGGTTGAAACAACGGAAAACCTGCCTGATGGGGCGCCAGTAAACCCGTCAGGCCCAACAGCGCCACTGGCCATTCGGTACGCATTGGGGGCGATCCGTAATGTTGGTGCCGAAGCGATGGACCGCCTGACGAAAATCCGCACCGAGGGTGGGCCGTTTCTATCGTTGCAGGATTTTTTGAAACGCTTGCCGCGTGAGGTGATCAACCGGCGTCAAATGGAGAGTCTGGCGCGCGCGGGTGCTTTTGACTCGATTCATCAAAACCGGCAGCAATTGATTGATAATATGGATCTTTTGCTGTCGCATGCCGATGCGATGCGGCGTGAATCGGAATCAAATCAAGATAATTTGTTTGGCGCTGGGGGTGATGAGGCCAGCGACCTGATCCGTCTGGTTGAAACTCCTGATTGGGCCGGTATGGACCGATTGAAAGAAGAATTTGATGTGCTTGGCCTCTATTTATCGGCGCATCCTTTGGATAGCTATGCCAGCCAGCTTGGTCGGTTGCGTGTCACCCGTTATGCCGATCTGGCCGAGAAAATCGCCCAAGGGCAGGTGCCGCAACGGATCAATCTGGCCGGCTCGGTTACCGCCAAGCAGGTCCGTGTTTCGCAGCGCGGCAACCGCTTTGCCTTTGTCCAATTGACCGACCAGACAGGTGTGTTCGAGATCACGTTCTTTTCCGATGTGTTGGCAGCGGCGAGCGCACTCCTCGATTCGGAAAAGCCATTATTCATTTCGGCCAATGTCAAGCTGGAAGACAACGGCCCGCGGCTGTTGGCAGCGCGTGTCGAATTGCTGGATGATGCCATCGCCGCATGGCACGGCGGTGTTAGCGTCTGGCTGCAGGATGACAAGCCCCTTGCGGGGCTTAAATCTGCCCTGAAGGACGATGGGCCGGGTAAAGCCGAGGTGCGGCTACAGGTGCTGGTCAACGGGCATGAAATTTCGATAGGCTTGCCAGGGCGGTTCCGGTTGAGCGGCGAGCTCCGTCAAGAATTGCGGCGGATGCCGGGTATTTTGAACGTGCAGGATCTGTGATCAGGGTCTCGCTTCCGCCGGGTGTGGCGCAAAAGGCTTGCAATTCGCCCGCCTTGATAGTAGACCTAGCGCCAATTCACACATAGGGACGGCTGTTGCACAGCAAATTCTGTGCGTCTGGCCATCCGGTGAGGGCGTTCGCCTTTCATTTTCCCTATGGAGGTTTAACCGGAGAACAGGAGTAAGATATGGCTCTCCCTACCTTTTCTATGCGCCAAATGCTTGAAGCTGGCGTTCATTTCGGACATAGCACCCGTCGTTGGAACCCAAAAATGGCACCGTTCATTTTTGGCGAGCGTAACAAAACCCACATTTTGGATCTGCAGCAGACCCAGCCGTTGCTTCATGCCGCGTTGAAAGCGCTGAGTGATGTGACAGCGCGCGGTGGCCGCGTGCTGTTGGTTGGCACCAAGCGTGCTGCGGCTGAAAAAATTGCCGAGACAGCTAAAAATTGTGGGCAATATTATGTCAACCACCGCTGGCTTGGCGGGATGCTGACCAACTGGACCACTGTGTCTCAGTCAATCCGGCGTCTTCGCGATCTTGAAGCGCGGGTCGAAAGTGGTGAAATCAACCAATTGACCAAAAAAGAAGCCCTGCAGCTTGCCCGCGAACAGGAAAAGCTGGAGCGCACGCTTGGCGGCATCAAGGAAATGGGTGGCATTCCCGACATGCTGTTTGTGCTGGATACAAACAAGGAAGCGATTGCGGTTGAAGAAGCCAACCGTCTTGGGATTCCGGTTGTCGCCGTGGTCGACAGCAATGCCAATCCGGATGGCGTTGATTACATCATTCCGGGTAATGATGACGCAATGCGCGCCATTACCTTTTACTGTGAACTCATTCAGGCAGCGGTGCTTGATGGGTTGCAGACCGAATTGATGAAAAGTGGTGGTGACGCGGGTGAGGCGCTTGACGCCCCGGCCGAGCCTGCCCTTGAACAGGCTGATGCGGCCCCTGCGGCAGACGCCGCGGCTGAGGCTGCTGCTGACGCCCCGGCCGAAACGGCTGGCGCCTAACCAAAAACGTGCCAGCGACAGGGGCGTGATTGCGCCTGTCACTGGCCGATGACATGGCTGAACCGGGTGGCACAGGCTACCCAATAACCGATGTAAGGGACTAAGACGATGAGTGTTACTGCGGCTCTGGTAAAAGAACTGCGCGAGAAATCTGGCGCGGGCATGATGGATTGTAAAAAAGCGCTGGCCGAAACCAATGGTGATATGGACGCGGCTGTTGACTGGTTGCGGACCAAAGGTTTGGCGGCCGCGGCCAAAAAGTCGGGCCGGGTGGCCGCCGAGGGGTTGGTGGCGATTGCTGTCGATGACACCAAAGGGTCGGTTGTTGAATTGAACGCTGAAACTGACTTTGTCGCGCGCAACAGCGAATTTCAGGCTTTTGCCTCGACCTTGGCGCGGCTTGCCTTGGGCGTTGACAATATTGATGGGTTAAAAGCCGCTGATTTTCCCGGTACCGGCCGCAATGTGGCTGACGAGCTGACACAGAAGATCGCGACAATTGGTGAAAATATGTCGCTGCGGCGTATGGAAACGCTGTCTGTCGGCAGTGGCAGCGTTGTGTCCTATATCCATAATGCGACGGCTGAGGGGCTTGGCCGGATTGGTGTGCTTGTCGCGCTTGAATCAACCGCCGACAAAGCAAGTCTTGACGGGCTTGGCAAGCAAATTGCGATGCATATTGCCGCCACATCGCCAGCCAGCCTGTCGATCAGTGATCTTGACCCTGAAGCTGTTGCGCGCGAGCGCGATGTGTTGATCGAGCAGGCCAAAGCATCCGGCAAACCACAGGAAATCGCCGAAAAGATGGTCGAAGGCCGGATGAAGAAATACTATCAAGAGGTGGTTCTGCTCGAACAAACGTCAGTCATTGACGGCGAAACACGGATTGCCGATGTTGTGGCCAAAGCCGGAAAAGACGCTGGTGCAGATATTGCGCTGACCGGATTTGTCCGCTTTAATCTAGGCGAAGGGATCGAACGTGAATCGACCGACTTTGCCGCTGAGGTTGCCGCACAGCTAAGCTAAGGCAATCGCGCCGCCAAGTAACTGATCAAGGAGTGTTCCACCAGTGAGTGTCGAAATTAAACCCAACGGGGCGCCTATTTACAAGCGCGTGATGTTGAAGATTTCCGGCGAATCGCTGATGGGACGCCTGCCTTATGGTATCGACCCGGACATGGTCTCTACGGTGGCGCGTCAGGTCCGTGATGTGGCCGCTGCCGGGGTCGAGGTCTGCCTTGTCATTGGCGGCGGTAATATTTTCCGCGGTGTGTCCGGTGCGGCGGCCGGGATGGAGCGTGCAACCGGCGATTATATGGGCATGTTAGCCACGGTGATGAACGCGCTGGCGATGCAAAATGCCCTTGAGCAGTTGGATGTGCCGGTGCGGGTGCAGTCAGCGCTTAGTATCAGTGCGGTTTGCGAGCCCTATATCCGGCGACGGGCCACGCGTCACCTTGAAAAGGGCCGGGTGGTTATCTTTGCCGCCGGTACCGGCAATCCGTTCTTTACCACCGATACGGCGGCCGCGTTGCGGGCATCGGAAATGAATTGCGAGGCGTTGCTAAAAGGCACACGCGTCGACGGCGTTTATTCGGCTGATCCCGAGATTGACAAATCCGCCACCCGCTATGACCGCTTGTCCTATATGCAGGTGCTAACCGATGATTTGCGGGTGATGGATGCGTCGGCAATCAGCCTGTCCAGAGAGAATAATATTCCGATTTTGGTGTTTTCTATCGAAACGCCTGGTGAATTTGAACGGGTGATTAAACATCAGGGTAAATTTACCATCGTTTGCTAGATACCAGCACCCCTTGAAAGCCAGCCAAAGCAGGAGGCAGAAATGGCCGAACTTGATATCAAGGATATTCAACGCCGTATGGAGGCCAGCTTGGCCAGCCTTGGTACCGAATTTGCCGGACTGCGTGCCGGTCGGGCCTCGACCGGTATGCTTGAACCAATCATGGTTGACGCCTATGGCTCTAAAATGCCGATGAATCAGGTTGGGACTATTTCCGCGCCCGAACCGCGTCTGTTGACGGTATCGGTGTGGGACGCATCAATGGCACCGGCCGTTGAAAAGGCCATTCGCGAATCAGACCTTGGGCTGAACCCGGCGGCTGAAGGAACGATGATCCGGGTCCCCATTCCCGATCTGTCGGAAGAACGCCGTAAAGATATGGTCAAGGTCGCCGGTCGTTATGCCGAGGCGTGCCGTGTCGCTATTCGTAATGTGCGCCGCGATGGTATCGAAACGATCCGCAAGGCTGAAAAAGACGGGCTGATTTCCGAAGATGATCGTCATGGTCAGGAAGGCGATGTGCAGAAATTGACTGACGATTATGTGAAAAAAGTTGATGATGCTCTGGCGGCCAAGGAAAAAGAGATAACACAAGTATAAGTCTTTACTGTCAATCGAACGAGACGGATTGCCATGTTGTCCGACCCGAACCATATCGCGATCATAATGGATGGCAATCGCCGATGGGCCAAGCGGCGGGGCGCTGACAGTCTTGCTGGCCACAAGGCGGGGGCCGATGTTCTACGGGACATTGCCCGCCATGTTGCAGAAAATGGCATGAAATGGCTGACCGTCTTTGCTTTTTCGAGTGAAAATTGGCAGCGGTCGCCGGTCGAGGTGCGTGGCTTGATGCGGTTGATCAGCCAGTTCATCAAGACCCGCATGAACGAGTTGATTGAGAGTAATGTGCGGCTTCGTGTGGTTGGGCGCCGCGACAGATTTTCGGCGGACCTTCAGGCGCTAATTCATGATGTTGAAGTGCGCTCGGCACATAATAACGGCCTGAATTTGACGGTGGCGCTCGATTATGGCGGGTGTCAGGATATTGTGCGCGCGGCGTCTCGTATCGCGCAAGAAATTGAAACCGGCCTTCTGACAGCCGCCGATGTAACCGATGATTTGTTCAAAGCGCGCTTGTCAACGCGGGTGCTGCCACCGGTGGATTTGTTGATCCGGAGTGGCGGAGAGACGCGTATTTCAAATTTCCTATTGTGGGAACTGGCCTATGCCGAGCTGTATTTCACCGACCGGCTGTGGCCGGATTTCACCGCCGAGGATCTTGCCGCGGCGCTTGCGGATTACCGCCAACGTGACCGCCGGTTTGGGGCATCATCACAAGCGGCGCCAGCGTTGAAAATTATCAAAAGTGACGCCGGCTGATGGTGGCCGGTCAGCTATCTGGGACGCGACAACGGTGGTTTGGTGTTGTGTTTTTGTTGCCGGTCATTGCCGCCTTTGCGGTGGGGCAGTGGGTAGCGGGGGCAATGCTTGTCCTGTTGGCGGCGATAATGGCTGTCGAATTACGCGCAATGTTAGCCTTGCCCGCTACGGCGGGGGCGGTTTTGGTCGCGTTGCTGGTGCTTCCTGCGGTACCGCTGCCAACCTTGGATTTTTTTGATCATC
>CAZYKI010000019.1:17281-26561 GCA_964648035.1 uncultured Candidatus Puniceispirillum sp. | reverse complement strand
CTTGAACAGCGAAAACAACACCAACCTACGAGGTTTTTCAGGCAGCTAGCCTTTCCGCTTACATGGCGTTTTTAATGCCTAAACCGCCTTGCTCTATGCCACACCGATACTAAAACAATATGGTTAAGGACCGGTTAACCCTGGGTCTCTCCTCCCTTCGCGTTGTTTGTTACAGCAAATAAAGTTGCTTTTACCGGTTGGTTTCGTCATAAATCAGGCGTGTTTGGCCCAATCGGCCCTGAGACAACAGCAATTGGCACCGTTCAAGCAGATGATGACACCGTACGACACAGGCGAGTCCAAAGACCCGGAAGCGACTGCTGACCATCGTGAAACCCCGCCCAGCCCCGCGCGCCCAAGCCGTGCCGAGGCCGAGGCCGCGGTCGAGACGTTGCTGCGGTGGATTGGCGAAAACCCGGCGCGTGAAGGGCTGGTTGGCACGCCGGAACGGGTGGTTCGCGCGTGGGAAGAATTTTGCTGTGGCTATGCCGAAGATCCGGCCACGATGCTGGCCCGCACCTTTGAAGAGGTTGAGGGCTATGATGATATGGTGATGCTGCGCAATATCCGCATGGAAAGCCATTGCGAACATCATCTTGTCCCGATCCTTGGTACCGCGCATATCGCCTATATGCCGGCACGGCGCGTTGTCGGGATTTCCAAATTGGCGCGGGTGCTTGACGGCTTTTCGCGGCGCTTGCAGACCCAAGAAACCCTAACCGCGCAAGTCGCCGACTGTATCCAGCAGGTGTTGCAGCCACAAGGCGTTGCCATTCTGATCGATGCCCAGCATCAATGCATGACCACGCGCGGCGTCCGTAAACCTGATGTATCGATGATCACCACCCGATTCACCGGCATTTTCAAGGAGAATGACGCGTTGCGACAGCGCTTTCTTGACCAGGCAAAACTGGGATAGACAGTCTATCATGATGCCCGGGCCGCCACCGGCCCACGGTATGCTGCCCCCGCCACATAAACCGGACCGCCATGCAGCTTTCACCCGTGCTTAACATTTTGGGGCTTTTGACCACCATCTTGGCAGCCGCAATGCTGATCCCGATGTGTGTCGATCTTTACGCCGGATCATCCGACTGGCAGGTTTTTGCGATGTCAGCCCTGCTAACCGGATTTTTTGGGGTGGCCATCTGGCTTGCCACCAACCGGCGCGGCACCTTTGATCTTGGTCTGCGGCAGGCATTTTTGCTGACCAACGGCGCCTGGGTGATGATCAGCGTGTTTGGCGCGCTACCATTTATGTTCAGTGAACTTGGCCTTAGCGTTACCGATTCAATCTTTGAATCGGTGTCTGGGATTACCACCACCGGTTCGACCGTGCTGGTCACAATTGAACTGGCCTCGCCGGGCATTTTGATCTGGCGCGCCTTGCTGCAATGGCTTGGCGGGGTCGGTATCGTGGTGATGGCGATGGCGGTTCTACCGATGCTGTCGGTGGGCGGCATGCAGCTGTTCCGCACCGAATCCTATGAACGCCCGGAAAGCGTTGTGCCGCGGGCCACCCAACTGGCCGGTGGTATCGGCCTTGTCTATGCCGGGCTAACCGTTGTCTGGGCGGTTATGCTGTGGGCCGCCGGCATGTCGCCATTCGATGCTATCGCGCATGCGATGACAACGTTGGCCACCGGCGGCTATTCAACCCGCACCGCATCGATCGGCGCCTTTGATTCGGCCGCGATCGAATGGATTATCGTGATCGGGATGATTGTTGGCAGCCTGCCATTTGCCCATTATCTGGCGATGATGCGTGGCGGCTGGCGGAGCCTGCTGAACGACCCGCAAGTGCGCTGGTTCCTGATTTTAGTGACCAGCCTTGTGCTGCTGCTGTGCTGGAACCTGACCCAAAGCGGCCAGCCCCTTGGCAACGCCTTACGCCAAGCCAGCTTTAACGGGGTGTCGATCATGACCGGCACCGGCTATGTCAGTGCCAATTATTCAATCTGGGGGGGATTTGCATCGACCATTTTGCTGTTGGTCATGTTTATCGGCGGCTGCGGCGGGTCAACAACCTGTGGGATCAAGGTCTTCCGTTTGCAGGTCCTAGCGGCCACGGTAAAGGTGCAGATCAACCGCTTGCTGAAACCGCATGCTGTGGTTTTGGCCTATTATAACCGCCGCCCGGTCTCGACCGAGGTAATGGATTCGGTGATGGGGTTTTTCTATCTCTATATTCTGGGCTTTGTGTTGATCGCTATTCTGCTTGGCCTGTCCGGCCTTGATTTTGTGACCGCGCTGTCGGGCGCCGCCACATCGATCAGTAATGTTGGCCCCGGACTTGGCGAGGTCATTGGCGCCGAGGGCAATTTTTCGTCACTCCCCGATATGGCCAAATGGATCATGTCCTTTGCGATGCTTCTGGGGCGCTTGGAAATCTTCACCGTGTTGGTGATGCTAAACCCGGAATTCTGGCGCCGCTAACCGGCCCGCCGCCACTCAGGGCAGAATGATCCGGTTAATTTTCTGCAATTCACGCCGGGCTTCGCCATCCAGCCGGCCAATCGCGCCATTAAGGCTTTCGTGAATCGCACTTTGCACCTCGCCGGCGGTCGCCGATTCCAACAGCGTCACATGATGCGCGGCGCGTAGCTCAACCCGTGCATTACTACCGCCGACAGGTTCCAGCCAGATGATCTGCGCCTCGATTTCGGCGGTGATTTTCTGGTTCTCTTGATCGGTGAACAATCCATCAAGACCGGTCTTTAACGGCAACTGGGTCAAGGTGATTGACGCTTTACGAATATCAAACACCATCTCGCCGCTGCCACCCGCCGGTTGCAGCACCCGACTGGCCCATGCGGCAAGGCTGTTGCTTGGCAACGGGGTGGCGCGATGCCCAACATGCGGGTCGGCCATCGGCATGGTCCAGTTATCGACAATTTCCAGCCGCCGTGCATTGATCATCAGCGGTTTGAAATCGCCAGCCTGAAAAATCTTGGCCGGTGGCTTTAATGCGGCAGTCTGACAGGACGCCAGCATCAAACCGGCACAAACCACTATCAGACTTGTCCAAATCCGTGCTGACGTCATCCTATGTCCCCCTATGATCGCCGATGATCTATCGCCGCCCTTATCATGCCCGACAAATCGGCGTACTGCCAAGCGGCTTATGCGTGGCGGCAACAGATCTATCAGCAGATATCGTCTTTATGAAAACTGCGGCTGGTTTTGCAAAATTCGCATACCACGTCAAGGGTGCCCGCCGCGGTCGCCAGTTCGGTTAAGGCGGTCGGATCAAGCTGGCGCAACATCTGCTCAACCTTGTCCGCATCACAGCGGCATTGGTCAACAACCGGGCGCGCGGGGGCGCTGTGCGGGGCCATGCTGTTAAAAAGCCGGAACACAATATCCTGTGGGGCCAGATTAGGGTCAAGCAGTTCATCCTGCCGTACCGACGCCATCAGCGTTTTCGCGGTGTGCCACGACTCGTCACTCGCCGCACGGGCCGCCGCATTATCCAACGGATTACCGCCGGCCGCACCACCTTCGGCGGCGATACGCTGTAACATCAGCGCGGTTGCCTGCCAGCCGCCTGGCTGCTGACCAGCGGCGACAATCACCGCCGTATCAAGCTGTTCGGAATTTTCAAACCAACGCACCGCGGCGGCGTCAAGCCCCTGCCGGTCCAATTCGACAATCCCCTGATAGCGCCCCCCGGTATCCGCCTCGTCAACGGTAAAGGCGATATAGCCATCCCCCATCACCGGGCCAAGACGCACCGGCCCTGTCGCGGCCGACACATCATCAAGCAACGGCCGGGTCGCCGGATCATCGTCAAACGCGCAATAGCCGCGCAAATGCCCTGCCTGATTGATATCGGCAAATAATGTCCTGACCAACGCATTGCCTTTGGCCTGCAGGGTGAAAACCCCGTCAAATTTCAATGTGCTGGAGAGGCATGCCGCCACTGCAAGCGCCTCGGCCTGAAGCCGCGCGACAAGGGGCGGATAGGCGTGGCGGGCCAGAATCTGGCTTGCCGGCCCCCCGACCGAGGCAATACGCCCGCGGATCAATGCGGCATCATCCGAACCGCTGGCAAGATAGAATGGCAGGATCTGAGAATCGCCAGCGATATTGTCATTCAGCATAATCATTCATCCGGTTTTGCGGTCGAGGCGCGCTTGTCAATTGCCAGCAACACACCAGGCCAGCACCGCCTTTTGTGCATGAAGCCGGTTTTCCGCTTCGTCAAACACCACTGATTGCGGCCCGTCAATCACCGCGGCGTCGACTTCACGCCCCCGAAATGCGGGCAGGCAATGCATAAACACCGCATCGCCAGCCGCCTGTTGCATCACCGCGGCGGTCACCCGATAGGGGGCAAAATCCTTCTCGCGGTTGCCGACATCACCGCCCATCGATACCCATACATCGGTCACCACCGTTTGCACCTGATCAACCGCCATCGCCAGATCGGTGGTCAAAATGATATCGCCGCCCTCGGCCCGCGCCCAGGCCAGCAACTCGGCGGGCGGTGCATAGCCCTGCGGGCAGGCCATGCGTAGCTGAAACCCGAACCGGACAGCCGCCTCAATCCAACTGACGGCAACATTGTTGCCATCGCCAACCCAGGCCACCGTTTGCCCGGCAAGCGGTCCATGATATTCGATCATCGTCATCAAATCGGCCATCAGCTGGCACGGGTGCGAGCGCGCGGTCAGGGCATTGATCACCGGCACACTGGCCTCGGCGGCAAGCCCCAACAACATGTCGTGGCTGAAACAGCGAATGGTGATTGCATCCACATAGCGCGACAACACCCGGGCCGTATCCTCGATGGATTCGCCGCGGCCAAGCTGCAAATCGCTGCTTGACAGGATTAGCGGTGTCCCGCCTAGCTGCGTAATGCCAACCTCGAACGACACCCGCGTGCGGGTCGACGGCTTTTCAAAAATCATCGCAACCGTCTTGCCGGCAAGCGGTGTGGCATGCCCGCCGGTCTGTTTCAGCTGCGCTTTCATCGCAAGACCATCATCGAGCATGGCCTGCAAGGTGGCGGTGGAAAAATCCTTCAAATCCAGAAAATGCCGCATCGGCTAGGTCCTGTGTTTCCTATAGATGATAAAGGGTCGTGAAAGGGGGGTGGCTATTGGCTTTGCGGCGGATCAATGGTGCCAAGAACATCACCAATGGTGTTGACGGCCAGATCAATCTCATCACGCGAAATGATCAATGGCGGCAGCAACCGCAAGGTATTTTCGGCGGCCGGCACCGTCAATACATGCTGGTCACGGACCCGCCCGACAACCATACCGACATCAATGCCAGCGGCCAGCTTGATGCCCCGCATCAAACCACACCCCCGCAATTCGGCAATATGCGCCGGAAAGGCTTTCCATAGGCCGACCAGCGCCGCGTCAAGATAGGCCGACCGCTCACGCACATCGGCCAAAAACCCGTCGCCGGCAACCACATCAAGCACCGCCGCCGCTGCCGCCATAGCCAACGGATTGCCACCAAATGTAGAGCCATGCGTGCCCGGCGTCATCGCATTGCCAACCGCCTTGCTGGCAATCACCGCCCCCACCGGAAATCCGCCGGCAAGCCCTTTGGCAAGGGCGACAATATCAGGCTTGATCCCGGCTGGTTCATAGGAAAATAGATAGCCGGTCCGGCCAATCCCGGCCTGCACTTCATCAGCAATCACCAGCGCGCCAAACTCGTCAGCCGCCGCCCGTACCCCGGCAAGATATCCTTCGGGCACCTGTCTGGCACCGCCCTCACCCTGAACGGTTTCAACCATAATCGCCGCGACATGGCTTCCCATCTTGTCACGCAACGCATTGAGATTGCCAAACGGCACATGGTCAAAGCCGGCCGGCATTGGGCCAAAACCAACCCGAAAGGCAGGTCTGTCAGTGGCCGCCAACATACCAATCGTGCGGCCATGAAAGGCCCCTTCGGCGCATAAGATTGTCATCCGGTCGGGCTGGCCCGCCTCATGCGCCGCGCGCCGGGCAATTTTCACCGCGGCCTCGGTAGCCTCGGCACCAGAATTACAGAAAAACACCTGATCAAGACCCGACAGGCTCGCCAGCCGCTTGGCCACGGCTTCTTGGCCGGGGATGCGATACAGGTTCGAGACATGCCACAATTTGCCCGCCTGTTCGGTCAGCGCCGCCACCAACCGGGGGTGCGAATGGCCTAGTGTATTGACCGCGATACCAGCCGCACAATCGAGATAGCGCGCGCCAGTGTCAGCCTCAAGCCAGCAGCCATCACCACGCACAAACCCGATCTCGGCGCGTCCATAGGTTTTCATCACGGCTGAATCAGCCGCATAATTCGGGGCTTTCTGGTCCATCTCAGCACCGCCAGACCGCTAGATTGTCATAAAAAAAGCAAACCACCAACGCGATCTGTTCCGTTGGTGGCCCCAACCGGCGTCAAGCACGCCGCGATTCCGGCACGACTGTCGCGATTTTATGGCCAAATGTCAAGATCGGACGCTGTGCGCCCCCAGATCCAAGGGCCGGTCAGTCCTGAATAAAATGTTTGGCAAGGCGCAAGCCTTGCGACTGGTAATTCGATCCGCTCGTTCCATATAGTGTTTCCGGCACCGCCAGCATCGGCTCATAGACGAGGCGGCACACGGTCTGGCCTTGCTCAATCAGGAACGGGACATCATGTGATCGGACCTCAAGAACCGCCCGGGTGCGGGCGGCGCCCAATTCGGCCATGCCAAAGCCCGGATCGAAAAACCCCGCATAATGCGCCCGAAACTCGCCAACACGGGTGTCATAAGCGCGCATTTCAGCGGCGTAGTCACGCGGCACCGTCACAAATTCGCGGCTTGCCAAAATGTAAAATTCGTCGGGGTTCAGCACCAACCCGCCCGCGGTCAGGTCGGACGGGGCAACCCGTTCCCAAAATTCATTGACCGGCTGGCTGTTGGGCGCATCAATATCGATAAGCCCGGCATGCTTGCGGGCGCGCCATCCGACCATGTTGCTTTTTTCATCAGGTTCCAGATTAACGCTAAGCCCGACCCCGTCACGAATATCGGTACTGTCGGTTCCATGCACCAACCCAACAGCCGATTGCAATGACTGCATCTGGCTATCTGACGGGGCGATATGGCCGCGCCGAAGACGCAATTGTGACAGGCGCGATCCGGCGCGCACCAGCACCGAAAATGTACGCGGCGATATTTCCGCGTATAGCGGGCCACTATAGCCGTCAGCCACCGATTCGAATTCACGCGCATAATCGGTGATAAGCCGGGTAAAAATATCCAGTCGGCCAGTTGAACTTTTCGGATTGGCCATCGCCGTAATGCCGGCCGGCAACGCCAGTGATTCCTGAAGCTTTACAATATAGACACAACCGCGTTCCAGTACCGCACCATCGCTGAGATCGATCTTGTGCATGCCAAATTTTTTCAGCTTGTCCAAAACCGTCATATGCTGGCCTGGCAAAAAGCTCGCCTGCACCCGCCACGCCTCAACACCAAGCCGCAAATCCAGACTTGCCGGTTGCAGCTGGCCAGGCGCGACCGGCCGATCGGCGGTAATCACCCCATCGGCAATGGCCTTTTCAAGATGCTGAATCGCAAGGATACCATTTTCAGGAAATTGTTCTGGCATGTGATATTCGCTTTCGACGATAGTCCCCATTATCGGGCAGTATGCAATGTTAACTTTTCAGACGATAGCCCGAATGCAGCGCTTTATAGCATAAAAGCCCCAAAACCAAATTGACCGCGAGTAACCCGCCGATCCCAACAAGCACCGGCCGGTCGGCAAGGCCGATCATGCCATAGCGAAACCCGTCAATCGCATAAAACACCGGATTATAGCCGGCAATGCTGTCGAATGGTGCCGGCAAGCGGTCAATCGAATAAAAGGTACCCGACAAAAATGTCAGGGGCTGGATCACAAAATTGGTGATCGCTGCCAGACCATCAAATTTGGTCGCCCAAATGCCCGCCAAAATACCGGCAAATGACATTACAAAAGACCCAAGAATCAAAAACAGCACCGCAATGCCAATATCGGTTGGAACGGTGATACCGCCAATCAACATCAAGGTGGCTGCCGTCACCACACCAACGCAAAAGCCGCGTGTCATACCCGCCAGGGCCAAGCCAACCAGCAATTCGCCAGGTCCTAATGGCGGCATTAGCAAATCAACGATATTGCCCTGAACCTTGGAGACGACCAATGATGTCGAGGTGTTGGCAAAGGCGTTTTGCAAGACGCTCATCATCACCAAACCAGGGATTAGAAAGGTGGTAAAATCGACATTACCGGCAAAGCTGGCGCGGTCACCTACCGCCACCGAAAACACCATCAAGAACAACACCGATGTGATCATCGGCGCGACCAATGTCTGCAAGGCGATTTTGGTAAACCGCAACACCTCGCGCGAATACAGCGTCCATAGGCCAACCCAATTGACCATCCCGATCAACACCGGACGCCGCAGATGGTGGCGCACAGCAGGCGGGGAGAGCGCAGGTGATGAAGACAGTTTTTCCGGCATCGCGGCGTACAGGTCCTTTTGCTGATTGCCGCCAAGATAAGCCGCATCATCGTCCGGTGCAATGGGCGGCGTGTTCACGCGGCATAGAGACTGGTATTTTTCAAATGCCTGTCGTACCAGATAAGAAGACCAAACGGCACATATGCGTCACAACAACCATCGCAAGGGCACCTATGGCAAAGTCGCCGGCAGAAACACGTCTGATGAACAAGGCGGTTGATTATCTGGGACGTTTCGCCAGTTCGTCGCACCGGCTTGCGACCGTTCTTGACCGGTTTGCCAAACGCAAGCTTGGCGATTATGACCCAAAAGACGTGGCCGATGCTATTGCCAGTACCATCGCGCGCTGTCGGCAGCTTGGCTATATTGACGACACCGCCTTTGCAACCGGTCAGGCCCGTAACCACCGGCGCCTTGGACGGTCTTCCCGCAGCATTCGCCAGCGGCTGGCACAGCATCACATCGACCCTGATTTGATTACCACCGCCATTGACGAAGCCGATGAAAGGGTGGACGACGGCGATCTTTTGGCGGCTTTTGTGTTTGCCCGCCGGCGGCGCATCGGGCCCTTTGATCCGCGACTGGAATCAGCGGATTTGGACATGATCGAGGACCAATCACAGATGCGGGCAACGCGTCACCGCCAGCTTGGCGCCCTGGCCCGGGGCGGCTTTGCAATGGATATTTGCCGGCGCGTGATCGACTGCCCAAGCCGCGCCGACGCCGAGGCAACAATCGACCAGCTGGAAACGGCAAAGACCGGGTTTTGATGACATGTTTT
>CAZYKI010000019.1:0-17181 GCA_964648035.1 uncultured Candidatus Puniceispirillum sp. | reverse complement strand
GTTTTGATGACATGTTTTCATGATGGGCGCCCACCAAGCCAATGGGCACCGCCACGCCCTTGCCGATTGGCTGTGACTGGGCTATGACTCAAAAACAGTCAAAAACCGGACGGGCGCCGCCGCACAACAGACGGTTTTGACAGGTTTTATGCGAACGAATTGGGGGAGAGACGTTATCATGGACCAAGACAGAATTTTTCAACCCGACACCGCCTTTGCCAAAAAGGCGCATGTCGACAGCGCCGGCTATGATAAGATGTATGCCGCGTCACTTGCCGATCCTGACGCGTTTTGGGCCGAGCATGGCCAGCGCATCGACTGGATAAAGCCCTACAGCCAAGTCAGCGATGTGTCCTATGACGCCAAGGATCTGCATATCAAATGGTTTGCCGACGGCACATTGAATGCTGCCGCCAATTGCCTTGACAGGCATCTTGCCACACGCGGCGATCAGACAGCGATTATTTGGGAAGGCGATGAACCTGACCAGCATAAGCATATCACCTACCGCGAATTGCATGACGAGGTCTGCCGGTTTGCGAATGCGCTGAAAGCCAGCGGCGCAAAGAAGGGCGACCGCATCACCATCTATATGCCGATGATCCCCGAAGCTGCAGTGGCGATGCTGGCATGTGTGCGGATTGGCGCCATCCATTCGGTGGTGTTTGGGGGCTTTTCACCCGACGCGCTGGCCGGGCGGATTCAGGATTGTGACTCAACGATTGTGATCACCGCTGACGAAGGCGTTCGTGGCGGCCGGCCAATCCCCCTAAAAGACAACACCGATGCAGCGCTGAACAGCTGTCCAGATTGTAAAACGGTGTTTGTTGTCAAGCGGACCGGCGGCACGATCAACTGGGTTGACGGCCGTGATATCTGGTATCACGACGCCATTGCCGCGGCATCGGCCGACTGCCCGCCTGAGGAAATGAATGCCGAAGATCCGATGTTCATTCTCTACACATCAGGATCGACCGGCAAACCAAAAGGTGTCTTGCATACCACCGGCGGTTACATGGTCTACGCATCGATAACGCATCAGTATGTGTTCGATTATCATGATGGCGATATCTATTGGTGTACGGCCGATGTTGGATGGGTAACAGGCCACAGCTATATTCTTTATGGCCCGCTGGCCAATGGTGCCGTTACATTGATGTTTGAGGGCGTGCCGACCTACCCGGACAGTTCGCGGTTCTGGCATGTTGTTGAAAAGCATAAGGTGAATATTTTCTACACCGCGCCAACCGCTATCCGGGCGCTGATGCGTGAGGGCGATGCGCCGGTGAAAGCGCATGACCGGTCATCGCTGCGTTTGCTTGGTTCGGTTGGCGAGCCGATCAATCCAGAAGCCTGGATGTGGTATTATGATGTGGTTGGCGATGGCCGCTGCCCGATTGTTGATACATGGTGGCAAACCGAAACCGGCGGTATCTTGATCACCCCGCTTCCTGGCGCGATTGCGACCAAACCCGGATCGGCTACCAAGCCATTTTTTGGCATCCAGCCCATTCTTGTTGATGGTGATAATAAACCGCTTGACGGCGCGGCCGAGGGCAATTTGTGCATCAACCAGTCATGGCCCGGGCAGATGCGCACCGTCTATGGTGATCATAAACGCTTTATCGAAACCTATTTCACGACCTTCCCGGGGCGCTATTTCAGCGGTGACGGCGCGCGGCGAGACGAGGATGGCTATTATTGGATTACCGGCCGGGTCGATGATGTGCTGAATGTGTCCGGTCACCGGATGGGAACAGCGGAAATCGAATCGGCCCTTGTTGCGCATCCCAAAGTCGCCGAGGCCGCGGTGGTCGGCTACCCGCATGATATCAAAGGCCAGGGCATCTATGCCTATGTCACGCTGGTTGCCGGGGCCACAGCTGATGACGCACTGCATAGCGAATTACGGCAGTGGACACGCAAGGAAATTGGGCCGATTGCCACCCCCGATTTGCTGCAATGGGCACCGCAATTACCAAAAACCCGATCCGGCAAAATCATGCGTCGTATCTTGCGTAAAATCGCCGCCAATGAATATGACCAGCTTGGTGATACATCAACCCTGACCGATCCGGCTGTGGTTGATGACCTTGTCGACAATCGGCAAAACCGTGGCGACTAACACCTAAAAACAGGGCCCAGTCATCTGGGCCCTATGCCTATGGGCATGCAGCCGGGATCGTCTGGTCAGGATTATCTGGTCGAAATTATTAGGTTGGGCCGGTTGGATTGATGTGGGTCAAGCCTAGCCGCCAATACCAAGCTCAATGGCACGACACACAGCATGGGTGCGGTTGCGGGCGCCAAGTTTGGACCGCAAACTTTTTAGATGATGCTTGATGGTCACCTCGCTCAACCGCAATTTGCGGGCGATTTCCTTGTTGGAATTGCCGCCAAGAAGCCCTTCTAACACCTCTTGCTCGCGACCGGTCAGTTGACTCTTGCCAACCATAGTCTCATCGGCGACAAAGGTTTCAACAGGAACAAATATCTCGCCGCTGGCAATCTACCGCCTTAGCGCATCAATGATTTCAATTTTTCATTGATAAATTCGGGTGGTTCATTATGCACAATCGTACCCTTGAATCGGCCATCCGCGCGATACAGATAAACCGCTGCACTGTGATCATAAAGATAGTCGCCGTCACCATGATCGACTTTCTTGGCGTAAATACCAAATTGTTTCAATACCGCGCGCACATCTGCCGGATCTCCAGTCAAGCCGACCACATCAAGATCAAATAGACCAAGATATTGACCAAGCTGTTGCGGCGTATCGCGTTCCGGGTCAACGGTCACAAACGCAATCGCTAAGGCCGACATATCGGTGCCGCCAGCCGCCAGCTCGTCGCGCGCCGCCGCCAACATGGTCAGCGTTGTCGGGCAAATGTCAGGGCAATAGGTAAAGCCGAAAAACAGCGCCAACGGCCGTCCCGCAAAACGGTCGGGTCCAGTTGGCGCACCATATTGATCGGTCAAGGTAAAGTGATAATCTTGCAAATTTGGAAAACCGGTTGCTGTTTTTGCAGCATAACGGTCAGATATCACGAAAACCGCCACGGCCACCCCGACAAAGGCGAGAGCGGCAAGAAGCACGCGCCAATATCGTGAACGCCCATATCCTACGCCCCAAAGCGGCGGCTTTTTTGTCGGTTGATCATCATTCATGACAGGGGATGTACGCGATCACCCGGATGCTTTCAAGTGTTTCGGCCAAATGTTTTGGCAGATGCCACGATGCAACTTTTGTTGCCATTCGGTTGGCCAATTGAGTATAGTGCAGCCGGCACCGCGGGACAGTTGTCTCGTATCATCAATGCAAAAATGGGACACGCGACATTTCATGTATGCCCTTGTGATGCTTATTGACCAGATCATCAATCTCTATATTTGGTCGTTGCTTGCTTATCTTATCATCGGTTGGCTTGTGGCATTTCGGATCGTCAATCCGTGGCAGCCGGCAGTCCGTATGATCAATGATTTGCTGGCCCGGCTTCATGAACCGCTGTTACAGCCTATTCGCCGTATCCTGCCCGATCTTGGCGCGATCGATATCAGCCCAATCATTTTGTTTTTGGCGGCGCAGTTTTTGCGTAACCTTTTATATAGTTTCACCGTCGGCTAGACAGCGGGTCCCCACGCAGTCGCGGCGCACCAGCCGACCAACCTTAGGACATCATATGGTAGAGGCAGCGATCATGACCGAGGCTAAGCGTATCGATGGCAAGCAGTTTGCGGAAACGCTGGTGGCCAAGGTCGCGAACGAGGCCGCCAAAATTGGCGCCGCAACCGGCACCGCGCCCGGCCTTGCGGTGGTGCTGGTTGGCGATGATCCGGCAAGTGCTGTTTATGTTCGCAATAAAATTGCCACCACGACAGCCGCCGGCATGCGGTCAATCGAACACCGGCTTGCCGCCGATACCAGCCAATCCGCATTGATGGCGCTTATCGACCAATTGAACCATGATGCGTTGGTCGATGGGATTCTGGTGCAAATGCCGCTGCCGCCACAGCTTGACGAACTGGCGGTGATCAATGCGATCAATCCAGACAAGGACGTTGATGGGTTTCATGTGGTCAATGTCGGCCGGTTGGCCACTGGCCAGCCAGCATTGGTACCCTGTACACCCTATGGTTGTATTCTGCTGTTAAAAGACCAGCTTGGTGACCTTGCCGGACGGCATGCGGTGGTTGTTGGCCGGTCCAATATTGTTGGCAAGCCGATGGCACAATTACTGCTGGCGGCGCATTGCACCGTAACCATCGCCCATTCGCGGAGCGATGATTTACCAGCCCTGTGCCGACAGGCTGATATTTTGGTGGCGGCGGTGGGCCGGCCCGAGATGATTACCGCCGATTATATCAAACCTGGGGCGGTTGTGATTGATGTTGGCATCAACCGGGTTGCCGCGCCGGATCGTGGGGCCGGCAAGTTCCGCCTGACCGGCGATGTTGACTATGCCGCGGCGCGCCGCGTTGCCGGGGCGATAACACCAGTGCCGGGTGGCGTTGGGCCAATGACCATTGCCTGCCTGTTGCGCAATACGGTGGTGGCTGCGTCACGGCGTCACGGCGTCATCATTGATGATATCTGATAGATAGTCGGATATCGGCGGTATAATCGTTTTGTTGCGTTTTTGAAGGATCTTCACCAGCATGGGATTTGATCTTATTGTTCTGAGCATCGCTTTATGTATCGTGGCCGGTATTCTGGCATGGGGCGTCATCACCATGGCGCGCGGCGGGGCGTATAATGTCAAACATTCGAACCGCATCATGCGCTATCGCATTATTTTCCAAGCGCTGGCTTTGATTCTGATTTTGGTGTTGATGTGGTTACGCCAAAACGGTAACTGACGATCCGGGGCCGGACCACATTCTATCCTAATGATCACTATCGTCAGTTCGCTGAAACACACCCGATAGAGGGGAGACCAAACGATGGTAAAGCTAAACAAGATTTACACCCGCACCGGCGATGATGGTGAAACCAGTCTTGTGAATGGTATGCGTGTGGCTAAACATGCGCTGCGCCCATCGGCGTTCGGTGATGTTGATGAGGCCAATTCGGCCATCGGCCTTGCCCGTTTGCACACTGCCAACAACGCCGCTGCCGATGCAATGCTGGCGCGCATTCAAAATGATCTTTTCGACCTTGGTGCCGATATTGCGACACCAGAAACTGACAAGCCGGCCTTGCGGATCACCGATGAGCAGGTCACCCGCCTTGAAGCCGAAATTGACCAGATGAATGCATCACTGGCACCGCTTAGCTCGTTCATTCTACCAGGTGGTAGCGCGGCGTCAGCGTGGCTGCATCTGGCCCGTACTGTAACCAGACGTGCCGAAAGACAGATGACCCAACTGGCCGCTACCGAAGTCGTCAATAATGACGCGCTGCGCTATATCAATCGCCTGTCAGATCATTTGTTCGTGTTGGCCCGGCATCTGAATGACAACGGAAAAACTGATATTTTATGGCGGCCCGGACAAAATTCAGGGCAGAAATAGGCTGGTATTTGATCACAAGCCCCGATAGGTTAGCGAGGCTTTGAAGACGGAGGTGAAGGCAATGAAGATTCTGGTCCCGGTCAAACGGGTAATTGATTACAATGTAAAAGTACGGGTCAAGCCGGATCAAACCGGCGTCGAGTTGGCTAATGTCAAAATGGCGATGAACCCGTTTGACGAAATCGCCGTTGAGCAAGCCTTGCGGATTAAAGAAGCGGGCGGTGCTGACGAAGTTGTCGCGGTATCGATCGGGCCAAGCCAGAATCAGGAAACCATCCGCACCGCGCTGGCGATGGGCGCCGATCGGGGCATCCATATTGACACACCGCATGATATCGAACCGCTGGCCGTTGCCAAACTACTGAAGGCAGTGGTCGATCAAGAAACACCGGGGCTGGTGTTGCTTGGCAAACAAGCGATCGATGATGATTCCAACCAAACCGGACAGATGCTATCGGCATTGCTTGGCTGGTCGCAAGGCACCTTTGCATCGGCGTTGGAACTGGCCGGCGACACCGCCAAAGTCACCCGCGAGGTGGATGGTGGCCTTGAACATATCGAGGTAAAAATGCCCGCCATCGTGACCGTTGATTTGCGCCTGAACGAACCGCGTTACGCGTCACTGCCAAATATTATGAAAGCCAAGAAAAAGCCGCTGGACAGCCTCGCTGTGGCTGATCTTGGCGTCGATATCACACCCCGCTTGACCATCGCCAAGGTAGAAGAACCTGCCGCACGCGCCGCCGGTATCAAGGTCGCCGATGTAGCCGAACTGGTTGGCAAGCTGAAAAATGAAGCAAAGGTGATATAACCAATGAGCATCCTGATCCTGACCGAACATGATAATGGCCAGCTGAATGCGGCCACATTGAACACGGTAACCGCTGCCAGCCAGATTGGCGGTGACATCCATTTGCTTGTTGCCGGCGATACCAGCGGGACCGTCGCTGCTGCTGCCGCGGCAATTGCTGGCGTGTCCAAGGTGTTGACCGCCGATGACGCGGCCTATGCCCACGGGCTGGCGGAAAATATCGCCCCGCTGATCGTTGGTCTTGCCAGCGGGTACAGCCATCTTTTGGCGCCCGCCACAACCAGCGGCAAAAACATTATGCCGCGGGTGGCAGCGCTTCTTGATGTGATGCAAATCTCGGATATTATCGCGGTGATCGATGCCGACAGCTTCAAGCGGCCGATCTATGCCGGCAACGCGCTGGCCACCGTGTCATCGGCCGAAGCGGTCAAGGTGATCACGGTCCGCAGCACCGCGTTTGAAGCGGCCGCCGCCACCGGCGGTAACGCCGCCATCGAATCAACCAGCGGCACCGGCGATGCCGGCCTCTCCAGCTATGTCAAATCCGAACTATCAAGTTCGGAACGGCCTGAACTGACATCCGCATCGATCGTTGTATCGGGGGGGCGCGGTATGCAGGACGGGGCCAATTTCGCGATGCTGGAAAAAGTTGCCGACAAGCTTGGGGCCGCCGTTGGCGCGTCGCGGGCAGCGGTTGATGCCGGCTTTGTGCCGAATGATTATCAGGTCGGCCAAACCGGTAAAGTTGTCGCGCCTGAGCTTTATATCGCGGTTGGCATTTCGGGGGCAATTCAGCACCTTGCCGGAATGAAAGACAGCAAGGTCATTGTCGCGATCAACAAGGATGAAGAAGCACCAATCTTCCAAGTTGCCGATTACGGGCTTGTCGCTGATCTGTTTGACGCGGTACCGGCACTCGAAAAAGAGCTTGGCTGATCATCCCGTAAAGCGGGGTCAGTCTTGATCACCACGAAACCAATGGAAAGGGCGGTGTTGCGACACCGCCTTTTTACGTTGTTGATTTAATACCCAGCAGGGCGCGGATGCTGTTCAGCATGTCAGGCTGGTCCCAGTCTCGCGGGCCAAGATAAGACCAGCTGTGCGCCTGATTCGCATCGATCAGAAATGTCGTCGGCAAGCCGCGTACACCCATTTCACGCGACAGCGCGGCTTTGGGATCGAACCCGATGACCGGCGTGGTGATCGCGCGCTGCTCCAAAAAAGGTAGGGCTTTTGCGCTACCGCCACGATCAACCGACACCAATAGCACCGTCACACTGCCGGCAAGGGCGGTGGCGGCCCGGTCAAGCGCCGGCAATTCGGCGACACAAGGCGGACACCAGGTTGCCCAGAAATTGATCAAAAGCGGAGTGCCGCGGTAGCGCTCAAGGCGGAACGCGTTACCTGCCTTATCAGTGATCGGCACTGTCATCGACGGGGCCGGACCTGATTGCGGGGCAGACCTATCCGCCGCCGCCGCCGTATAAGCACCGCCAAACCCGCATGCCCCAACCAGCGCCATCATGCCGCCGATAAACTGACGCCGTCCGCAGAATTTCGATTTTGGCTGAAAATTTGGCAAAAGCCGCGTATAAGTCATGAGATTTTTCACTGATCTGGTTGAAACCATGAGCAAACAGAGTAACGCCGACAAGTCTAGCATCTGGGGCGGTCGCTTCTCAAGCGGGCCGTCACAACTGATGCAGGATATCAATGCATCGATCAGCTATGACAAGCGGCTGTACCGTCAGGATATTGCCGGATCCAAAGCCCATGCCAGCATGCTGGCATCGACCAATATCATCTCCGATGATGATTGCGCCGCCATCCATCAAGGGCTTGACCAGATTGGCAGCGAAATTGCGGCCGGGCAATTTGCCTTTTCTGAATCGCTGGAAGATATTCATATGAATATCGAGTCCCGCCTTGCCGCCTTGATTGGCGAGCCAGCACGGCGGCTTCATACCGCCCGGTCGCGCAATGATCAGGTGGCTACCGATTTCAAATTATGGGTGCGCGATCTTCTTGATTCGGTCGATTTGGCCCTAGCCGATATGCAAGCGGCGCTGCTTGATCAGGCCGAAGCCCACGCCGATTTGTTGATGCCCGGATTCACCCATTTGCAGACCGCCCAACCGGTGACATTTGGCTTTCATCTGATGGCCTATGTCGAAATGCTGGGGCGTGACCGCGGCCGGTTTGCCGATGCGCGTAAACGGCTGAATGAATCGCCGCTTGGTGCTGCTGCCTTGGCGGGGACGTCCTTTCCGATCGACCGCCATATGACCGCGTCAACATTAGGGTTTGATCGCCCCGCCGCCAATGCGATGGATGCGGTGTCTGATCGGGATTTTGCGCTGGAATTTCTGGCCGCCGCCGCCATCTGTTCGGTGCATCTGTCTCGCTTTGCCGAAGAGCTGGTTATTTGGTCATCCGACCGGTTCGGCTTTATCGCATTGTCAGATGCCTTTACCACCGGGTCATCCATCATGCCGCAAAAGCGGAATCCCGATGCCGCTGAACTGGTACGCGCCAAGCCTGGCCGGATCATTGGCGCATTAAGCGGCCTGCTGATTGTGCTGAAGGGCCTGCCGCTGGCCTATGGCAAGGATATGCAGGAAGACAAAGAAGGCGTGTTCGATGCCGCCGATGCGTTAGGGGTGGCACTGGCCGCGACCACCGGCATGATCCGTGACATGACGCCGCAACCGGCGGCGATGATGGCCGCGCTGACCACCGGCTTTCCAACCGCCACCGATCTGGCCGACTATATGGTACGCGAATTGGGCATGCCATTCCGCGCCGCACATCATGCCAGTGGCGCGATTGTCGCCAAGGCCGCCGCCGCGGGGATTGATTTGGCCGAGATGCGGCTTGCTGACATGCAGGCCATCGAGCCACGGATCAAAGCCGATATCACTGGATTACTGAGCGTTGCCAGCGCTGCGGCGGCGCGAACAAGTTTTGGGGGTACCGCCCCCGACGAGGTGCGCGCCCGCATTCGTGACGCGCGACAACGCTTTGGGATCAGTGGTTGAACCGCCAACAGGCATCTGGCAAAAGAGGATCATGATGACGCTCCGTACCCTTATTGTAACCGGTCTTGTTGGCCTGATGCTAATGATTGGTCTTGCCGCATGCGGCAAGCGTGGCGATCCATACCGCCCATCACAGATCCCGGCCGGCAGTCAAACAAGCACCCCCGCCAGCTAGCCTGAAAGATCCAAGCCCATGTGTGCTTTTCACCGAAATGAAGACCAGCAGCTGTGCGTTGACGGGGTGCCTTTGGCCAGTCTGACAGCCACCTATGGCACGCCCCTTTATGTCTATTCTGGCGCCGGTATCATCGCGACATTCACCAGCTTTCAACAGGCGGTGGCCCCCGTATCAGGCAAGGTGCATTTCGCCATGAAGGCCAATTCGGCCTTGGGTGTTTTGGCGCTGATCGGCAAGCTGGGGGGCGGCGTCGATATCGTTGCGATTGGCGAAATGAAGCGGGCCGTGGCGGCAGGTATTGCGCCGGCCGATATGGTGTTTTCGGGGGTTGGCAAGACCGATGATGAAATTCGGCAGGCATTGGTGGCAGGAATTGGGCAGATCAATGCCGAATCGGCGCCCGAATTGGATGCGATCAGCCGCGTAGCGGCCGGCCTTGGTGTGGTGGCGTCGGTCGCCTTGCGGGTCAATGTCGATGTCGACCCGGCGACCCACAGGAAAATTTCTACCGGTCAACGCGATACAAAATTTGGCATTTCAACCTATCAGAATGAAGCCGCCGATCTTTATCGTCGTCTTGCCGATGACGCTCATATCAAGCCCACCGGCCTCGCGGTGCATATCGGGTCGCAAATCCGTGATCTTGCCCCGTTTGAACGCGCCTATAAGGCGCTTCTGGACCTTGCCAACGGCCTGCGATCAAGCGGCTTGCCGGTACCGGGGCTTGACCTTGGGGGCGGTATCGGGGTCGATTATGAGACGGGCAGCGCACCCGATTTCAACGGCTATGGCACGCTTGTCACATCATTGTTCAAGGGCCAAGGCTACGATCTTGGCTTTGAGCCAGGCCGGTCGATCATCGCCAATAATGGTGTTCTTGTCACCCGTGTCATTCATGTCAAACAGGGCGATGGTAAACGCTTTGTGATTACCGATGCGGCGATGAATGATCTATTACGGCCAACACTTTACGAGGCCTATCACAATATTGTACCGGTAGCAGCGCCGGGTAAGCCGGCCGGACCTGCCGATATTGTCGGGCCCATTTGTGAAACGGGTGACTATCTTGGGCTTGATCGTGACTTGCCAGAGATCGCCAGCGGCGCACAGCTGGCCGTTCTGTCAGCCGGTGCCTATGGGGCGGTGATGGCGTCCTATTACAATAGCCGGTCTCCCGCCGCCGAGCTGTTGGTCCATGATGGCACCCCCCATTTGTTGCGGGCTGCACGGCCGATTGAGGCGCTGATTGCCGATGAAACAATCCCCGATTTTACCGGCATTGATGGCAAATAGACGGCCAGCCTGCCTGAGATTTTGACGATCATTGTGTCCGGCGGCTATCATCGCCGTAAAAGGAGACAAGGGACCCAAGGGACCAGCAAGCCATGATGGCGCGACGTTCAACAAAATCAGGGGCGCTTATGCGGGCCGGCAAATGGTGCGCCGGTATCAGTGTTGTTATCCTGTTCAGCCTGATTGCCGGATTTCAGCATTTTGTCCTGACCTTGCCAAAGACACCGCCCGACGCTCCGGCCCGTGCCGACGGGATTGTGGTGATTACCGGAGGCCAGCAACGGCTTGCCACCGGCTTTGCGCTATTGCAGGCCGGCCGGTCGACGAAAATGCTGGTATCGGGGGTTGGTAACGGCGTGAACAAAGCCATTCTGGCGCGCGAACTGGGGCTCGATCACCACGGCACATCACTGTTTGATTGTTGTGTCGAGCTTGAATTTCAGGCTGGCGACACCCGCGGCAATGCGGTGGCGGCGCAAAGCTGGAGCGCCCGAAACCAGATCAGATCCGTATTACTGGTCACCGCCAATTACCACATGCCACGGGCGGCGCAAATCTTCACGCGGCAAATGCCGGATATCGGATTTATTTTCTGGCCGGTTAGCCCGGACGATCTCACCCTGCAAAACTGGTGGTACCAGCCGCCTATCCTGCGCCTGCTTGGCCGGGAATATGCAAAATATCTGGCCGAATCGATCCGCCGTCCCGGCTAGTCCTGACCGGCATCAATAATCGAGCGCCGAATTTCCCTCGTGCGGGTAAACAACGCCTCCAGCTTGTCGCCTTCATGCCACCGAATAGCCCGTTGAAGATAGCTCAGATCCTCGCTGAACCGTTGCAGCATTTCCAGAACCGCCGCATCATTGTTCATAAACACGTCGCGCCACATGACCGGATCCGAGGCCGCAATACGGGTGAAGTCGCGAAAGCCTGATGCCGAAAAACGAATCACATCATTTTTCAACTGTTGTTCAAGATCAACCGCCGTACCAACAATGGTATAGGCAATCAAATGCGGCAGATGCGATGTCAAGGCCAGCACCTTGTCGTGATACTCGGCCGTCATATGTTCGGTCACCGCACCAAGGCCACTGATAAACGCGTCAAAACGGGCGACCTCATCGCTGGCAGCATCACCCGGCAAAATCAGCCAATAGCGTTTGTCAAACAAGCTGGCAAAGCCGGCTTCCGGGCCGGAATATTCGGTACCGGCAAGCGGGTGCGATGGCAGCCAGACAATATCGTCCCGCAGATGCGGTGCCACGTCACGAAGCACCGATGCCTTGGTTGATCCGGTGTCGGTCAATACCGCCCCCGGTTTCATATGCGGAATAATCTTGCCCGCTAGCGCCCCGATAGCCCCCACCGGCACCGCCATAATCACCAGATCAGCCGTTGTCACCGCCGCCGCCGCATCGGCATGAAACCGGTCGGTCAAATGCAATCGTTTCACCGCCGCTTCAACATCGGGGTTTGAATCACTGCCGGTGATCTCGCCAGCCACAGCGCCGCGCCGCGCCGCCAAGGCAAGTGACGCGCCAATCAGCCCCATGCCGATAATCGTTATTTTGTCATAGATCACTGTCATCGCTTCATGTCCGTTAAAACCGGTCACCACATCCCAAGGCATTGTGATGACGATCCGGCCCCATCTTAAACCCCGATATCAGCGGGCATAGATCCCCACAAGTCGTGCCCCGACCAGATTGTCTGGCGCCGCATCGTGGTACCCGTCAACCGCGACAATATCAAGCGTCGCCGTCGCCGTTTCGGACAAAAACAGACTAATGTCATCGCCGGACGGATCAGGAAGGTAAGTGGCGATGATAAAAGCGGGCGGGATCGCCGGCATATCGAAAAGCGGTGTTCGCGCCATAACATACAGCCCGTTATGGGCCGCCAAGACAGCCGCCAAAGCCGCAAGGTCGCCGGTCGCCGGCACCAGCGCATAGCGGCATGACCCATCGGCCAACCGGCCCAGCAAGGTCGTAAGATCAGCCGCATGGCTCATCTCAACCATCGCGCCCATATGCCAGACCGCGGCCGCCAACGCATCCGGATGCACCGCACAGGTCAACCCGCCATTTTGACGGCCAAGGCTGGCCGCCATAATTTGTCGCCAGATTCCAAGTACCACCGCCGGCGCCAGATCCAACCCCGAATCACGGCAGGTCGCCACCAGCTGGCGCACCAGCTGTGCCTCGCGTCCGGGCCGGAATGCCGCGACCCCGCCCTTGGCAGCAATCACCTTGTCCGACAGCTGCATCCGGCGCGCTAATGCCGCTAAAACCTCGCGGTCAATCAGGTCAATGGCATCACGCAATTTACCAAGATCTTCACTCATACCCGTCACCCTGTGCCACCCACCATTCGCCGAATCGTCCCAAGGCTAGGGCTTGCCAGCCATCTTGACCAGTCAAATTTGCACAGCATAGAACATTCAGCCGTTTGGCGCGATATGACCGCTGGTCTGCCCGGCCAGCACCGGTCTGGCGCGTATCCTTTGAGGCTGCGCGCGCCGCGTTCCCGATGGCGCATAGAGCATTTTTTCGGCCTCAACAAGGATAACGCCGCCCATTGCCGGCCACCAGACAGCACCAACCCGTTCCAGCGTCGGGGCGAACCGCAACACCAACCGATTGGCAAATGGCGGGATAAACACCGCCCGCGCGGTAGAACGCGGGATAAACCCATGGCTTTCCAGCAATCTGTGCAACTGTCGGCGTGAATAGGGCTGGCCATGCCCAAACGGCGTCCGTTCAGCCCGAGCCCACAGGCCACGGCGATTTGGCACAACCACCAACAGCCGGCCAGAGCCATCAAGACAGCGCCAGCATTCATCGAGCAATCGTCCCGGGTCAGCCTCAAACTCAAGCGCATGGACCAGCAGTAACCTGTCAAAAAACACGTCCGGGAACGGCAAGCCGTTGGTATCGACAAGGCATGTCCGGCCGGGACTGCCCGTGGGCCACACCACCGCCCCACGCCGTGCCGGCATCAGCCCCACAAGACGCGGATCATTGTCGACAAAAGGCGGTCCATAGCCGCAAAATCCACAATTGAGCCTGGCCATGCCCTGCCAGAATGGCTGACTATGCTGCTTGACCGCGCTGGCCACACGGCGCCCAAGCGGGCTTTGGTAAAATGCCCGGAACGCGGTGATGTCATCAAACATTGCCGGTCGGTTTCCTTTGTTGCGTTGCATTGCCAGGACGATATTCGGCCCTCTAGTCTGCAAAAAAATATTTTGCACTGCAACATTGCGTTCACGCCCAAGGTCTGCTAGCTGTGTCGGGCTTCACCAAACACGGGATATCGATGCCGTCTCAATCAAACCAAGATATGATCGTGATTCGCAAATATGCGAATCGACGCCTCTATGACACCAGCGCCTCGCGCTATGTCACCATCGAGGACCTCGCCACCATGGTCAAGGCCGATATCGACTTTCGCGTGGTTGACGTGGCCAGCGGGCAAGACCTGACACGATTCACTCTTGTCCAGATCATTCTCGACATCGAATCAGAAGGGCATCAAATGTTGCCCATCGGTGTGTTGCGCCAACTGATCCGCTTTTATGGCGACCGCATGGAACCAATCCTGTCGCGCTATCTTGAGCGGACCATGAACGCCTTTTTGAACCATCAAAACCGCGCCGAGGATGCGCTTGGCGCCAGCCTTGACAGCATCCGCTCAGGCGCTGAAGCGGACGGGCCCGACCATTTACGGCTGATCCGTGACGAATTCGACCAGCTAAAGGCCAAGCTTGATCGGCTTGAGGCCAGTTAAGGCTGCGACGCACCGGCCAGCTGATAGGCGATAAAGTCACAATCAGCATAAGCGTCCGGCTTGGCGGTGCGAATACGCACATGCCGCACATGATCAAGGGCCGCAAGCGCGTCAAACAAAGCGCGGGCGAGGGTTTCCTGCAAATCATAATGGCGCGCGGTCGCAATCTCTAAAATCCGATCACGGACAAGATCATAATCAAGCGTGCTGCCAACCGAATCATCGCGTGGTTCGGTCGCCGGGTCCAACCATAGTTCGGCATCGATCACGATTGTTTGCTTGGCCTGACGTTCGGCCTCATAAAAACCGATCGACGCCTCTGTCTTTAGACCTTTCAGCAAAAACTGCCGTTCCATCATATCCTGTTACCTCAGTCTCACAATCGGTCAACGACCCAGTGCGGGCGGATCGAAAACCGGTCTTGGCACGCGGCATAGGCCCCGCCGCGAAACAAGCCATAGCCGGTCAGCAAGACGGTTTGCAAACCCGCCATTGCCCCGCCCAAAATATCGGTGTGCAAACTGTCGCCAACCATCGCCAGCCGGGTCCGGTCCAATGGTCGGCCGGCGATCTCTGCAAGCCGCGCGACCGCCTGCTCAAACGCCCGTGGATCGGGCTTGCCATACCATTGCACCGCGGCGGCATGACCGGCCTTGGCCAATCGCTGCATCATCCGCGCCGTCCAATAGCCGGGTTCGGCAGAAAACCGACCCGCATCTTGCGGCGCGGCCACATCCGGATTGGCCACATGCACCGGGCGCGGGCGATCCAGCATCGCCGTCTCGAACGCGGCCTGATCGGCCTCATCCCAATCAAGCGCCCCCAAAAACAAAAACGCGTCAGCCTCGTCCCAAAATCTCGGATCACGGCCATAAAGCAGGGCCGCATCGGCAAATAGCGGGTCGATCGTCGCACCAAAACACCCGTAACGCCCGGGCACGTCCCCATTTTTGGCCAAATCTGGCGCCAGCTGTGCGGCAAGAACATCACGGCTTGATAGCACTTGTGACGGGGTGATTGGCAGATGCCAGTCCTGATATTTGCGGGCCGTGGCGGCACTTGGGAAGCTGGCGCCATTCGTTAGCACCACAATCGGCTTGTCGCTCGCCCGGGCCGCGGCCAGAAACGCTGCAAAACCGTCGATCACCCCATTGCCAATATTGATGACGCCGTACCCATCCAAAATAAAACCGTCAAACGAGTCGATAAGATCGGTCAATCTTGTGGCGGTACGGCTGGTCTGTGGGCCAACCGACGCGACCGGCCATAAGGCGTGATACATCGCCAGCACATCGTCAAGCGTGATGCTGTCGCATGCCGGTATCGCTATTGACGTCAATTGATCCGGCACGCACCACCCTCTTACGCAATCTGAAATCCAGCCGGCCCGGCCGCTGAGACGGCCCGGTGGCTATCGGCGGATCATAGACTGTATCCGGCTAATTTTCCAGCCGTGCCGCGGTGATAAACTGGCCAAACGCCTCGCACCAGATCACCACCGCATCAAACGCGTTGCTATCAATGTCGGCGGGCAGATCAAGGCTGAAATTGGTAAAGGCTTTGATCGGCCCGACCTGACGCGCCTGTGCCTTGATCGCCAAAAAATCAGCGCCGGTATCAACATAATCATCGACAAGATACAGCCGATAGTCAGGTCCGGGTGAAATCTCGCCATCCAGCCAAACGCGCGTGGCGTTGATCATGAGTTTGCCATCTCCCCAATGCAGCGCATCCGACCCCGGCCTTGGGGTTGAATTGAATATGGACACGGTCTTGGCCAATCCGTGGGATGGTGATCGTTTGCACCTTGAAATGACCCCAGATCCGTATGATACCCATCTTCACCGCCATTTTGCCGGTGGCTGAATAAAGCCCAATGCGGCGCGATCATCGCCATGCAGCCAAACCACCGGTAAACCGGCCGGCGAAAAGCCAGACAAACGCATCAGAACACTTGACAGGCGGGCCGCAAAGCGTATAGTCCAGCCCGCTGTCGCGCGTCGGCCCTGCCGAACGCGTCGGTTGGTGTTGTGTAACACAACCATGCGGCCGGATGATACGGCCGGTTTTTAAGAATTGTTAAAGGGTGGCAATCCCGCATGCCAAAAGGTGGCGGCACGGCACTCGCAAGACAGATGGATAAGGATGATCGCCATGTATGCGTTGGTGAAGACCGGTGGCAAGCAATATCGCGTCGCAAAGGATGACACGATTCTGGTAGAGCGGCTGGTGGCCGAAGAAGGCGAGCAGGTTATCTTGCGCGACATTGTTATGCTTGGCGATGGCGACAAGGTCACCATTGGCACGCCACTTGTTGACGGCGCAGCAGTCAGTGCGACAGTGGTGCGCCAGACACGCGGCCCGAAAATTATCATTTTCCGCCGCAAGCGCCGTAAGAATCATCGTCGCACCCAAGGCCATCGTCAGGATCTGACATTGCTGAAGATCGACGATATCGCCGAGGATGCCAGCAAGTTAAAGCCAGCGGCCAAAGCCGCCCCAAAAGCCGCAGCCAAAAAGGCGGCGCCAAAGGCAGCAGCGGCCAAAAAGGCACCGGC
>CAZYKI010000018.1:0-26571 GCA_964648035.1 uncultured Candidatus Puniceispirillum sp. | reverse complement strand
ATCTTCTGGTGCTGGATAAATTTACCGCCTATGACAGCTATAATCTAAAGGGCGATTATCTGGGTTTTGACCGCAATTCCGCCCAACAAGGGCAAACGGCGTTTATCGACACCAAATTATGGTCCTGCGGTTCTCCAGCCGCAGCCCATTTAATAAAACACCTCAATATCATCGGCCAAAGCATTAAAAAGAATAATTATGTTCAGAAGTGACGCGCTTATCATAACGATCATCTATGGGCTGGTTTTGGGCGGCTTCGCGATATCATTAAAGATCGGTCCGGTGCCTGTCAGCCTCATCGACGCCCTTGCCGCCGTCACACATCCGGTATGGGACAGCAATGCTATCATTGTGTGGGATTTGAGGCTGCCGCGCAGCATGATGTGCGTGCTTGTTGGCGGCGCTTTAGCCCTCGCTGGGGCAGCGTTGCAAAGTTTTTTACGCAACCCCCTTGCCGAGCCAAGCATCGTGGGCATTAGCTCGACCGCCGCGTTGGGCGCCGTGATCTCGATAGCATCGGGGTTTCATGCATTTGGCGCGTTATCGACACCGGGCCTTGCCTTTGTCGGCGGGCTTGCCGGCGGTATCGTTCTGGCCAGTGCCGCCTTCAAGATCAAAAACACCAATAATCTTATCCTTGTCGGGGTGGGCATATCCTCGATCAGCGGGGCTGTTACCTCGTTGATCCTCAGCCTGTCTGACAACCCGTTTGCGATCAATGAGATCGTCTTTTGGATGCTCGGATCATTGACCGATGTGTCGTTATTCCACACCGCTATTGTTACCCCTTTTGTGCTGGTTGGCGGGGCGCTACTTCTTGGCTGCCGCCGCGACCTTAACCTGCTGTCATTGGGTGGCGACACCGCGGCCACAATCGGCGTTGTTATGAACAGTCTGAAATACCGGGTTGTCATAGGTACCGCGCTGACGGTCAGTGCTGTTACCGCCATTGTTGGGATTATTGGATTTATCGGGTTGATGACGCCGCATATCGCCCGTCCGCTTGCCCGCAATGAACCTGGCAAGACCCTTGCCTATAGCATACCGATCGGGGCGTTGATCGTTCTGTTGGCGGACATCGCGGTACGTCTCACCCCAACCGCGGGCGAGATGAAACTTGGTGTCTTTACCGCCCTTCTTGGGACCCCGTTCTTCCTATATCTGATCAAGCGGCAGAGCGGATAAGAGGATGCAGCAGATTATCGCAAAAAACCTGTCGGTTACGATCAAAGAGCGCCGCATCATCGAGGCGATATCGCTATCTATCACATCTGGTGAGATGGTGGCGCTGGTCGGGGCCAATGGATCCGGCAAAACAACCCTGATGCGCGCCATGCTGCAATTGATCCCGCATCAAGGGTTTTGTAATTTGGCCGCGATGCCAACGGTGGCGCGCGCCGCGATGGTGTCTTGGGTCCCGCAAGACCGTGATATTGTTTGGGATATCACCGTGCGGCAGCTGCTGACCTATACCGCCGAAAAACGATACGCCAACGAAAAACGCAGCCCCGGCGCTCCCGGAGCTCCCGGCGTTATGGTACAGGCAATTGACGAGGCGCTGGATTTCAGCGGGATTCCCCATCTTGACGACCGGCGCCTAAAAACCCTGTCGGGCGGTGAACTGACCCTAGCATTGATCGCGCGAGCGCTGGTGCAAAACACCCCGGTGATATTTATGGACGAACCTTTGGCAAGCCTCGACCCGTTTCAAAAGCTGAATATAGTGGGGTTGATGCAAAATATGGCAAAGGCTGGCAAGGCGGTTCTGGCGACCATCCATGACGCCGATCTGGCACGGCAGCATTTCACCCGCGTTATGGCCTTGCGCAACGGCACCCTCATCGCTGACGGGAAAGCAAAAGACATTCTGCATAAACATAATCTTGAAACCATTTACGGGAGCCGTTGAAGTTTGGACAGGAAACGCACACCGTATCTTGACCGTTGGAAATGGTGGGGACCATCATTCCTGATCCATGCGCTGGTGGCTGTCGCAATCCTGTACCCGTTCGCTTGGGGCATCGAGACCGCCAACAAAGGTGCCGCCCTTCACACCATTGCCGTTGTCTTTGCGCCACAGCCACAAACGCCGCCCGCCCCGGTAACGTCACCCCGCCGCGATAGCCCAAAGCCCCCATCACCCGCACCGACAACCGCCACACCTCTTGTTACAGCCAGCAAACCCCACATCACACGCAACGGCCCTGCAATACCAGTGGCTAAAATCAAGACACTGCCTGAACCGATGGCAATCCCACGGTACTTGCCAAAAAGCCGTCCTGTCGCCCCGATAGTGCCGCCCGCCCCAGTCATGGAAATGGCGAAAGCACCAGCAACGGATCCTGCCCCGGCACCGCGTCTTTCTGAAAACAACCTGATGCGTGATTCACCTAAAATAACAGAAACAAATGACAATAAACTGAATAAAAACAAATTTTCTACAAAAGAGGTGGCGGTAACAACAGCCCCCGCCAGCATCGCCAATGCCGATATCAGCCCCAGCGTACCGACCAGTACGTACAGCAACCCCGCGCGCCGGACCACCTCAACTTTAGCCGGTGATGCCAAAGCGCCCCCTATGGCCACCGCCGGAAATGCGACAACTCCAGCCGATGTCATCGATATGGAGCATGTCAAATCCTGGGGACAAAATGTGCGCGGCACCCTGGTGCGATTGACCAAAGGATTGCGAAACCGTGGGTCCGCCAAAGTGGCGATACGGCTTGCCCGCACCGGCGAGTTGATTGGCGTTACCTTTATCGAAAAAAGCCAAAATGGGCGGTTCAATCGCGAACTTGATCGCCGCATCAAAACATCAGGGGTGTTTCCGGCCGCCCCGCATGGTCTTGCGATTGATGAAATGCTATTTCCGATCCGGCTAACGGTCACCCGCTGAACAGCTTGTCGCCGCGGGCATGTTGCCGCCCATAACAGGTGAGGCCCGACCAAAAATCGCCGGGCCTCTTTTTCTTGGCAAAAATCAACTGCCGTCAGAACGGATTATTTTCAGATTCGCCGCGTGAGTCAAAAAATTCGCGGGTAATTTTGAAAATAACCGGCGACAAGGCCGCCAAAGCGATCAGATTCGGCAATGCCATCATCGCATTCAATGTGTCGGACAACAGCCACACAAACTCGGCGCCAGCTTTAATCTGCTCAAATCCGGCAATCACCGCGCCAACCAACACCATCACACACCACACCAACCGGAACGGCATGATCACGGCCCGGCCAAACACATATTGCGCCGCCCGTTCAGAATAATAACTCCACCCCAGAATGGTGGTAAAGGCAAACACCGCAATCGAAATCGCAATAATCTGCGCGCCCGAACCGGGAAGTGCGGTTTCAAAAGCAAAGGCTGTTAAGGCCGCACCCTTTTGCCCGGCGGTATCCCATCCGATGGTGCATAGAATCGCCAGACCGGTGAAGGTACAGACAATGATGGTATCGATAAAGGTACCAAGCATCGCCACAAGCCCCTGTGAGACAGGCTCCTTGGTTTGTGTAGCGGCATGGGCGATTGGCGCCGAGCCAAGCCCCGCCTCGTTCGAGAACACACCACGGGCCACCCCATAGCGAATAGCGGCCCAAATGGCGCCACCTGTCACCGCATGCGGGGTAAAGGCATAGGTGAAAATCAAGCCAAAGGCCTGCGGGATCATGTCAATATTGACCACCAACCCAACCAACGCCCCCAAAATATACAGAACGGCCATCGCCGGTACCAGCTTGCCGGCCACTGTCGAAATGCGCTTGATGCCGCCAAGCAAGACCGCGGCAGCCAACACAGCCAACGCAATGCCGGTCACAAAGCGGTCGACACCAAAGGCTTCTTCCATCGCCGCTGATACTTCTTGCGACTGGACCATATTGCCAATACCGAAACCGGCAATCATCGCAAAAATAGCAAAACAGATTGCCAGCCAGTTCCAATTCTCGCCAAGCCCGTTGCGGATATAATACATCGGACCACCAACAAAATTACCATCCTCGTCGGTTTCCCGGAACCGGACAGCACAGACAGCCTCGGCATATTTTGTGGCCATACCAACCAGCGCTGTCATCCACATCCAGAAAATCGCCCCGGGTCCCCCCAACGCAACAGCGGTGGCAACGCCGGCAATATTCCCGGTACCGATTGTCGCCGACAATGATGTCATCAATGCATTGAACGGGCTAATTTGCCCCTCATCATCGCCCGGTATTCGCCCTTTCCACAACAAACCAAACCCAAAGGGAATTCGTTTGATCGTCAAAAACCGCAAGCCGATAGTCAAAAACAGACCGACTCCCAAAATCAAAAACAGCATCGGTGGGCCCCAGACGATCCCGTTCAGCCAACCGACGACATTATTCAGCATTTCCATGTGATGTTCCTTTCGTTATCTGCCTTGATGCGGTCACGAAAAGCCACAACGGATAACAAAACGGAAACTTGGCGGCCCTTGTGACCGATCAGGTCACTTCAGGACAAACTTGTGACCCTTTTTCCGGTCACTTCACGATTAACCGGTAACCATCCTCGGCCACGTCACGGATACCAACATGACAACAAGCCCAAAAAACCGACCAGCCAGCCACCAATAGATTCACAAGCCTTTATTTGTCACGCCTCGACAAAGCTTAGATCAATTCATGCCTCAGGACAATAATTTGCCATCCCTACGCGTAATCTACGGTCTATTTTTAACATTTAATTTCAATAATATATAATTTTATAATTAAGTATTACTTAAACTCAAACGAGGACGCCGCCGCGCCACCGCCACGCCGCCCCATTGCAACAAAACCGCGATGAGGCCATATAGAGGGGAACAAAGGCGGGCCACCGCCCCGCCTGTCGCGCAGCCAGCAAGAGTGACCATGGCCCATTATCTGATTACAGGCGCATCATCCGGGATCGGCGCCGCGCTCGCATCGCATCTTGCACAGCTTGGCCATGAGGTCAGCGGTGTCGCGCGGCGCAATGATAGGCTGCGCTTTCTGGCGGCCAAATATCCTCAGTTTCACCCCTATAGCGCCGATGTTACCGATGCCGCCAGCATCGCAGCGATTGTAGAGACCGCCACAGCGCATGCTGGGCCAATTGATGTTGCTATCTTGAATGCCGGCATCTATCAGCCACAGGATTCCAGCCAAATGGACCCTGCCGTCTATGCCCATCATATGGATGTCAATTACATGGGTGTTGTAAACACGCTGGCACCGGTGATCCGGTCTATGGTGGCGCGCAAAGCCGGCCATATTGCCATCACCTCGTCAGTTGCTGGCTGGCGCGGCTTGCCGAAATCGGCCGCCTATGGCCCTACCAAGGCCGCCTTGATATCGCTTGCCGAATCGCTCTATTTCGATTTGACCCCAAAGGGTATTAAAATTCAGGTGATTTGCCCCGGATTTGTCGACAGTGAAGCAACAGCGGTCAATGATTTCGATATGCCGCATCTGATCAGCGCAGACCAAGCGGCAACCTATATCCTTGACGGGTTGAAATCGTCTGATTTTTCGATTGAATTTCCCAAGGCCTTTACCCGCCGCATGGGGCTGCTACGCTGGCTTCCGGATCGCCTTTATTTCTGGCTCGTTGGGCGGCAAACCGGTGCCCTGTAACCGCCCCCGACGCAACCACAACAAGGACTGGTAAAATGCAATCGCATGAAACACTGATTCAGGCTTATGTCGACGCGTTTGTCGGCTTGACCCCGGCCAATGCCGACAATTTATATGCTTTGGTCACCGATGATGTGTTTTTCAGCGACCCGTTCAACCAAATCACCGGCAAAGCTGGTTTCAAACAGGTGTTTGATCATATGTTTGAAACCTGTGAGTCGCCGCGTTTTGTGGTAAGCGATATCGCCCATTCGGGATCTGTCAGCTATTTGCGATGGCAGATGACCGGCCGGCTGAAAAACTGGCCGCATACCGCTCTGGATTTTACCGGCATGACCGAGGTGCATAGCAATGCCAACGGAAAAATCAGCCACCATATCGATCATTGGGACAGCGCCAGCCAGCTTTTGCAACATTTACCGGTGATTGGCGCCCTCGTTCGGCCCATCTTGCGGTTGTTCAGATTAAAGCCAACGGCCTAGCCCGAAATCGGCCTAGCGATGCGTCAGCAGCATTTGCTTTACATCAATCAGGCCCGACCTGAACCCACCCTCACAATAGGCCAAATATAGGTTCCACATCCGCTTGAATCGTTCATCGAATTTTCCTGTCGCCAAGGCAGGCCATGACCGGTTGAAGCGATGGCGCCACTGATCCAACGTCCGTGCATAATCATCCGCAAACCCGGTTTCGCTGACCATCTGCAGCCCTGCTTTGGCCAGCGGCTCTTCAAGAACCGGTAATGATGGCAACATCCCCCCTGGGAAAATATAGCGTTGGATGAAATCGGGCTGATCGCGGTAGGACTGAAACGCCGCATCGGTGATGGTGATTGACTGGAGGGCGGCGCGCCCGCCTTGTTTCAGCACCCGTGACAGGGTCGCAAAATAGAGCGGCCAATAGCGCTGCCCGACAGCTTCAAACATCTCGATCGATATGATTTTGTCAAATTTGCCGTCAAGATCCCGGTAATCCATCAATTTCAGGGTAATTTTATCGTCAAGACCTGCCGCCACGACCGCTGTCTGCGCATAGGCAAATTGTTCTTTGGAAATGGTGATACCGGTTACTGTGGCGCCAATCTCGCCTGCCGCATAAAGCGCAAACCCGCCCCACCCACAGCCAATTTCCAACACATGATCGTCAGGCTGAATGTCGGCCAACAGTGCCAAGCGGCGGTATTTATTGCGCTGCGCATCGCTTAATGCCTCATCCTCACGCTCAAAAACCGCCGATGAGTAGGTCATGCTTGGGTCAAGCCACGCTTGATAAAACGCATTCCCTAGGTCGTAATGATGCGCGATGTTCCGCGCTGACCCTTTTTTGCTGTTGTGCCGCCACCGGTGAAATAGCTGCAAGCCCCATTTTCGTACCATATTCGCGCGTAATTTCTGGTCGAAATACTGGTCGTGACGGGCAGCCAGCTCGATAAATGCCGGCAGGTTGCTACAGCTAATATCGCCATCCATAAAGGACTCGCAAAACCCCATTTTGCCGTCACGCAAAAGCCGGCCAATCGCCCGGTCATGGTGAAAATGCACATCGGCATCCGGCCCCGGATGACCACCGGCAAAGCTATGCTGGCTGCCATCAGGCATTGTCACCTGTACCGCGCCGCAGTGCAGGTTTGCCAAAATGTGAAAGAGAATTTCGCGTTGCTGGCGCTGTACAAAACCGGAAAACATACCCTATTCAGCCTTATCAGATTCACATGCACGCGACCATGGCGCCGGCGGCTCTGGCCGACGGTAAAATGGTAACTTTTTTGCCCATAATTTCAAAGCCTCAAAATGGATCGCGACAATCGGCCTGAAGGGTAATTGCCCGGCTTGCCACAACAGCCGAACAATCGACGCACCCGATAGCACCCAGCGCCGGCCGCGCAATGTCGCGGTCAATGCCGGTGCATTATCGATAAAATAGCGCATCACCAGACTGATCGCCTGATCATTAACCCTGATCTTTAACCGATAGCCACCAGCAACCGGAAAAAACGGTGATACATGAAAAATTTTATCGGCATAGAGCATCGCGCCAGACTGGCGCGGCGTGCCAACATAAGCATGCATATCACCAAAGGTGTTACGCACCTCATAAATATAGACAATATCATCCCCGGCACGGTCACGGGCCACATACACCGACAACGGGTTAAACACCGTCCCCAAAAGCCGGGGAAAGGTCAATAGATACACCCGATCAACCGCGGCCCCCGGTGCCAATTTTGCGGCCATATCGCGCACATAATCAGCCAATGGCATTACCATTTTTCCGGCCGTAAAATTTGGCCCATGATCCGTTTGATAAAAACCCAAAAGATTAAACCGGCCGACTGAGAATAGACGGCTTTGCCGGTCTGCCGCATCAAGCTGGTCAAGATCTAGCCATAATGACAGGCCTTTGCGGCGCAACACATGCACAGCCGGATGATGCGCGCCACCATGTCGGATATGGACGATATCGGACAGCACAAGATCGACCGCCGACATCAGGCGCTATTCTCAATAGTGGTTGCTACACGCGGCCACGGACGAACTTGGGTTGGCCAAGGCACATTAGCCCCAAGACTTAACGCCGCCGCAATCGCCGATTTCAGCCCGTCCTCGTGAAAGCCATAGCCGGTCCACGCGCCGGCAAAATACACCCCATTCTGCCCCTGAATTTCGGCCAGTTGATGCTGTGCGGCGATCGCTTTGCCGTCAAACACCGGATGCCGATAGATATATTCGCCGCGGATAAGGTCAGGATCCGGCATAAAGATCGGGTTCAATGTTTCAAAAAGCGGATAGCGCTGGTCAATCGATTGCAGGCGGTTCATCCAATAGGTCAAGCACAGGTCATTCGGCCGCCGCTGATCGGACTGGGGCCTGCCAGCCCGTTCCGGGCCGGACAGATAATTCCATGACGCCCATGCCGCCCGCCGCCGCGGCATCAACGCCGGGTCGGAATGCAGCACCGCATGATTGTCCTGAAACGAAAAACCGCCCAAGATCGCGCGTTCCGCCGCCGATGGATCACGGATCAAGGCCAAGGACTGGTCAGCATGCGCCGCCAAAATGACCTTGTCGAACCAGATTTCGCCCTGCCCAGCCAACGTCAGATAGACGCCGTTATTATCGCGCCGGATCCCCTTGATATCACTGTTCAGATGCACCGCCTTGCCAAGGCTAGCCCCAATCGCGTTAACATAGGCGCGGGATCCCCCCGCAACCGTTCGCCATTGCGGCCGATCGATAAAATTCAGCAGCTTGTGATTTTCCATGAACCGCATGAACGAGCGTGCTGGAAAATCCATCATCCGTTGACTTGAGGCCGACCATATTGCCGCCCCCATTGGCAACAGATGATCGGCAACAAACGCATCAGCATAGCGGTTGCGCGCAATGAACGCGCCAAGCGTTTCGGTCGCCGGGCCAGCAGCCAGTTGGCGCGGCGCGGTGCGGTAAAACCGGACCAGATCAATCAGCATTGACCAATAGCGCGGCTTTATCCAGTTACCGGGCTGGGCAAACAAGCCGCGGACCGATCCTTCATATTCCATCTGACCGTCGCCCATCGACACCGCAAAAGACATATCGCTGTCGATCGTCGGCACATCCAGCTGGGTGAACAGATTGACAAGGTTGGGATAGTTTAATGGATTGAATACGATAAAACCGGTATCGACCGGCACCCGCGCGTCACCAAATTGCGCCTCAACCGTATGCGCATGCCCCCCAAGGCGGTTGTCACACTCGAAAAGATGCACATCCGCCGACTGCCGCAGCAACCACGCCGAGGCCAGCCCAGAAATTCCCGACCCAATTACCGCAACCCGCATAGAAACCACCTTGAAAAACCAACCCGCTCCAGGCAACAATCGGTGGCCGCTCATTATCTTGCTGTGCTAGCTGATAATGACGGACGGCGATGCTGTTATCATCTGGCCGACATGTTCATGCGTAGAAAGATAGGAGTTGTTGTGCGATATAACAAGCTTGGCCGTACCGATATTGACGTCAGCGAAATGTGCCTTGGGTCGATGACCTGGGGGACCCAAAACACCGCTAGCGAGGCGCATGACCAAATCGATTTAGCGCTAGATCACGGGGTCAATTTTATCGATACCGCTGAAATGTATCCGGTAAACCCGAAATCGGCCGAAACCCAAGGGCGCACCGAGCATATCATTGGCGACTGGATCGCCGCGTCAGGCCGCCGGGCCGACATCATCTTGGCGACAAAGGTCGTTGGGGCCGGCTATGACATTGTGCGCGACGGGGCGCCCATTAGCCCCGCCACCATTGATCAGGCGCTTGATAATTCGCTACGCGCGCTCAAGACCGATTACATCGACCTCTATCAACTTCACTGGCCCAACCGCGGCTCATATATGTTCAGAAAGAACTGGCTTTATGACCCAAGCACACAAGACAGCGCCGCTGTGATCGATCATATGATAGAGACCCTTTACCATCTTGAAAAATGCCGCGACCAAGGGAAAATCCGGCATGTTGGCCTGTCGAATGAGTCGGCATGGGGTACCATGCGCTGGCTGTCGATTGCGGCGGCACATAATTTGCCGCGCATGGTGTCGGTGCAGAATGAATATAGTCTTTTATGCCGGTTATTTGACCTTGATATGGCTGAACTGGCGCATCACGAACAGGTTGGATTATTGGCGTTTTCACCATTGGCCGCAGGGCTTCTGACCGGTAAATATCAGGGCGACACAACACCGGCTGGTTCAAGACGAAGCTTTGTTGATGATCTTGGTGGCCGCATCACGCCGCATAGTACCGCCGCTGTTGATGCCTATGTGGCGATTGCCGCCGAGGCCGCGGTTTCACCGGCCCAATTGGCCTTGGCCTGGGCCTTGCAGCGGCCATTTATGACATCGGTTATCATTGGTGCCACCAGTACAGCACAATTGACCGAGGCGCTGGGTGCCACAACTGTCAGCCTTGATAAGGACACGCATGACCGGATTGCGGCCGCCCATCGGCGCTACCCGATGCCATTTTAAGGTAATAGCCGTATTTTATCGGCCAACCGGCTGCTGTCGGCCAAAAACACTTGTGAAAACAGCGCGAAACCACCATTGTGGGTGGCCCAATAGCTCATCAGTGATGACATCAATCAAAAATGGAAAAAACAATGGCAAAAAACAGGTTCAATATTGCTGTCATTCCCGGTGACGGTATCGGTAAAGAGGTCATTCCAGAGGGCTTGCGCGTCCTCAAAGCCGCAATGGAACGATTTGATATCAATCTGCATTTCGACCATTTTGATTTTTCCAGCTATGACTATTACGCCAAGCACGGGCAGATGATGCCGGATGATTGGAAAGCCCAGATCGGCAATCATGACGCCATTTATTTTGGCGCTGTTGGCTGGCCCGACGGCATTCCCGATCACATCTCCTTGTGGGGGTCGCTGATCCTATTCCGCCGCGAATTTGACCAATATATTAACCTTCGGCCTGTCAAATTGCTGCCGGGGGTCCCCTCACCGCTGGCCAATCGCAAGCCCGGCGATGTTGACATGATGATCGTCCGGGAAAACACCGAAGGGGAATATTCATCGGTTGGCGGGCGCATGTTCCCCGACACCGATCGTGAATTTGTAACGCAGCAAAGCGTCATGACCCGCATCGGCGTTGATCGTGTGTTGAAATTTGCGTTTGAATTGGCCAAAAGCCGGCCGCGCAAACATCTGACATCGGCCACCAAATCAAACGGCATTTCGATCACCATGCCCTATTGGGATGAACGGGTCGAGGCAATGGCCGCAAACTACCCTGATATTACCTGTGACAAGTACCATATCGATATTCTGACCGCGAATTTTGTGCTTCATCCAGACTGGTTTGACGTTGTTGTTGCGTCCAACCTGTTTGGTGACATTCTGTCTGATCTTGGCCCGGCCTGCACCGGCACTATTGGCGTGGCCCCGTCAGGCAACATCAATCCGGAGCGCAAATTCCCATCGCTATTTGAACCGGTTCACGGCTCTGCCCCGGATATTGCCGGCAAAGGTATCGCTAACCCGGTTGGCCAAATCTGGGCGGGGGCAATGATGCTTGAACATCTGGGATTCGCCGACGCCGCCGCCTGCATCACCGATGCGATTGATCAGGCGCTGTCGACACCAGAATTGCGCACCGGTGACCTTGGCGGCAAGGCCAGCACCGTTACCTGTGGTGAGGGAATCGCCAAAATTGTTGCCGGGAAAGGCTGATCAGACATTGACCTTTGACCTACACCCCACCCTCGCTGCCGATAGTTTCTTGGTGGCGCGGGTCGGTGCTCTACAGGTGCGGTTGATGAATGATGCCCGATATTTCTGGTTACTTGTCGTGCCCGAAACCAGCGCAACCGAACTTCATGACCTTGATCCCGCGCTGGCAGATCACATGTGGCGGGTGGTGACGGCGCTTGGCGCACAATTAAAAACCCATACCGACGCCGTCAAGATCAATACCGCCGCTATCGGTAATATGGTGCCGCAGCTTCACATCCATATCGTGGCGCGTCATCGGGATGATCCAGATTGGCCGAGGCCAATCTGGGGCGCAAGCCCGCCCCTAGCGCTGTCGTCACCTGCCAAAACCGCCCGCCTGTCAGCTGTTCAAAGCTGGCTTGGCAATTGATGAACGCCCCGCGCATCAAGCGCTAATGCGCCCAGTGGTTCAACCGCCGACAACGGCAGATGATCATAAAGATGGGGAAACAGATCACCGCCGCGCGCCGGTTCCCATGTGATGGCAAGCCCGGTTGGATCAACCCGTAACAGGCACAGGCCAGTTCGGCCGGCAAAATGCTTGGCTAATGTATCGGGTAGCTGGGTGGCTGTCGAAAAATGGATATACCCATCCTGAAGATCGATTTCCGCACCCGCAAAATAACCGACATCGACCGCCTGATCCCATAAGCTCTGGTCACAGACTTTGTAAATATAGCGCATGGGTCACCGTCATTTTTTTCAAGAATTAGGAGTGGCCGCGGCGACAAGCGACTTGACGAAAAGGTCCCCGATAGCCATCTGATACCACAATGACACAGCAAAGCCCATCATCAAAGCCGCCCCTGGCAAAAACCGGGGCACAGGTCCTTGAACGCTTGTCGATTTGGCCACACCGGTCGTTGTCGCCAAAGGGCTTTGTCATTTTAATGTCTATTCTCGGCGGCTTGTTATTCACGATTGGCCTTGGCTTTTTTCTGGCCGGTGCGTGGCCGGTTATTGGCTTTTTAGGGCTTGAACTATTGATCGTCTGGGGGGCGTTCAAACTGAATTATCGGGCCGCACAAAAACGCGAAACAATCGAAACCACCGCCGACACTGTCACCGTCAAACGGACCGATGCCAATGGCAAGGCCAGCGCCACAAAATTCCCGCTTGGCTGGATCAAGGTCCGCCTGACACCTGCGGTCTCGCCCGCATCCTCGTCACGTCAGGCACAACGGGTGGTCTTATCCAGCCATGGCGTTGAAACCGAGATTGGCCATTTCCTGCATCCGGCCGAAAAACCGGCCTTACAGCGGGAAGTCAGCCATCTTCTTGACCGGTCGAAAGCCCAGAGGGACGCCGACTAGCGCTTGGCGGCCTGAAGGGCTTCCCAGACGCGGCACGGCGTGGCCGGCATTTCAAACGCGGTAACCCCGGCCGTCGACAATGCGTCCATCACCGCATTCATGGTAGCCGCCAATGACCCGACCGTGCCAGCCTCACCAACCCCCTTGGCCCCCAGCGGATTGACGGCTGTCGGCACGGCAAGCGTTGAAATACGGAATGACGGCAAATCACCGGCTATCGGCATCTGGTAATCCATAAACGACCCTGACAATAGCTGCCCGTGGTCATCATAGCGTAAAATCTCGCCAAGCGCCTGACCAACGCCTTGGGCAATGCCGCCATGCATCTGCCCTTCCACCATATCAGCATTCAAAACCGTGCCAACATCCTCGACAACCACATAATCGGCAAATGTGACAACCCCGGTGGCGGGATCAATTTCGACCTCGCAAATGTGACAGCCATTAGGATAGGTCACATCAGGCGGTAAAAATTCACCAAGCACCGACAGCCCCCCATCAGCATTGCTATGGCTGGCAATATCATCCCATCCCATCGGCTTGTGATTGGCACTGGCAGGGCCATGAAATTGGCCAGCATCAAAGGTGATGTCGTCAACCATACAGCCGATAACACCTGCCGCAATTCCCTTGCCGGCGGCGATAAGCTCATCTAGCGCCACATGAACCGCCGCCCCGCCGATCACCGTTGCCGCTGACCCACCGCTACCACGCCCGCCGGGCAATAGATCAGTATCGCCTTGATGATAGGTGATATGGTCAATATCAACCCCAAGCCGGTCTGACGCCATCCGCGCCAGCGCCGTCTCATGCCCCTGGCCGACTGACATCAAGCCGGGTGCTAATGAAATCGTACCGTCCGGTTTCGCGGTCAGTCTTGCGACATCCTTTCGCAACATTTTCAGCGGGCCACCGGCAACCTCGATCGGGTTGGAGATACCAATACCGCGCAGCATACCGCGTGATTCAGAGTCCCGCCGCCGCGCTGCAAATCCCGCATAATCCGCCCGTTTCGCCGCTTCGGCAACAACGCGTGGAAAATCCCCACAATCATAGTTGAATGTCAATGCCGTCTGATACGGCATAGCCGCCGCAGGGATCAAATTTTGTTGTCGTAACGCAAGCGGGTCACGGCCAGTCTCGCGCGCGGCCTGATCGATCAGCCGTTCGATAATATAGGTCGCCTCCGGCCGGCCGGCCCCGCGATAGGGCGATGTTTGCATCGTATGGGTAAAATAAAAGGTGATTTCAGTCGCAATCGCCGGGGTTTTATATTGCCCGGCAATACCCCCGATATTATTGACCAGCCCCTTTGTGCGGCGTGATAAATACGCCCCCGTATCCACCCGCGCCTCGACCCACAATCCGGTAAAATTGCCGTCAGCGTCCAACCCAAGCCGGGCCGTGCCGTTGACCGCGCGCGCATGTTCGTCGCTAAGCATCGACTCACTGCGATCCGCGGTCCAGAACACCGGTCGTTGCAGGCGTCTTGCCGCCCACATGACGAGCGCATCTTCCCGGAACAACGTGCCTTTCATGCCAAACGAGCCGCCAACATCAGGCGCAATAACCCGTACCGCCTCAGCATCAACGCCAAACAGCTGGGCCAGTTCACCGCGCACCGCATAGGGGCTTTGGGCACTGGTAATCAGGCAATTTTTGCCGCTTTCATCGACATAAGCGGCCGAGGCGCGCATTTCCAGCGTGCAGGCAGCCACCTTGGAGACATCGAAATCAAACTGGCTGACATGCGCCGCCTTGGCCAAAGCCGCCTCGACAGCCGCCTGATCACCAATCCGGTGGACCGAGGCAATATTATCTGCCGCGTCTTGCCACACTAATGGCCCGTCTTTGATATGTGTGGCCGACATTGCCACCGCTGGTGCCATATCAATATCAAGGGCGATTAACTCGGCTGCATCGGCCGCCTGCTGCTTTGTTTCGGCAACCACCATGGCCACTGGCTCGCCAAGATGCCTGATTTCAGCACCGCTTAAGGTGGGGCGCGGCGTGTCGGGGGTGCTGCCGCCATCGTCACGCACCGGCGACCCGGTCCAAATCATTTGCCCAACACCATCCGCGGCAGCGTCATCAGCGGTTAGCACCGCGACCACACCAGGCGCCGTACGCGCGGCCCCACAGTCAAGGCGGGTGATGGTACCGGCAGCAACAGTACTGCGCAAAAACACCGCATACAGGCTATTTTCAGGCACAATATCAGCCGTATAACGACCATGGCCGGATACAAAGCGAATATCTTCTTGACGGCCACGGGGGGCAGGAATGGTTTGATCATTCATGAGGGGGCTCGCAAAAGGGACAATTAACACAAAATCAGATATAGTTATGGACAAGCCAACGATGCGGCAGATTGGCAGCGCGGTTCGTAGGCTAGGCGTAGCGCTGTTGGTTGACTGACACTACCTTGGTTATCGTGCAACAAACCACCGGCGCTATCAAACAAAAATGCGCCTCTTTTATAGGACTTGTCGATTACCGCCCGACAGTGGCACAATCAACATGATACACGCCCGCTGCCGGACCCAGCATCAAGGACCAAATATCGCAGGCCCATCGCAACAACACCCAACCGGACACCCAACAGCCATGTCACAAGAGTCTCCCGGCACACCCGAATTTCGCCAGCTTTGGCCAACCCAATTCATGTCGGTCAGCCTGCCGGGCAGCGATCAAGCCAACCCTGTTTTAGCCGACCATTTACTGGCGCAAAACGCGATGCGGGCAGATATGACCGTCGATTACACCACCGACAACATTTTTATCACCGATCATCCGGCGCTTGTCTGGTTGCGGCAATGTTGTGACCGAGCGGTTCTGGACTATGCGCGCCACAGCGGGATCGACTATGACCTAGACTGGATTTTGCAAGGCTGGGCCAATGTGAATATGCGCGGGGATTACCATAATTTGCACAATCATCCGCATTCTTGGTTATCCGGCACCTACTATGTTGCGGTACCGGATCAAAGCAACGCTGACACATTCCGCTCGGATCTCAACCCCTGTGCAATCAGCTTTTTTGATCCCCGCCCACAGGCCAATATGAACGCGATCCGCAATGACGGACAAGTTGACCCGGAACACCGGATCATGCCGCGCGCGGGCGACCTGTTTATCTGGCCAGCCTTTTTGCATCACCTTGTACATCCGAATATGTCGGATATGCCGCGCATTTCCATTTCGTTTAATGTTGTTTTGAAATGGAAAAATGACTACATCCCGCATTGACTGATATGATGCGACCGTAGGAACAGCCACGTCAATGGATTTTCTGGCCCCCTTTATCATTGCTGCCGATATGCTGCTGTCAGCCGATCCAGAATTGATGGGCATTGTAGGGCTGTCGCTTGGTATCAGCTTTTCCGCGGTCATTGTATCCTTGGCGGTTGGCCTGCCGGCGGGTGCGATGCTGGCAAGCCTACAATTTCCGGGACGTGGCGCGCTGATTGTCGTTACCAACACGTTTCTAGGTATGCCACCGGTTGTTGTTGGGCTGTTTATTTATGTGTTAATTTCGCAATCAGGGCCACTTGGCTGGATGCAGATTCTCTACACGCCCTACGCGATGGCTTTAGCCCAGACAGTGCTGGTGCTGCCCATTTCAATTGCCTTATCGCGTCAGGTTTTTGAAACATTAAACAATGAATACACCCCGTTATTCGAGTCACTTGGTTTGCCGCGCTGGCAGCGTATTCGTACCCTTGTCAGCGACGGGCGCATTGCGCTGATCACCATTGCGCTTGCCTGTTTTGGACGGGCTATTTCTGAAGTGGGCGCCGTTATTATTGTTGGCGGCAATATCCGGCATTTTACTAGGGTCATGACAACCGCGATTGCTCTTGAAACCTCTAAGGGCGAATTGGCGATTGCCCTTGCGTTGGGACTGGTGTTGCTGATGATCGCCCTTGCGGTCAATATTGCCAGCCAGATGTTGCGCCACCATTTCAAACAGGCAGGCCTCGATGTCTAGTTACAGTCCTTCGTCACCGGCGATCATTGAAGCGACCAGCCTGCAGCTGTCGCGCGGTGGCCGGCGCCTTCTTGACAATGTTACAGCCCGTATTAACACCGGTTCCCTCACCCTCGTTCTTGGCCATAACGGAGCTGGTAAATCGCTGTTTTTATGGTGTTTGCATCGCCTGATCGAACCCGATAGCGGCCGCATTGACGGGCCACCGCAACACCAGCAAAAAATGGTGTTTCAAAAGCCGGTGATGCTCCGCCGTTCAGCGCGTGACCACTTCAATTTCCTCTGTCCGGGGCTTGACGTAACGACGGTACAAAGCTGGTTCACAAAAGCCCAATTGCAGCACAGAATCGATAGTCCGGCCCGCCAATTATCCGGCGGTGAGGCCCAAAAACTGGCCCTGATCGGGGCTTTGGCCAGCCAGCCGCAACTTTTGTTTCTGGATGAGCCGACAGCCCATCTTGATTTTGAGGCAACGCGCTTTTTCGAGACCCAAATCAAAGATGCGCATGCGGCGGGAACGACCATCATCATGATTAGCCATAACCGGGCCCAAGCTGAACGGCTTGCCGACCATATTTTGTTCATGGATCATGGACAGATCGTCGAATCCGCGCCGGCTGACCAGTTTTTCGCAGCGCCAACCAGTGCGCCGGCCAAGATATATCTCGATCACAATTAACCGGCCTTAACCGTAACAGACCTAATCAATCAACCAGAATGGGCCGCTTATGACCGCTGCCAACGGGCCAGCGCGGCGGTATCAGAATCGCGGGCATCGACCCATTTTGCGCCGTCAGGCCCATCTTCTTTTTTCCAAAAGGGCGCGTTGGTTTTCAAATAATCCATAATGAAATTGGCCGCGTCAAATGCGGCCCCACGATGCGCCGATGCACAGCCAACAAAAACGATATTGTCCAACGGCTGAAGCCGCCCGACCCGATGGATGACGCTGACCGCGGTTAAGGGCCAACGTGCCTGTGCGGTTGCAACAATGGCCTCAATCTCGGACTCGGTCATGCCCGGATAATGTTCCAGCGTCATCGCCTGCAACCCGCCATCGGCCAAATCACGAACCGTACCGGTGAATGTTACGATCGCACCGGCAGTGACCGATTTCAGCTTTTGATGTTCTGCGGCGATGTCGAAATCATCTTCGGTAATGCGTACAACCATGCTGATCTCCCTGTAGCCCAGCTATAAGCCACGCTCATGAAATGGCAGAAAATTCAACACCATGCCGGGTTCAACACCGGCATTATCAAGTGGTATTTCAACAAGTCCGTCAGCCCCGGTCAAAGATGAAATAACCCCTGCCCCCTTACGGCCATGAATAAGCAATACCTGCTCGGCACCCTCGCCCGACAGCACAACACGCAAATATTCGGCACGCCCCGGTTTTTTCTTATGCGAAAATCCGGCCTTGACCGCCAGCTTCAACAATGGCCCAGCCGCACCACCCCCCAGCACTGACAGTAGCGGCTGGATAAGCAAGCGGGTACAGACAAACGCCGCCACCGGATTGCCCGGCAAGCAGAAAATCAATTTTCCCCCGGCTTGCCCCACTGCCATCGGCCGACCTGGTTTCATGGCCAAACGCCAAAAGGCACAATCGGCACCCACCGCCTGCATCGCATGCTGGGTATGGTCTTCAATACCATCTGACGCCCCGCCTGATGAGATCACCACATCGGCCATAGCCAAGGCGCCGCGATAGGCCTCGACCAACCGGTCACGCCGATCAGGGACAATACCGGCATCAATGATTTCGGTATGGGAATCGGCAAGCATCGCCGTTAGCATCGGCCTGTTGGCATCACTAATCTGCCCGGGCCCCGGTTGGCAGCCTGGGTCAACCACCTCATCACCGGTTGACATAATGGCCAATTTCAACCGCCGATAGACGGCGATATCCGCCCGCCCGGATGCGGCCAATTGCCCAATCAATGAAGCTGTTATCTTTTGCCCTTTGACAATCACTGCCTCACCGCTGGCCAAATTTTCACCCGGTGGGCGCATATTATTACCAGCGACAAGCGGTTTGTTGATGGTCACATGATCACCGGTGCGGGTACAATCCTCATGCATCGCGACGCAATCAGGCCCAGCGGGCATCACCCCGCCGGTATAAATTTCAATCGCCTCATCCGGCCCAATCGAACCGGCAAATGGATGTCCGGCACGCGCTATACCGGCAATCCGAAACCGCCGGTCAGGCGCGGCAAGCAAACTGGCGGCGTGAATGCCATATCCATCGACCGCCGCATTATAGGTCGCTGGCAAATCAATCTGGCTTAGAACCGTCTCGGCAGCGATACGGCCACGCGCCGCCGAAAGGGACACGCGTTCAGTATCGTTAACCGGGGTTATCGCCGCGACAAGCTGGTCCCGCGCAATATCAATCGGGATCGGGTCTGGTGCCGGCGCCACCATCTGTCAGCTGGCCTGCCGCAGATTGGTGCGGGCCAAGACAAATGTGGCAATGCCCTCAACATCATCAAGATCAAAAACCGGTAATGGACAAGCATCGAGCGGTTCATCGCTGGCCACCGCCACCACCAGCGGATCAGCAATATAGAGCTTGTTCTTTCCGATTGACGGGCGGTAAATTTCTATTTTTTCAATTGGATAACTCTTGAACCCTTCAACAAGCACCAATTCTGCCGGCTGCAATTGATCAAGTAGATAGGGCAAGTCGGGTTCGGCGGCGGCGACATGTTCGATGAAATGGGCCGAGCGCTGTGCCGATGACACAAGCACTTGCCTTGCGCCAGCCTTGCGATGCCGATAGCTATCTTTGCCAACATGATCGGCTTCAAAATTATGATGGGCGTGTTTGATCGTTGCCACATCAATAGTCTTGGCGGCCAGATGCGCGATAACTTTTTCGACAAGCGTTGTCTTTCCAGACCCAGACCAACCGGCAAAGCCAAAAACAGCGCGATGCCGCCCGGGATTGATGGGGCGTGACGAAGTCACCGCCTACCCTCCGGTCACATTCATATGGCGGCCAACCGCAACCGATGGCACACGGCGGCTGATTACAAAATCATGCCCTTTCGGTTTTCGGCCAATCGCCTCGATTATCGCCGCTTCAAGGCCAGCCTCACCGCCACTGCGCAACGCAGTCGCAAGGTCGGCTTTGTCATCCTGACCAAGACACATAAACAGCTCGCCGGTACAGGTCACCCGAACGCGGTTACAGGATTCGCAAAAATTATGGGTCAACGGCGTGATAAAGCCCAATTTGCGGCCGGTTTCGGCCACCTTCACATAGCGCGCCGGCCCGGGTGTTTGAAAATCGATGTCAGACAAAGTGAACCGATTGGCCAGTGACGCCCGCACTTGTGAGAGGGGCATATATTGATCAACACGGTTTTCATTGCCGATATCACCCATAGGCATCACCTCGATAATGGTCATATCGAACCCCTGATCGCCGGCCCATGCCACCATATCGCCCAATTCCGCATCATTGACCCCGCGCAAGGCGACCGCGTTCAGCTTGATCGCCAAACCCGCCGCCTTGGCGGCCGCCATGCCGCGCAAAACCGTGTCCAAATCGCCCCAGCGGGTAATTTTGCGAAATTTGTCAGCATCCAGCGTATCGATCGATACATTCAAGCGCCGTACCCCGGCATCAACCAGCTCGACGGCGCGTTTTTCCAATTGGCTGCCATTGGTGGTGATGGTCAACTCATCCAAATTACCGGCTTTGACCTCGGCGCCAAGATTGCGAATCAGATGCATAATATTTCGGCGCACCAACGGTTCACCACCGGTCAGCCGTATTTTACGGGTGCCAAGTGCCATAAAGCTGCGGCACACCTGTTCCAACTCTTCCAATGACAGCAAATCGGCTTTCGGCAGGAATGTCATTTGTTCCGCCATGCAATAGACACAGCGAAAATCACATCTGTCGGTAACGGAAACGCGGATATAATCAACGACTCGCCCATAGGGATCGACCAATGATTTTCCGTTGCGATTATCGGTCATGTACCGGCACCCTACTGTCCTGTCTGGTCAATGTCATCTCACTATAGAGGCAAGCCGCCATTGATACCAGACATCCTGCTTCACCTTTCGTAAAAACTGTGACCAGTGGCCTTGAACCTGTTCAAAGCCGCCTCAATCAGCCGCGCCGACACAGCAAAGTTAACACCGGCATCAATATCGGCGTCTTTGGTGAAAATAGCGTCAATCATTCCCACCAGCCGCCCTGCACTGTCAACAAGCGCACCGCCCGAGCTTCCCGGATTTATCGCCGCATCGGTCTGTATAAAATCTTCAATCCTATTGATCTTTATATTGGTGCGCCCAACCGCCGAAACAACCCCGCAACTAAAGCTGATGCCAAGGCCAAAGCTGTTACCAAGGGCGCAGACATGGCTGCCAACCGCCGGTTCATCCATAGCTACGTCAATCGCCGGCCCTGTCCTGTCCACCCGTAGAATTGCGATATCCCGATCAACATCAACCGCGGCCAGATAGGCGGCCGAGGCAGCCCCAGACATATCAACGATTTCAATGGCTTTTGCCCTTTCCACCACATGCGCCGCGGTTATGACAAAGGGTGTCTTTTGCGCCCCATCAACGGCAAAATAGACCCCGGTCCCTGCCGGTGCAGTTCCCGCCGGCGCGCCAAATCCTGGCCGGTTATAGCCTGGCCAAGTTGGATTCACCACAACGACCGATGCAACCGCATTCGCCCAGGTTTTGGGCCCATGATCGGCCTTGGCAGGATTGGCAAACAGACCTAGACTGGCGATCAGCACGACCAAAGCGCCGCACAACCATGTTTTCACTGGCTGATCAGCTGTCATGACAAAAATCGTTTCATCGCGCCGCTCCATTATCACCGCTTTTTTTCTCTTGCTCTTGTCTACGGGCCTGCCCACACCATCGCCAGTGATCGCAAGCCCCGCCGCCAACAGCGCCACAACAAGGGCGATTGTCGCACAATTTTGTCAAAAACTGCAGGCAAAAGCCCCGATCCTGCATACAAACGACGGTGTTGAGCGGTTTGTTGCCGCCATGCCGCCGATCGAAGGGTGGCAGTTTGCGCGGTATAATCTGGTTCAGCGGGGCGCTGCCCACATCATCGAGCTGAGCTATAGTAACAAGGGCGCTAATCAAATCAGTGTGACAGGCATTCTGATCAACCGCCAGCTTCGGGCTATGCGCGCAACGATGATCACCGACAGCCGGCCCGATAGCTTTGTCAGCATGACCCAGACTTGCGACATCATCGAAACACGGCGCATCAGATATACGGTGGCCGGTATGGCCCGTGATATTATTGTTCGCCGTTCTGACGGCACCACTGAAACCTTGCCATTGAACCCACCACTTGATCCCGGCATTCTGGCCCAGTCCAACCGTCAGCAAAGGGCCAGCGACCCGATCATTGGCCATATTGATTCAGGCATTGATTATCGGCGGCGCGATATTGCCGACCATCTTATTGTCGATACAGATGGCGTGCTTGTTGCGATGGATGCGTGGGACCAGGACAAGCACCCTTTTGACGCAGATACCGCACAAAGCCCCTTTTTTCCGCGGCGTCACGGCAGTTATGTTGTCGATATCCTGTTGCAAACCACCAAAGGGTTTCAGCTGTTACCGGTGCGGTATCCCCGCCCCGACATGGCCCGCATGGGGGACATTATCGACTGGATGGCGACCTATGGCGCCCGAATCATCATGGTGCCGATGGGAAGCCGTCATCAAGGTGACTGGCGCAGCTTTTTTGCCGCCGCCCGCCGGCATCCGCGCCTATTATTTATCGTGTCAGCCGGTAATAACGGGCTTGATATCGGGCAAACGCCGCTCTATCCGGCGGTGAACGATCTGGAAAACATCCTTGTTGTCACCTCAACACTGGCAGATGGGCAGCTGGCTACGGGGTCCAATTTTGGCCGGTCAGTTGATATTGGCCTGCCTGCCGAATCATTGCTGGCCCAGGGGCTAGATCATACAAAGACACCGGTCGCGGGAAGCAGTTTTGCCGTGCCTAAATTAGCTGGCTTTGCCGCCTGTCTGGCCGCGCAACATAATCAGATCGATATCCCCCTTGCCACGCTAGTGACAACGGGTCTGCCAGCCTCGACAAATCCGAACCATTACCGGTTTTTTCTGGATGATGAACAGCTGGCGCACATATGCCGCCAATAACCAGCTGGAACCGATTGTTACTGCATAACAGGGTTATTGGCGAACATTGACGCTGGAATACACCGCGGCTGAATCCATGCCGCTATTGACCAACACATAATAGGCACCAAAGGCAATCACCACAGCGACAGCACTGCTTATTAGAACCATTTTCATCTTTTGGTCTCCATTTCCTGACAGCCACCGGCTGTTTGTTCACTCGATTATCTTCCCTTGCGTTGCGGATTGCAAGAATGTCACAAGGTCACGCCGGTCAGCCGCGCTTTTCATCCGCTGGATTGGCATTTTCGTGCCGGGTGTCACCTTGTCGGGGCCCAGTTCGAATAGCTGGCTAATAGTGTCCGCGTCCCAGATGATGTTGGCATTTTTCAGCGCATCGGAATAGGGATAGCCTGGCAAACCCCCAGCGCGGCGCCCGAAAACACCAAACAGAGTTGGTCCTGCGCGGCGTTTACTATCGGCCTGCAGCGTATGACAAACGCTGCATTTACGGGCAAATTGCCGCTCTCCATTGCTTAGTGCTTTATCCGGATGAAAGCGGCGCGCCGGCCCCGGCTTTTCCAGAAATGATGGTGGAAATTCATAGATCGGCCAGCGCGTTATATAATCATCCAACCCCGATACCAGCAGTGATTCGCCACCTGAAAGTATCAGCATACTCCACACCGGGCCGTTTGTTGCATAAAAATCACGAACCACTGACCAATCGGCGGTGTCGATCAGCACCACCCGTCCTTTGGCATTGCCAAAACCAATCATTTCAGCCGCGCGATCATAATGTAATGCCAAGACCGGCACACGCTCATCACCAATTTTCAGCAGTTCTGCCTGGTCAGACAACCGCATGACCGTCATCGCCCCATCAGACCCGCCAAACGCAACCATATCGGCCGGCTCATCGACAACGAAATTGGATACCCCCCAGCCATTGCGAACAATACTCCGCAAATACTCGCCATTACTCCGCCGCCAATAGCGAATTTGTCCATCATAACCGGCGCTGTAGATAAATTGACTATCGGCCGAAAATTGCACCGCATTGACCGGCCCTTCATGCCCGGTGATAAAGCCGGCATGAACGGCAGCGACAGCGCCAGTATCGGATAGCGACCACAGGCCGATTGCACCATCCCAGCTTGCCGAGGCGAGCCAACGCCCATCAGGCGAAAAGGCCAGATCCACAATCTTGCCCTTATGCCCGCGCAAGGTCAGCGGCGCCACCGTATCATCGTCAAGCGCGGCTGCCGGCCATAGCTGGATCAACGCATCATCGCCGGCGGTCGCCAGCATTGCCCCATCGGGCGAGAACCGGGCAACATTAACCGCGGCCTCATGCCCATAGAGCGTTGTGGCGGCAACGAGATCAGGCGATGACCATAGCACCGCGGAATAATCAAAGCTGGCACTGACAACACGCAGCCCATCGGGCGATAGGGTAAGATGTCGGACCGGCCCCCCATGTGCGGTAAAGCGATCGAAAGCCAACGCCTGACCAAAACCCACTATCAAAAGCCAGCAGCCAAGCAGGACCCCCAACAAGGCGGCCCGCAATGGCGTCAAAGACAACAGTCCACCAATCATGACAGACAAGATCGGCCGGCTATTCTGCCGGCTTTACCTTCTGGTCTTCTTCTTCGACCCACAAATTGTGATGCTCTTTGGCCCAGTTGCGGTCAACCATGCCACTATTCATCGCATCAAGCGCCCCTTCCATGCCGACCGAGCCGATATAGATATGCGCAATAATCATCGTCACCAAGGCCAGCGAAACAATCCCATGCCATAATTGATTCAGCTGCTGCTCTTGCAGCGGGGTGAAATCGGTAGGCAGGCTAAAGCCAACACTGTTCAACAGACCAAAGGTTTCAGTGAACATATGGGTTTGGAACGGGAACATCAGGGCAATCCCCGAAAGGCTGACTGACAGTCCGCCGATCATCACTGCCCAAAAGATGATTTTTTGACCGGCGTTGAATTTCCGCGCGGGAGGATGGGCACCCTTGACGAAAATACCGCCCCCCATCGCCAACCATTTCAGGTCTAGTCGGCTTGGGATATTGTGCCGCACCCATAAAATGAATGACAAAGCTAACCCGGCCATAAACGCAAATGCCAGATAATTATGGGCATATTTGCCAAAGGCGGTGAGCGTGGCAAAACTGTCTTTGCCCATGATTGGCAGCAAAATATAACGGCCATACAGCATGTTCAACCCGGTCAGACCAAGCACCACAAAAGATCCGGCCATCAACCAATGGGCAAACCGGTCAATGGCCCCAAAACGCAGGATTTTTTCATCCGACGGGCCGGAATCGATGCGTATGCGTCCGCGCACAAGGTAAAACACGACAAGCAAGGCAATGATCCCGCCAAGGCCATAGGCGCCATAAGTCGACAATGGGCCGTTGCGAAACGCCCGCCAATTGTCGCCTTCAGATTGGATCATCACCGCCGATAATTCATTTTTCATCTGGGTCGATCCGGCGTTGCCAGTACGCACATACCGCCATAGGTCAGCATCGGATTTAACGCCAAGGGACGATCCTGGCACCTCGCCCATCGTTTGGGCGAACGCCGGAGTTTGCCCCGCCTCCCCAATAACGCCGGTGAAGCCGATTACAGCGGCAAGTAGGATCATTCTAAAATAACGGCGTAAAGTGACAAAATTCTGTGACATGAGAGGTAATCTCCCTTGGTTAGGGTCGCGCCTGTTAATAGGCGCGCTGCCCATTTGTACGAATTTCTAATTGCCGGACTTGTTCTGGCGTCAAGGCCTGGTCCGCTTTGCCTAAATATACGCCCTTTTGATACTGGATAATACGGTTCTGCTCGTCCTCGTCACAAGCCGACAGCCCTGCCCCCAGCATGGCGACAGCCGAAATGGTCAATAGCCTTTTGATGACTGTAGTCATATGCCCCTCACAACAACTGCCTGCTTAACGTGACCAAGACCCTGTCTGATTAGAGACAGAAAAATGGTTGGAAGGCGGACCCTCTCTATATAGAGGATCCGCCCTGTTATTGCTGGGCGCTAGCCCTTGATGGAATAGGCGGTACCCCATCCCCACGCGCCTGAGCCGAAACCGCGGGCAACCACACGCTCGCGGAAGATATTCGACACTTGGTCACCATCACCCGCTAGCAATGCCTTGGTTGAACACATTTCGGCACAAATAGGCAGCTTGCCTTCAGCCAGACGGTTACGACCATATTTATTGAATT